>NZ_BAABJO010000007.1:0-311563 GCF_039543345.1 Pseudonocardia adelaidensis | reverse complement strand
TGCTGTGTTCGCTGGCTTCGAGCGGCTCGTCCGCCGCGTCACCGTAGCTCGCCTTAACGAGATCGACGACGCCCGGCGCCCGCGGCTGGTCGCCGCGGGCGCGGTCGCCGCCTTTCGGGTCGGGCTCAACATGTGGGTAGCGAGTGGCGGTCGCCTCGACCTCTCCCGACTCGTCCTCGACAACCTCGACGACCTCACCACCGGCATCCTCGCCCGACCGGCAGCGGAGGATGATCACCCCTGACAGTGACCGGCTATACACAAGTTCGGGCGCGTTGACTTCGCGATATGCGATGCCTACGGTGCGGCGCACTCACATCATCAGGGGATCCTCGTTCCGGCGAACGCCCTCAGTCCGGCGGGAATCAGAACCGCGCCGCTGACCGCTCGAGCATCGACGAGTCCCGCCGTGCAGTGTCGCCGTCAGAAGGCGCTTAGCGCCGACCCCCGGCCGCTCAACCATCTGGGACTCGCGCGCGATGTGTCACCGTTCAACCTCCGGCCGGTGGTTGCTGAACGGGGTGTGGCCGCTGGATGTCGGTCAGGCGACGAGTCACCCGGCACCGGCCTGTCGAGGTATCAGCACGGGCGCAGTCCTGCTCTGCTCGGCTGACGATGCACGGCTGGGGCGGCCGGATTGGGTGTGAGGGATCGGAGCAGGGTGATGGTGAAGGTGGGGACGTGGAATTTGGAGAACCTGTTCCGGCCCGGGCCGTCCGGGCCCAGCACCGACGCCGCCTACACGGCGAAGCTTGAGGCGTTGGCGCAGGCGATCGGCCAGCTGAGCCCGGATGTGCTCGCAGTGCAGGAGGTCGGCGATCCGGACGCGCTCAAGGACCTGGCCGCCCTACTCGATGGCTACGAGCACACCGCCACAGCAGCCCCGGACGGTCGCGGGATCCGGGTGGGGTTCTTACCCGGTCGGCGATCCACCCGAGGCGGCCACGCCCACATCTTCGGGCCGCCCAGCGGCTCTGGAACCGGGACTCGCGCGTGCGCCCGACGGGCACGGAGCCCATCCAGCAGGCTGCGACGCGGCCCAAGGACCGGTCGGCTGAACCACGTAACCTCCAGACCGGCGTGACGCCGCTCCGGGCACCGTCTCCTGCCGGACCGGCGTGGCAGCCGCACGCAGCCTGACCCCGCGCACGCGGGCTCGGCCGAGACAGGGAGTTGCTCCCGCTGGCCGGCGCGCCCCCCGGGGCGTTCCTCGTTGGGTTTGGGCTTTTGTCGTTCGCCCGCGAGATTCGTGCGTTCGTGCGAGCATCGCTGAATATGGCAGCCGATTCGTTGGTGGTGACCCCGGCCGCGCGTACGGCGTTGATCCGCGAGCGCCAGCGGGAGTTGTATGGCGCGCCGCTGCGCACCGTCGTTTACCGCCTGCTCGCGGATTACGGCATCAGCCAAGCCCGGCTGGCCCGCATCATCGGGCTCAGTCCCGCGGCGCTGAGCCTGCTGGTCAGCGCACGCCGCGTCAAGATCAGTAACCCCTTGGTGCACACCAAGCTGATGGTTCTCGACCAGCGCCGGCCCAAGGCACGGGCCCAGCTCGCCGACCGGGGAACGATCGAGACAATCCTCACCACCGTCGCGCGGATCGGCCGTCCGTGGCCACACCACACCGGCCGTCACGACGATGGCGGGGCACCGACCGGGCTGCGCTATGCCGACTCGGAGGAACTCGAAGCGGCCGCAGCCCGCATTCGCGACGAGTTCCCCGCCATCGCCGACATGCTGCGGCGGGCCGCCGACCACGGCACCGCCTGACCGCCGAGGGCTGCTCTGAGCGAGGTCAGGGCAGGTTGATCGTGGCTACCACCGGTCGGTGGTCGGAGCCGGGGGCGTCGCGGCGCACGTTCGGGTTGTCCTCGATCGAGGCCGGTGCCGGGCCGGCGGTGACGTCGCCATCGGCGACGGCCTGGGTGACTTGATGGCTGGCCAGAATGTGGTCGATCAGCTCCGGGCGGCCGCGGTAGATCCGCGTGTAGCGCTGCGGTTGCGGGATGCGGGCGGCGAGGTTCCACAGCCGCTGCCCGTCCCCCCGGTCCGGTTGGCTGTAGCCGCCGGTGCCGATCTCGGATCCGGGAGGGCCGTGCAGGATCTGCGTAGTCGCGGCCTCCGGTTCGTCGTTGAGATCGCCCAGCACGATCACGGCCCGATGTTGGCCGTTCCCGGCCAGCAGTTCGGTGGCCGCCTGACGGACGGTGACTGCCTCGGCGGCGCGTCGGTAGAGGGCGAAGGCCGCGAAGCGGGCCCGTTCGGCGTCGTCACTGGTGGAGAACCGGCCACCGGGGAAGGTCAACAGCTTCGACTTCAGGTGACACGTCACCAGCGACACCGTGTGCCCACCCGCCTGTACCTGCCCGATCAGCACGGCCCGGCCGACCGTAGACACCTCGGGGGCGGTGTCGTCGACCTGGATCGGGCGCAACCCGTCCGGGAAGGCCGACACCTCACGAACCTCCTGCAGCGGCAGGCGGGACACAACGGTGGCGCGAGACAAAGCGGCGAGGAGCCGGCTGCGTGCGATCAGCCTGGTGCGAGACGGCGCAACGCCGGGCGGGTACTCGCTGACGACCAGCCCGGTCGCCGTGACCGCCTCCAGCAAGGGTGCGAGCGGCCGCGGGACCGGTTGATCGATCCCGCTCGGACGCATCGCAAGGGAGATTCCTGCGACCGCGAGCACGCCTTTCAGCGCGGCGGCGTCGATGCCCTGCGAGGCCGCCGCGACAACGCTCTTCCCGCCCCGGGCCAGCCCGGCGCCGAGGTCGCTGGCGAGATGGGTGCCGTAATTGGTGGCCGCCCGCGACCCGATCACCGCGACCGCCCGCTCGCAACACTCAGTCAGTCGTGCGGGGCCGCGCACCCACAGCGCGACTGGCGGTGCGAGGGCCGGGGCCCAGGTTGTGGTGCCGGCATCACCGGTTGTCGTGCAGGCATCGAACAGCCCGGTGGGCCACTCCGCGTGCCCGGGCGTGACGAGCCGGGCGCCGACCGCCGCGGCGGCGGCCAGGTCGGCCTCGGCCCGCCACACCCTGTGCCGGTCGTGGGTCTCGGCGGCCACGCGGTCGCTGACCCGCCCCGATCGGATCCGCTCCGCAGCCTCGACGGGCCCGAGCCGGGCCGCGAGTGCGGCCACGCCGGGGGCGGGCGGCTCGGCCACCCGAGATAGATACGCCCACGCCTCCTCGCTCATGCCTCGCCCCCACAGACAGCGGCAGCCTCGGCTTGCTCGCCTGCCACACGATGAGTGGTGCCACTACCTCCGTCGTCACCGCGGCGGCCCTCATTGCCAGCCTCGGCGTCGCCGTGCCCGTCGGGCTCCTCACCTCCGGTGACGGTGTCGCGTTCGATCCCGGCGTCGGCGGCGGCGTCAGGATCGGACTCCTCATGACCGGACGAGTCTGGGCTGGCCGGGCGGGAGGCGTGCAGCCCGGGGGCGACGTCACCCTCGGTGGTGTCCGTTGCGGTGGTTGGCCAGGCGGCTGGTTCGGCACCGGCGGACAGCGCGGCCCTGGTCACGCCGTGGGCGGCGGCAGCGAACAGCACCCGCCCCGGTACCCGGGTACGCACCCAGTCAGCGATCTCGTCGGTGCTGATCGCGTCGACGCTGTCCAGGGGCAGCACCGCGAGCACCGTGACGTAGGTGCCGACCCCGCATACCCCGCGGCCCGCGCCACGCGGCCGTGTGCCCCCGCGGTCTGCCGCTGCGCGGTCGCGCGCGGCGTGGCGGTCGGTCTGGTCGATGGCATCGGCGTGGTCGGGGTGACTGTAGCGGCGGGGTCGCTCCCACGTGCGGACCGCGCCGCCCGATCCGACGAGCGACTCGAGCGCGTTCGCGATCGCACCCGAGGAACGACCGAGCACCTTCCCGATCTGGATCGGGCTGTGCTCGCCCGGCGTATCGGCCAGGTAGTCCTCGACCTGCCCACGTAGACCGCCCTTCGGCAGCCGGATGGACCCGGACCGATTACGCCCTGCCGCCCGCGCACGGCTCAACTCGCGGCCCCGAGCGGGTTCGGCGGCGAGCACAGCTCCGCTCGTCCCGGGGGTCTCGACGTCGGCACCGGCGATCCCAGCGTCGAGGCCATCAACACCGCCGGCGCCGGGCCGGTCGGGCACAGCCGCGTCCACCTCGGGGCCGCGGGCGTTCCAGCGGCTGGTTGCTGCGCTGGGCGTATGGCTCGTGTGGACGGGGTCGTCTGTCTCGGCGGGGGCATCCACAGGGTCGGCTGCGTGGTCGATTCCGTCCCGCGCGGTGGCAGGTGCGTGGTCTTCACCGCCGTCGGCGTTGGCTGCTGTGTCCACCGTGTCTGGGTGGGCGGCGCTGGGTGCACTGTTGCTGTCCTCGAGTTCGGCTTGCGGGCCGGTGGACGGTCCGGTCGGGGCGGTGTCGTGCGTGATGGGTGCTGCGGTCCATCGGCGGGCGTCGCGGGGCTTGGGCCCCGCGGTCGAGGTGGCGCTGCCGTCGGCCGCCCAGGCGGCCAGTAGCTTCCCGACCGCGGAGCGGGAGCCCGGCGCCTCGGCGGCCAGCTCGGCGGCGGTGGCACCCGGGTGGCGCCGCAGCGCGGCCCACACCCGGTCCTCGAACTCACCACCGCGGATACGGCGGGCCGCGGAGTCCCCGGCCGGGCGATCAGCGGTGGCGGAGTGGTCGTGCGTGCGCGTGCGGGTGGACGTCGTGGCCTCGCGGCCGTCGCTGTCCGCTGCGGCGCCGGTCTGAGCAGTGCCGGTCTGAGCAGTGCCGGTCTGGGCGGTGTCCGGTGTTGGGGTGGGCGGGGTGGGGTTGGGCATGACGGTCTCCCGTTTCCCTGATGGTGGGTGGGGTGGGTCATGCCTCCGGAGGCGGTGGGCCCCGACGGCGCGCGCTGCCGTGGTGCACGGGGTCCACATATGGACGCTTGGTTGCGGTGGCGGAGTCAAGCGGGGTCGTGGCCTCGACCAGCCGGTCGATCGCGTGCGCGGCCCGATGTGCGGGGCGGTGACGACGTGGTGGCGCTAATCGCATTCCTCCAGACGGATCGGGCGAACGGCCGCCGGGCCCGCTGGGTCAAAAGGGCCCGCGGCGCGTTGGTGTGGGGGGTCAGCGGGCGGTGCGCAGGGCGGTGGTCGCTGCCTTGCCGATGGCGCGGGCGGTGGTGGTGGGGTCGGTGAGGGTGTGCACGGTGGCGCCGTCGAGCGGCTCGATGTAGGGGCTGGGCGGGGCGAGCCACAGCACGGCGCAGCCGCTGTGGCGTAGCCGGTCGATGCGGGTCTGTCCGGCCGCGCGCCTGCGGGCGGTGAACTGTCCGTCGCTGATCACGACCAGCAGCCGGGCCGCGCCGGGCCTGCAGAGTCCGAGGGCACCGTCGAGGGCATCGAGCGCGGTCGGGACGTCCTCGGTGCCATCGACGGCGTCGAACTCGGCCACCTGTGGCGGGGTTTCTCCGGGGCGGGTGATCGGGCGTACGTACTTGCCGAAGATCACGGTTGCGGTGCAGGCGTCGGTGCGGGTGTGGTGGGCGGCCTGAGCGAGGATCCACGCGGCCGAGGCCACCGGGGCGGCGACCGCGCGCATCGACCCGGACACGTCGCAGGCGATTCCCAGCCGCAGCGGCGGCGCGGGGGTGATCTTGCGGGTGGCGCGGACGAACCGCTCGGCGGTCGGCGTCGCCCCGGCGGCGCGTTGCGCGTCCGCGGCCAGCGCGCCGCGCATCCGCAACCGGCCCGGCGGCAGCACCGACCCGGTCTTGATCACGGCCCGATCCCGGACGGCGGCGGTGTCCAACGCCCGCCCCAACTGGCGGGCCGCGACCCGCTCCGCCGGATCCGGCGGGCGGGTACCGGAGATCGCGGTCGACCCGGACGATGTGTGGCCGCGCGTCGGGGAGAACACCCGCCGCGCGGACCTGTCCGCGGCGGCAGCGGCCCGCGCCTCCTCATCCGCGGCGGCGGTGGCGAGCTCGGCCGGGTCGGCAGGGAGCGGTTCGCACGCCACCGCGGTCGCGACCCGGGCCAGCGTCGCGCTGATCGCCCGGTCCATGTCCGACGGCGCCCGCATCTCACCGGTCTCTCCCGGCTCGCCCGTTCCTTCACCGGTGGGCGTCTCCCCCGGCCGCGTCGGTTCCCCGGTGGGGGTCACGGGTGTGTGGGGGGTGCCGCTGCTGCCGGGCGGGGTGGCAGCGGGGGTGGGCGCGGTGGGGATGCCGACGGTGTCACACCAGCGGCGGGCGAGCTCGAGCATGGTGTCGACGTCGTCGTCGTCCGTGCGGTGCGCGGCCTGCCAGATCTCCCGTAGCTGGGCGAGGGTGGCGGCGCCGAGGATCGTCTCGATGGTGGCGGCGACAGGTGCGGTCTCGGGCGGGGTGAGGATTCCGGCGTCGACGCGGGCCAGCAGCAGCCCGGCGGTGTGGGCGGCCTCCGGGCGGGTCATCCCGCTGCCGGGGCCGATCTCGTCGAGCACCAGCCCGGTGGCCGAGGCGCGCAGCCAGTGCCGGTCATCGGGGCGGCGTCGGATGTGGGCGCCTTCGATCCGGGACTCCTCCAACAGCAACGCGGCCGACACGACCGCGGGCGGGGCGCCCGGCGGCGGGTCCCACCGGCTGTGCCGGGCGTGTGCGCACTCGTGCACCAGCAGCCCCCACAGCGCCGCGTAGCGGCCGCGGTCCCCGCTGCGCTGCGGGGCGGCGGTGCCGGGGTCGACCCCGGCCGGGAGGTACACGCCGTCGATCTCGATCGCGGCGTGCGGCGGGAAGAAGCAGGCCGGGCATCCGCGCCCGGCGCCGGGCGCAACGGTGACCACGAGGTCGTCGCGGTCGGCGATCAGTGGGGCCTCCTCCGTGACCGCCGCCGACAGCGCCAACCAGCCCGCGTCGGTGGCCGGGTCCAGAGTCGTGGTGGTCGCGGTCTCGTCGCTGATCAGGTGCGCGCTCATCGCACAGTGCCCTCCTTCGTCTACGCGGCGGGCCGTGGTCGGCCGGGGTGGAATGGGTTAGATGCGGGTGCCGAGGGCGAGGGGTTCGACGGGGGTGCCGAACACGGTGCGCACGACCGCCGCGACCGTCTCCTGGTCGTCTTCGGGGGCGATCCCGACCAGGTTCGCGGCGGCGGCCATCGGGCCGAGCACCTCGGCGATCTTCTGGAAGGCCAGCAGTTCCCGCAGCTGCGGCGCCCACCCGATCTCACCCTTCTCGACCCGGGTGGCCAGGTTGCGGGCGATCTTCACCGCGCGCCGGTCGACCGCGAGTTGCGCGGCCAGGTCATAGTCAGTGCTGACCCGGATCTGCACCGAGAACCTCGACGCCAGCGCGTCCGTCAAGACCGCACCGTGCACGCCCGGGTTGTGCCCGGCCACCACGTAGAACCCGTCGACGGCGGTCACGACCTCACCGGCGTGCGCTTTCAGGATGATCTCACGGCGCCCGTCCATGGCCGGGTACACCACGGCCAGCACGGTCGGCGGGATCAGCGTGGCATCGTCGATGAACAGCGCCCGCCCCTCGCGCATCGCGCGCACCAGCGGGCCGTGCACGAACTGGTAGCGACCATCGGCGGTCTGGGTGTACTCGCCGACGAAATCCGCGACCGTGGTGTCCCCGTCGCCCTGCACGGTGATCAGATCCCCGAACGCGGCCTCCACCACCGACGTCTTCCCGGTGCCCGGTGGCCCGTACATGAGTGCGGGCACCCCGGCCCGGCGCAGGTTCCGCAGCGCCGTCACATCCGCCATCCCGGACAACCGACGCGGGTGATAGGAGGTCCCATTCGGGCGGGCCACCGGCCCCGTCACCGACTCCTCCGACACCGCCGCTGCCGTCGCGGGCGCAGTCGTGGCTGCGGTCGTCGTGGCTGCGGTCGTCGCGGCCGCTGCCGTGGTCGACCCGCCGCCCGGCGTGGTACCCGCTGCGGTCGCGACGGTCCCGGCGGCAGTCGCGGTGGCGGTGCCCGCCGCACAGGTGGTAGTGCCGCTTCCGGCGCCGGTGCAGCGGCGCGGCCGTTTCGCGCCACCGGCACCGACCGTGGTGGTGCCGGTCGTGGGGCGCCGGGACGCTATGGCGGTGGCGGCGGCCGTGGTCGGGGTGGCCCGGTACCGGACGGGTCGGGTCGGTAGTTGTTCGGCCTCGCCCCGGGATGCGAGCACGCCGAGCGCGTTGGCGACCGCGCCGGGCGAGCGCGCCAGGTTGCGCGCGATCTCCCCCGGCGTCACCGGGTCCGTGGGGTGGTCGGCGAGGAATTGTGCCACTCGGCGGCGCAGCTCACCGGCGCGCAGCCGCCCGGACGCGGTGACCGCGCCCGCCCCGGCATCAGTCGGCGACCCGCCCGTGCCCGTGCTGTCGGTGCGCGGGTCGGTGGGACAGGGCTCGGCGGTGGTCATGATCGGCGCTCCTTCCGGTGCTCCGGGCCGGGTGACCTGGTGGCGTGTTTCGGGCAGGGGTCGGGTGATCGACACGTCACCCGCGGGTGGGGAGCGGACGTTCGGTGGGGAGCTGGAGTTGATCGTTTTGAGTTCCCGGGGGCGGGGCTCAAGGCGTTTCGGGGGTCAGGTGTGGGCGACGAGCCGGGCGGTGGCGTGGGCTTCGGTGGGGACGGGAACGGGAGCCGGGTCCGCGGGGTCAGGACGTGCCACCCGGTCTGGCGGGTCATGTCGGCGGGGAAATAGGTTCCGACGAGCCGCCCGTCCGCGTCGGTGACGACCGCGTACCTGGTGTGTTCGGTGTCGGCCCCGATCGCCATCATCGCAGTGATCAGCGCCGTGCCCTCACGGTAACGGCGCACCACATCCTCCATGATCACTTCCCTTCCTCGTGGCCTATTCCGGGGGATCCGGGGCGGAACGCCGCCCGGCGCCCGGCGCGTGTTGGTGGATCAGTCGGCGGTGTTCTGCTCGTGGAGCTGGGCCGCGCGTTCGGCGGATTCCATGGTCGGGTGACCGTTGTCCGACCATCCGCAGTAGCAGACCGCGACGAACACCCCAACAGTTTCGGTGTCGTCACGGTAAGCGTCGGCGTAGCACACAGCGCACCCCTATCGTCTGTTTGAGTTCGGTCCGCCGTCCGGTTGCGTTTCATCGGGACCGGCGTCCCGCCGTTGCGGCGTTACCAATGAATATACCCGCCCGACCCGGTGAAAGCAATACACGTCACCGAACATCCGCGACCAATTCCGGCGCCACCCCAACCCCGATCCCCCTACCGTTTCGCTGCCATTGCAGACTAGGGAGCTTCCGGCCATTTCGCTCCATTTTTATTAATAGGTCGAGCTCAGGCCTGCAAGCTATGTCCAAATCGTATCAACTGATCCGAATTACGTTGTTCACTAGCGAGAGGTGTGACCTTCCACGGTTGCAAGCCGCCGGTGACTCTCCCCCTGCGCGGCCCCTCTGATCCCCCAGACCCCGGAACGGCCGCTTGCGCGTATGGGGTCTCTGGGCGGGCCGACGCCCCTCGTCTCGCTCCTGACCTGCGCCGATCGGCAGCGTCGGGGCCTCGTTTCGGACGAGCGGACGCACGAGGGGTGTAGCGAGGGGATAAACGAGGGATGGCACGAGGGGCCCCGAGCTGCGCCACCCACGGTCTCCGCACACGGGAAGGCGACAACGCGTGAGCGCCGTGGACTCGCTTACCCGCCTGTTCCGTCGGCTGCATCGCAATACCACCACCGCCTCTTCTCCTCACACCGTCCGCACAACATTCGCACAACCTCGGTGCGGGTATTCGTGCCGCATGACCGAGTCGACCCATTGCTGCCTAGGCTAGGCAGGGTTCGACAAAGGGTCGAATCGAGAAGGGATCTCTTCTGGGCCCCGTCGGCGCCGACCGCGCTGCGGGCGCGCGTCGGTCCACGTCGCGGGGAGGGCCGTACGGGACCTTCGCCGCTCATTCGCGACGCTGCCAGCGGCTGAATGCCTGCCAGGACGGGGCCAAGCCTGGCGCCCATGGCGGGTCGCCCGGTCCGGGAGACGATCCAGGCCGATCACCCGCAGGGACGGGGCCGGGTGCGCACAGCACAGCGCGCGAATCCCCCGAGCGGCAATTCACTCGCCCTCAGCGTGCCTCACCACCGGCTGCACGACCGACCACGGGTACGCGTCGCATGCCAGCGGCCGCGCTTCTAGACCAGGTTGCGCGCCGACCGTTCGGGGTGAGGCCGGCTGGCCGTGGACCAATGCTCGGCACGATGATGCTTCCGCGGCTGTGGTCGGCCTTATCACCCTCAGACCGACGACAGCGCCCCTCCGTGCGACATTCCGCGGCTGTTGTTGCTACCCTCCAGAGAAACGGCACAATCCTGTGGCGAAGCCGAGCGAGCGGCGATGTGGCCGGACGCGCCACAACAGCCTGATCCTGGAGGAAGCACATGGCCACGCAAACCAAGGTAACCCTTGTCGACGACCTTGACGGCACTGACGCCGACGAGCAGGTGCAGTTCATGGTGGACGGGAAGGCCTACGAGATCGACCTGTCCAGCTCGAACAGCAAGAAGCTGCGCGACGCGCTCGCACCCTTCGTCACGGCGGCGCGGCGCACCGGCGGGCGCCGCCGCAGCGGGGCGGCTGGTCCCGTGGCCCGCGCAACGACGGATCGGGAGCAGAACCAGGCGATCCGTGAATGGGCGCAGCAGCAGGGAATGAAGGTCTCTGAGCGTGGCCGGATCTCGGCATCGGTGCTGGACGCCTACAAGGCCGCCCACTGACCTTCTCCGGCACGACCGGCGATCCGGCCCCGCGTTTGCTCGACGCCCGCGCACGCGCAGCTGGCTGAGGCGTCGATGCGGCCCGACCGCCCCGGTCGGTCGACATGACGAGTACCGCGGGCCGGGCAACGCCGAATGACGCACAGGCCCGCTCTCGCCCCGCACGACCCGCGAGCGGGTCAAAGCGGACAATTGAATTGCTCCACCCGGCCGTCGGCGGGAGGCTGACAGAGCCAACGGGGGAAAGCTCGTCGGACCACCGTTCAAGCGCCTCCACGGCGGCCATGGGGTACAGGCCGGGCATGCTCTGCCAGCCCTAAAGAGCCCGAGAACCGGAAGATTGTCCGACCAGGCGAAGCCGTAGTGTTTCTCCGCCTGGCTGCGTTCGGCGCGTGATCCGGGTCCTGATCGCCCGTTGCGGCCCGTCACGTTCAGCCAGGCCGCAGTTGTTGTGCTTCGAGATCATCTACGGGCCCCGCGGCTGACCGAGCCTTCCTCCGCCGCCCGCCCATCGAGGGCCCCCAGGCTCGCCCCCTGTTCTCGCTGCTGCGAGACCTGGCATCCATATCGCGGCCGTTACGACGTCCGGGTGATCCGGGTCTGATCGACCCATGAGTCTCGACCCGGCCGAGTACGCACTTCCTCACTGACGCCCAAACACCCGATTGGCCGCTCACCGCGCGGCGAACGGCCGATCGGCCGCCCATCGTTGGGGGTAGGTGATGACGGGAAGTGCTGGGCTGTGCGCCGCGGCAGCGAACCCGAGCGACAGGCTTCGCGACCGCGACGGCTGGGTCGCCGGCGGCGGGTTCGACCTCACACTCGCCGAGGTCCAAGGCGCCGCGGACGAGTTCGATCGCCTGGTCGAAGCCGAGCGGCACCGCGACCGCACCGAACACGCTCGGGCGCGGGACGCGTGCTCGACCGAGATTCCGCCGCTTCCCTTGGGCATGACCACCGTGCAGCGGTGGCTGGCCGACGCCGAACGCGACTGGTGCACCCAGCACCGCCAGGTGCTGACCAACCTCGCCGGTGCCGGTTGCGCGCTACGCGACACCGCCGCCCATTACTGGCATACCGACATGCAGCTCGCCGCCGATCTCGCCGCCCTCGCCGAGGACCACGCATCCGCAAGACCCGCCAACGGCACCGGCACCGGCACCGGCATCCGGGACTCGGTCATCGATGCTCCGGCAGGCGCCGCCCTGGGCGACCCGTCACCGCATCGCTTTGACGGTCCCGCCTGGGCGCCGCGCGTTCTCGCTGAGCGGATCGTCGGGGATGCTGGGCCGACGAGTCTGTCGGAGGCGGTGGCGCTGTGGCAGGCCCGCAAGAGCGACGCTGCGCAGCTCGCGGCCCTGCTCACCGCGACCGCGGTGGCGGTGCCGTCCTGGCGCGGTGACGCCGCCCAGGCATACCAACACTGGCTGGCCAGCCTGATCGACAGCTGCCACTGCCTGCGCGACCACGCCGAACACGTCCACCGCCAACTCGCCCAACCCGGCACCTCGAGCGACATGTCCGGAAGCAACGCCACCTCGCCGGCACCCGCCCCGCCAGCTGTCCCGGCCACCAGCAGCCAGCCGACCACCCTCCCCGCGGCCCAACCCGCAGGACAACCTGCGCCGGCCATGCACACTCCGGACACCCTCCACGGCGATCCTCAAGCCTCTGCCTCGTCGTCGACGCCGTTCCTGCCCGAGGACATGCCGCAGCACCGTGGCCCACTCGCCACATCAATGTCGCAGCATGAGCCCGCGTGCCCGCCCGACATGACGTCGCAGCCGCCTGACGACGAGCCCGCCACCAGCCAGCCATGCCACGTGCCACCGCGCCCCGACCCATGTGCAACCGACGACCAGCACGACACCGACAAGGACCGACACGACCAGGACCGACACGACACGGATAGGAACGACACAGGCAGCAACGGCACAGGCAGCAACGGCACGAGCAAGAATGAGGCGGGCGAGGACAGCGCCCGCATGGGCCGCGACAGCAACGGCAGTCACGGCGACGGCTCACCAGGCACTGCCCCTGACCCGCCCGACACCGATCCGGGCACCACCCGTCCAGGGCCGACCACTCAACCGCCCTCCCTCGATCGCGAGGACCCCGCACCAGCGCCGCCGATTCCCAAACCCACACCCTCGCTGCCCACACCCACGCTGCCCACACCCACACCCACACCCACACCCACACCCGCACCGGCCCTGCCCGCGCCCTTGCCTTCGCCGGGCGAACCACCAGCGACCGGCCCGAGCGGGCCACCGGCGGCCCCTGTCGGGCCTGTGCCTCCCACGAGCTCCCGGTCCGACAGCACCGCGCTGCTGGTGGGGGTCGGCGCGACCGCCGCGGCGGCCGCTACTGCCGCGGTGCTGCTCGCCCGGCGCGATCGGGACCGGACTCCGCGCAGCCCTGATGTCGCCGACACCGCCCCCATCCCCCGCATCGAACAGGCCCCTGACGCGCTGTCACACCGGCCGTACGGTCCCGGCCGGCCACCATTCGCCATCGAGGCGGCGGCGCCTCGTGGCGATCATCGCCCGGAACCGTTTCCGGGCGCTGCGGGAGACGCCGGATCCCCGAATGCAGAGACCGCCTCGGCTGCGTTTGCAGTGGGGGGAGCGCGGCCGTGGCTGCCCATCGGGGTGCTCGATCACCAGCCGGTGTTGATCGACCTCGCCGCAACCCGTGGCCTGGGCCTGACCGGGCCAGGAGCACCCGCTGTCGCCCGCGCGCTGCTGAGCGCGCTACTCGACCTGGAACCCGACACCGCTGTCGTCATCGCCGCCAACACCGCCCACGAGCTGTTCGGACCACCCGGCGACAACTCGATCACCCCGCCACCTCGAACCAACGCGCCGCCCGGTGACATACCACCGCGACCAGATGAGAACGGACACGACGAGGACGAACACGGCGGGAACGAGCGCTGGCCTGCCCGGGTCCGGGTCACGCCCGACCCGTTCACCGCCCTCGAGGTCGTCGAAGCGGAACTCATTCGTCGCCGCGTCACCTCCGGCCCGCCCGACGGCTGGCCGCTCTGGCTGCTGCTCGCACCCGCACCGACCACGACCCCGGCCCAGCACCGTCTCGCCGCCACCCTCACCGCCGGCCAACCGCTCGGGATCGGCGCCATCCTCACGGGCTGGTGGCCAACCGGCTGGAACTGCCACCTCGACGACCACCACCGCATCACCCAGCACACCGACCCCGACCACGACACCCCCACCGCGCCCGTCCACCTCGTCGGCGCACAGCTCAACGCCAGCACCCCAGCCCAACTGCGCGAAGCCCTCGCCCCCACCGCTCACACACCAACCCACGCGGAGAATCTCTGGCCGGAACGGGGCGAACCCCCACCACCAGATCCGAACGAAAGCGCGGCTACCAGCGACACCGGTAGCGATCCCCGCAACGACGGTGATGGCGCGGCCAGGCCCGGCAACCCAACCGGCGGCGGCGACGGTGCACAGCACGACAAGCCACAACCCGATGGGCCGCCGCGGGCGAAACCACCCGTCGAACACCACACCCCGCAACCGGCGCACCCCGCCCCCCGGCCTTCGCGCCCACGCGGCGCGGCGTCGGCAACAGCCGCTACCGCTGGCCCCACCCATCCGCCGCTGCGGCTGTCAATCCTCGGACCCACCGTCCTTCGCTACACCCCACCCGGCACCGGACCACGCTCACCCACCGCGCGCGACGCTCCCGGCGGGCCCGGTGCGGTGATCGACCGGCTGGGGCCTCGCGCGACCGAGCTGCTGGTCTACCTGGCCGTGCACCCGAGCGGGGTGCACCGCGACCACCTAGTCGCAGCCCTGTGGCCCGACGCGGACCGCAGCCGACCGACCAACGCACTCAACGCCACCCTGGCCCGCCTCCGCAAAACCCTGCGCGCCACCGGCAACCCGAACCTCGCGCACGTGATCACCCACATCGGAGACCGGTACCTCCTGGACTCGAACCTGATCGACGTCGACTACTGGACCTTCCTCATCGCCGCCGCCGACATCACCCACCCCGACCCGACCCACCGCACCCAGGCCTGCGACACCGCCATCCGCACCTACCAAGGCCACCTCGCCGCCGACCTCACCAGCGAATGGCTCATCACCCTGCGCGAAGCCACCCGACGCCGCTACTTCGACGCCCTCACCACACTCGCCCGCCTCACCATCCACGACGACCCCGAACGCACCCTGGCCCTCCTCGAAACCGCCCGCAATCTCGACCCACTCAAAGAAGGCATCTACCGCGACATCATGCGCATCCAAGCCCAACTCAACCG
The DNA here is from genome assembly GCF_039543345.1 of Pseudonocardia adelaidensis. NCBI lineage: Bacteria > Bacillati > Actinomycetota > Actinomycetes > Pseudonocardiales > Pseudonocardiaceae > Pseudonocardia > Pseudonocardia adelaidensis. Next base: position 296,598 of record NZ_BAABJO010000007.1, on the reverse strand, counting down.
ACCAGACGCCGCCGAAAACACCCTCACCCTTCTCCGCGCCCAACTCGCCGACATCGACACCGAACCCGACCCAGAAACCCTCCAACTCGCCGCCACCATCCGACACCAAGCCAACCGGCCCAGCGCACCCGACACGACCACGCCAACCACCTGACGCCCTCACCGCCGCCGCGATCAACTCACCGGCAGCAGAGAACAACAGCCTGACAAGCCACGAGCACGCCAGGTAACCGCCAGGCCTCCCTGACTGAGTACGGCGCCGCTCAATGCCCTCGCTCGACTATCCGCGCCACTCCGCATCGCGGCCCCGAGCACCCGCGAGCCGGGCAGTCTCACACATATTGCAGCCCGGAGTGACTCCGGGGCGGGGACGCGCCGCACCCAAAAGCAGGGCATGCACAACCCTTTTTACTGGATCCACAACCTCTGACTTCAACATCAAGGAGGTGCGCCAGAAATATTCAACTGAACTGACCCCTTCCAGTCACCTTGCCCGTTCACGACCCGAGAAGGAATTCCATAATGCGCAGTACATCAACCCCGCCGGCGTCGGTTGACCAGCGATCGACGAAGCGCACCCGTCTACGCGCTGATCGATCGCCAGCACCACTATCGACACGCTGGCTCCACCGCACCGGACTGGTACTCGGTGCCGCGTGCCTCAGCATGAGCGTGTCCGGCGCCGCGGCGCTGGCCGAACCGCCGCCCGCCGCCCCGGTGCCCAGCCCCGGGCCTGCGGCGACCGCACCGAACGTGTCCGAGCCGGCCTCACCGGCCGCCCCGGCCGCGCCGCCACCACAGGCGGCACCGCTGAACAGCCTGATCGACCCGGCGCTGCTGGAATCGGTGCAGCAGTCAATCGTCGGCCTGGTCATCGTGTGGAGCGAACACGAGGACCCCTTCGCCTGGCTGACCACGCCGCCGGACGACCCGGCCGCGCCGCCCGAGACGCCGCTCATGTCGATCTGCACCGGCTGGTTCGACACCCCGACGACGATCGCGACCGCGGGCCACTGCGTCGACCCCGAGGAAGGGCGGGTCGCGATGCACATGGAACGCGGCGGCATCGACCCGGAAACCGGGCTCCCGACACCAGTCGACTACTCACGCCCCGCACCGACCGCCACCGTGTATGCGTTCCAGCCGCGGGAGCTGCCCGGGGCGGTGCTCACCTCGCCCGTGATCGTGCGCGTGCACAGCTTCCGCACGGCAGAAGACGGCGACACCGCGAAATTCGAAGTGCACGGCATGGCCCCGGGCAAACCACTGCCGATCGCGCCCACCGCACCCCGCCTCGGCGAACCCGTGGTGTCCATCGGCTTCCCCGGCCTGAACATCTCCGACACCGACGGCATCAACATGGACAAACTGCTCGAGGGCGGCGGGCAGACACCGGCGGACGTCCTGCAGGACTCCCGACTGCAGCCGGTGAACACCAGCGGCACGATCATGTCCCGACAGTTCCGCAAGGGTGTCGCCGTGTACCAGGTCAACGCAGACTTCGCCGGCGGCCTCTCCGGCGGACCCACCATCAACACCCGCGGCGAGGTCTACGGCATCAATAGCATGATGACCTTGACGCTGTTCGGCGGCGGGAACTTCAACGTCATCACCGACACCGGAATGCTCCGCGAGTTCCTCGAACACGACCAGCCCGCGCAGCCACAGCCCCAGTCTCAGCCGCAGGTGCAACCGCAGCCGGAGCCGGCCGCCGCGGCAGCTCCGGCGGCGGCGCCAAGCGTCGCCCTCGCGCCCGCAATCCGGGCCAGCGCACCGCCCGCACCCACAGACGCCGCCGGCGCGCCAGATGGGTCCCTCGGGTGGATCATCGCTAGCTCCGTCGTTGCAGGAGCGGTCCTTGGTGGCCTTGTGGTTCTTCGCCTGCGGCAAAATCGCTCCACTCCTCCGGCCAGCGACTCCGGCGGAGCGACACCGGAACCAGCCACCGCGTAGGGCATCAACACGGCGGCCCTTCGCCGCTGCGGCCCTCGTCAACTACGCGTCCGCCCAGCGGTGCCCGGCATGCACCGAGGTCGCCGTGACGGGGACCAGAAGCTGATCCGACGTCCTCGACACCCCTGTCGTCGCGGACCACCTGCGGGAAGGCCAGATACCTGCTCGGACGGCCCCCGGTCGGTCATTTTACGCAGGACAGGGGGAGTCGAACGCGTCAATGAGGTGGTGGCCGCACCGAGAGGCGGTTTCGCCGGCATGTCCGGCAGACTGCTCCCGATAGCAGCACACTGGGCGACGCGAGTCGCGCTCCTGGCAAGATCAGGAGTGCGACTCAGCCGACGTTGTGTGCTGCTTCCACATCGCCTGAAGCACCGGGATGCTGTCCCGCAACTCAGGTTTCAGGGCCTGCCAGTCGATTCCAATTGGCGGCCGCCTCCTCTTGCAGGAAATTAGCCGCTCGGGGGTGAGGATGTAGTCCACGGTGAAGTCATGGGGCTGGTGTGGCAGGTCCTCGTCGAGCACCTGCAGGTCGTGGACGGTCGTCACGATGATCGTGTCCGGCTTCAACAGGCCGGCGTCCGCCAGCAGCGCGAGTTCGATATCGGTGTAGCCCGCACCCTTACCGACGCGGACACCGTCGTAGTTGACCGCGACGCTACCGCAGATGATGAAGTCGATCGGCGGCAGGCTGTCCAGCGATGCGGTGGGCGCGACTTCTGCCGCGCGGCGCCGGTCGGCCAGCTGCCCTGGCGGCTCATCAAGCTCCGCGGGATCGAGCCGGTAGAACGGCTCCGGCAATGCGAGCTTGGGCACGGCCATGAACAGCAGCTTCTCCTGGCTCAGTGCGAGCTGTCGCACTGGTTGCTGAGCGCGGTCAGGATTGACCTTGACCTTTCGGGCCTGTCGCCAGCCCGGCAGCTCGCTCAGTCGAACCGCCGCGCGGCCACTGTCCACGAAGTCCGGGATCCGGCCGTGGGCAGCCGGAGACGCCTCCGCTTCTTCGAGCGCTGTCCATACCCGCTCGCGAACGTCAGCCTTGGCTTTATCTCCTGTAGACAATTTCTCTTCCTTGCTAACCGCGAGCCATGAGGCCCAGGAGGCGGTCGTGGATATCCTGCACTATCGTTTCATTCCGGAACGGGTACAGCTCGCGGGCGGCGCCGAACACGACCGTCATCCCTCCGCCTCCACGTGTGTGCTCGAGCAGGTCAATCGCCCTGTGCAGGCTGTCGGCGGCGGCATCGAGTTCCCGTTGTCGGATGAAGCTCAACGCCAGGTTGCCCAACACCAGCGACCGCGTCTTCTGGCGGTCGATGAGCAGCGCAACTGTGCCGGCGAGGAGCGCTTCGGCCCGTTCTGGATGCCCCAAGAACAGGTAGCACGACCCTGCGAGCCGCCCGAACTGGGCAGGCGAAAAAACTCCTCCGGCCGCGTCGTCTGGTTGCATCCGACCAAACGCGGTGTCCGCAGCACTCAGCGCCAGCTCACACTGGCGATACTCACCGAGCATTGCGAAGGCTTCGGCAACATGCAGTTGCGCCAGGCCGTGTAGTGCTTGGCTAATGGTCTGGCTCTGGTGGGCGGCGGCCTGCGCGCCGGCCAGTCCGAGACGCGGGTCACGGTGCTCGGCCAGGCCATACAGCGCGACGTAGGCCTTCCGGAGCTCGGCGTGCGCCATGGCGACCCTGTCTCCACATGCCGTGGCGTGTTCGATCGCTGCATCGCAATAGTGCAGGGCCGCTGCGCCGTCCCAGCGCCCCGACGCATCCCACACCAGCTGACTGAGCAACGAGGCTGACGCGGTCGCCGTCCGATGCAGCTCGACGATCGTCAGTTCGCTGGCGCCCTGGCCGAGCAGGAACGACACCGCGGCATGCGCCTGGCCCGCCTCGGCGACCAGCGAGGCCGACGGCTCGTAGTCGTAGCGCCTGGCGAGAGCTACGACATGGTCTGCGAGCGCCCGTGCCGCCGCCGGGTCGGCGCGACCCGCGCGCATGTGCAGCATGCTGTTGGCTGTGCGGTCAGTGCTGTCAGTGCTGTCAGTGCGATCAGTCAGGATCTTCGCGAGTCCTTCGAGCGGTACGCCGAGCACGCGGGCGAGCTTGGGACGAATCCACGCCTGCGGTTCGCACACGCCGGACTCCCAGCGCGCCACCGTCGATCGGTCGACGCGCAGTGCCTCGGCCAAGGCCTCCTGCGTGAAGCCAACCGCCTTCCGGTGCTCGGCCAAGCGGAGACGTGGTTGGCGTATCACTGGCGCGACCTTCCCGAACGGGTGATTGCCCGGTCGGCCCAGCGTAGCGAACGTCGCTGCTCAGTGGGGTTCCTGCGGCATTGATGCAACATCGATGCATCACGCGCGCCATGGTGTGGGCTGCGGGCAATCGGTTGGCTGGTTGCCAGACGCCGGGCGGTCTACCCCGGGCCGCTCGGCGTCCGCCACAACCGCGACCTGCAGCCACAGAAGACCGGAGTGATGGACGCCCACGATGCAGAGCATCAAGCGCTGGCATTTGAAGAGGCTATCCAGTTCCTGGCCGTCCGAGGAAATGCGGAGCGCGCCTTGGCGCAGCACCGGCAGCTCTCCGATGGGCTCTGCTCTGGATGCCTGACGCAGCTGACGCGCTGGCCATGTCCGGTAGCGACTTTCGCCTTGATGGCTCAGCAACGGCAGCGGTAACGAGGCGTGTGCACGGCCATGGCCGTGAGCTCCGCGCTGCTGGCCGTCGTCGCAACGGTGTTGACGGCCACGGCACTGCAGCATCAGCGAGGTCGCAAGCGCGGACGCCACCGCCGCCGACGCGGACAACCGGGCCCCAACCGGTGGCCTCCCGGACATCACTGACCCACCCTTTGAGGAAACCCGAGGTTGTCACCTTGACGGCGCGACGCAGTCCCCTCCCGACACCGAGCGTGACCCGCGCCACCGATCGCACAGATCGACCTACCGAGGAAGCGTACCTCTTTATGAGCTATTGCTGGGGATCGGCGACACCTGGTCCCCGCCCATTCGCTGAGTACCAACCGTTCCACCGCGTCGCACAGCCGCTCAACCCAGTGATCTGTAGTGCATCAGGAGCAATCCACGCATCGGATACGAACCGCACCGACCCTCGAAGGGGAAACCTCGTGTTCCACACGGATCCACTCGTTCCACCAGCGCCTGCACCGGCGCTAGGTGACATACGCGATACCGAGCCACGCCTGACCACTGAGGCGAGCCGCGTCCGCCCATACGCACCACAGATTGCGGAGGTGCCGGTAGAGACGGCCACGGAGCAGGATCCCCCGATGTGCAGATATCGCAATGAAAATCAGGAAGGGAGGTGGAATAATGGACGTTGACGAGATCTTCGAGGGCGAAGCCGTTATGGCCGTGCCGTCCGCAGCATCCGAGTACAACCGGAAGGCGCCGGGCCATCAGGACTCCAACGGCGACCACTGCGCGGGCTGACATCGGCCGCGTCGGTCCGGGGCGGCCGACGTCGACTTGGCCTTGGCCGCCCCGGAATCGGCCCGAATAGCCGGAGGACGACCCCAGCGATGCTGCGATTCGACCTGCACCGCGACGACGTAACGGGCGGATGGCGTTGGCAGGGCTCGTGCTGGCGCTTCGGCTCGAGCTGGATCGCACCGGTCCGGTCCGCTGCCCTGCGCCGGGAGTCGCGCCTCGGGCGTGATGCCACAGTGGCTGTCCGAGAGATCCGGCCTGGCGGGGACTTCACCGAGCTGACGCTCGGCGCGGACGGAGTCGTGGCTCTGACCGCCGGCCCACTCGGGGTCGTGCCGCTCTACGTCGCCGCCTGCGGCGAGCGCTTGATCGGCTCCTGGGACCCCGTTGACCTCGCATCATTCGCCGAGCCCGACGACCTGTCGCCGGCGGTGGTGACCCGACTGCTCACCCGCCGACACCGCTACTCCACCGCAACATTGTTCTCCCGCATCACCCGGCTCACCGCGGGCGCCACGATGCAGTGGCACCGCACGAGCGGCTTACGGCTGCGCTACCCGGCACCAGCCAGTCACGTCAGCGAGCCCCGCAGACTCCGATGGGGCGCCGACCCCGTCGCGCATTTCGCCACGCTCATGAACCAGGTCGTGCACGACGCGCTCGACGGTCTCCGCGGCGCCGTCGCGGCGGAGCTGTCCGGCGGATTGGACTCGGCGAACGTGGCCGTGTCAGCCGCAGCACTGTCGAGCGGCCAGGTTCTCTCCGCCGGCCTGATCGTGGCCGGCCGGGCAGGCCTCGCCCAGGAGATCCGCCGCCGGATCATCGTCGACCATCTCGGGCTGCGCGACCTCACCGTGCCCGCAAACGATCACCTTCCACTCTCCCCCGGCGGCCCCAGGACCGCCGACCGCACGCACTACCCCGACACCGACGTCTATCAAGAAGCGTTCGACGCCCTGCGCGGACGGCTTCGCGCCGCTGGGGCCCGGGTCGTCCTCACCGGCTATGGCGGCGACGAAATCATGAGCCGAACACCAGCCGAGCGACCGCGCCCAACGACACCGCCTCGGCTGCCGCCGTGGCTCGACCAGCACGCCCGCGACGCGCTCGCCGACATCGACGCCGACTGCTCCCCTGTCACGGCGGTGGCTCTGCCGACCCTGGTCGTGTTCTCCGCCCGACATCCGACCTACCTGCGCGCCGGTCTCTGGCCGATCGCCCCGTTCACCGCACCGCAGCTGTCCCGATTCGGGCGCTCCCTCCCCGTCGCGTGGCGCACCGGAAAGGAACTGCTGCGCCAGCGGCTCGCCCGCACCGGCCTGCCCACCACCGTCACCCACCCCCGGCGACCGGAATCGTTCGCCGCGACGATGAACCGCGCGCTCCGCCGTCACGCACTCGCGCTGCTCGCGGACATGCTGGAACGCTCGGTGCTGATCGACCGCGGCTTCGTGCGCCGCACCGCCATCGCGCACCTGCACCGGCGCGCCCGCGACGGCGGCACCATGCCACCGCTGGTGTACGACATGCTCGCCCTCGACATCGGCATCCGAAGCATGTGCACCGCCGCCGCCGCAGGAAGGGAGGGCTCGTGCGCGTCGTCGACGCCGAATCGCTGACCCGCAACAATCTCATGTACCGCGAGCCGGCGCTCTACGACGAACTACTCGCCGACGAACCCACCACCGCCGACCTGCTAGCCCTCATCAAGCAACACCACCCAGACGCGAGGACCGTCCTCGACCTCGGCTGCGGTACCGGGCGCCTGCTCGCAGACCTGCACCGCCACGGCATCACCGGCAGCGGCATCGACCTGCAGCCGAGCCTCATCACGTGGGCCCAACGCACCCGCCCTCGCCTGCGACTGGCGGTCGGTGACCTGCGCACCATCCGCCTCGGCGCCACCTTCGACCTCGTGACCTGCCTCGGCAACACCCTGTCCTACCTGCACACCGACGCCGACCTCGCCGCCGCCTTCAACACGATCCAGGCACACAGCCACCCCGGCACCCTGCTCGCGATCGCCACCCTCACCGGCACCGGAGGCCACACCCACGGCCGCCACGAGATCACCACGTCCCTCGGCACCGCCACCGCCACCACAACGTCCGAATGGGACCCGAACACACAGATCCTGACCAGCACCCGCAGCTGGCGATTCGACACCGGCCGCGTCGAACACGACACCATGCGCCGCCGCTACTGGAGCACCGAACTGCTCAGCGAGCTCACCCACACCGCCGGATTCGAGATCACCACCCCGACGCCGCCGAGCCTCTGCCTCAGCGCGGTCCGACACCAACCCGCACGCCGAACCCTCGAGGACATCTGAAGGGGAGCGCCCCACCCCAGGTGTCACCGGTTGGGCGACCGGCCGGGGTGGGGCAGCCGTCAGCGTCCGCCGCTGGGCTCCGGGTAGCGGTCACACCCGGTGCCGTCATGATCTGCGTCCAACCGGTACGCGTCCGTATCGACGACGGTCACCCGGTGGCCAATCTGGGGGCAGTCGAGATCCCGCACACGAGGAAGGCACGGCTTGTAGCTCGCGTGACAGTTCGCGTCCGCCGTCACCGGCGCGATTGCGGCGACGGCGACCACCGCCGTGTCTGCCGAGCTGGGGAGCCCGGTCCCGCCGGGTCCACCCACGGCGGCCGCCACCAGCGTGAGGGCGCCGAGGGCGGGCAGGAGCAGTCTCTGCACATCAGTCCTCTCTGTACTGGATGCGCTCCGCATCCGGAAGACTGCTCGTCGATCACTCGCGGCGCGTTACTGATCACTGCTCGGAGACATTGCGCTATCAGCGCTGCCACGCGGCCACCGCGTTCGGCAGATGTGCTGGAGCGGATCCGCTCGACGGCAAACCGCGGCTGAGCCAGTGGCGGGCACCCCAGTGCCCATGAGCGCGCACCTGCGCGAGCACCACTGAGAGCCCGGCGGCAGCAATCGGACCCGGGGCGCGGAACCAGTCCGGCATGCTGGGCGGCACCGGTCGTCCGCCGCTACGCCGAGCGCACCGACGAGACCCTGCGGCGTCGCCGACGGCGGCCCACCGACCCGTCGAACGCCCGTCCCGACACGCCGTCGGAGGCGGGCGTTTCGCCATCTCCGATTTCACTCGATCGAGCTACGCCAGGATGATCACGTGAGGCTCCCCGTGCTCGTCTTGGCCGTCGTCCTGCTCCTGTCCGGATGCGGCGCCGCGCTCGGCGACACGGTGGCTGCGTGGCCGGCGCAGGTGCCGCCCTACGACCGCGACGCGTTCGGCGACGGGTGGGCCGACGCCGACAGGGACTGCCAAGACACCAGGCAGGAGATCCTCATCCGGGACCTGGTCGACGTCGCGCTCACCGCAGACGGGTGCGACGTCGCGACCGGCACGCTGAACGACCTCTACACCGGCACGACGATCGCGTTCCAGCGCGGACAGGGCACGAGCGACGACGTGCAGATCGACCACGTGATCCCGCTCTCGTACGCGTGGCAGGCCGGAGCCTGGCAGTGGAGCGACGCCGATCGGGAGGCGTTCGCAAACGACGGCGCCGAGCTACGCGCGGTGGACGGGCCCACGAACAACTCGAAGGGCGACCGCGGGCCGTCCCGGTGGTTACCGCCGAACCCGGCCGCGCACTGCACCTACGCCGCGAGCTGGCACGACGTCGCTAGCGCCTACGCCTTGGTGCTCGACGGGCCGGACGCCGCTCGGATCGAGGACATCCTGAGCGGATGCTGACGCATGGAACTGCCCCGAGTGTTGTGCAATCGTTCCCCGATCGGAGGCGCATGCCGACCCCTTGATCACCCATCAAGTCGCGATGCCTTGACCAGGCGTAGCTGCGCACTGTCGCCGGACTTCAATCCGAGGCCGCTAGCTCGCGCAGGTAGCACGACGCGGCGCCGCGGCTGCGCCCGCAGCGTGATCGGACGGTGCAGGAACTCGCCGGTGAGCGTGCCCGAGGTCGCCAGCCCGGCCACGTCGCCCTCGTGCACGATCCGCCCGCCTCGCCACCGGCGCGCGGGCCGAGCTCGACGACGTGGTTGGCGGCGGTGATCACGTCGGTGTCGTGCTCGACTACGAGCATCGTGTTGCCCTTGTCGCGCAGCCGCAGCAGCAGGGCGTTGATCCGGCCGACGTCGCGCGGGTGTTCTGGATAGCACGGCGCAGACGCGCGTCTGCGGCGCCGGCACGAGCGGATGCCCGCATACAGCGAGGAAGCCAGATCGTTCGCCAGGAGTGGCCCCGAGGGAGCGTGGAGTAACTCGTGAGCCCTTCTCGGCGAGCACTAGCTCGCGGCGGCGATCGGAACATCCGAGATGGCCCTACGCATCCACGACCGCCTTGTCGAGCGGGTCGCCGAGACTGCTCGCCGCAGACCGACTCACGGGCAGTTTCGTCGACGTGGACGGGAGGCCCCACCGAGCGCAGCTGGACCTGTTCGGCCAGGTACTGGGTGAGCTGGTGAAGGCTGGGCTCGCCGCGCCGCGACACCGGACGTCTGAGATCGAGAGTTGCTAACCGTCGCTCGTCGGCACGGGCACGACGGTCGGCCGCATGGGGTAACAGATCGACTTCCAACAGAGAGTACTGATCCGTCCGCCTCGCCCCGACGGAAGGAATCCGGTGCTCGACGCTTGGCTGTCCGCGTGGGCGAAGACTGACCGCGATCACCTGTCGAAGGAGATCACTGCGTGGTTGCCACTGCACCAGCATTTGGCTGATACCGCAGGGATAGTCCTTCGGCTGGTGGACGAGTGGGTGTCGCCGCAGGTGGTGCGTCGTCTCGCGACCGATCTCGACACGGCGGACGGCGTCCGGACTATCGCGACCTGGCTGGCGGCCGTGCACGACGTCGGCAAGATCAGCCCTGCGTTCGTGGTGCAGGCCCCGCCGTTGGCGGACGCGATGCGCGGGTATGGCCTGGTCGCACGTCCGGAGCTTGCGCAGAGCCGAGATCGACCGCGGGTCCGCCACGAGGTTGTGGGGCAGCTCGCCGTGCGGGAGTTTCTGGCCGACCGGCTCGGCTTCGAGTTCACCGCCACCGCCGCGCAGCTGGCGTGCGTCGTCGGCGCCCATCACGGCGTGCCGCCGGAGTCGAGCCTGCAGCACTTCGTCAGCGTGCAGCGGTCGCTGGTCGGCGATGGCTCGTGGGAGGAAGCCCGCACCGCAGCGCTGTGGTGGGCGACCGACCTCGTCGGCGGGCCCGAGGTGCTCAAACCCTATGCGTCTGTCCGTCTGGGCCGCCCGACGCAGGCGCTGCTGGCCTCCATCGTGATCATGGCCGACTGGATCGCTTCCAATGCCGAACTCTTCCCGCTGCGCGAGGTGCACACGGCGTTCGAACCGCCCGTCGAGCCCGATCCGGATCTCACCGCCGCCCGTGTGGCACATGCGTGGGACGAGCTCGATATGCCGGCGCGGTGGCGGCCTCGCCGCTTCGATGACGCGGGGAAGGCGTTCGCGGCACGATTCGGGCGAGCCCCGGAGGATGCGCGCCCCATCCAGCTGGCCGCGGCCGAAGCGGCCCTGGCACAGGAGACGCCGGGGCTGGTGATCGTCGAGGCTCCCATGGGCGAGGGTAAGACCGAAGCCGCGTTCCTGGCCGCCGAGGCGCTGGCGGCACGCTCCGGAGCCGACGGATGCTTCGTGGCACTCCCGACCCGTGCCACGACCGACGCGATGTTCCGCCGGGTTCTGGCGTGGATGCGCACGCTGCCGGGCTTGCCGTCCGACGTCAGCGTGCTGCTCGCGCACGGCACCGCCGCCCTCAACGACGACTACCGCGGTCTGCTGCGGGCAGCCCACGTCCGTGGCGTCGGAGAGGACGGCGATCAGGAGAGCGGCATTGCCCACCACTGGCTGCGCGGTCGCAAGAAGGGCCCGCTCGCCCAGTTCGTGATCGGGACCGTCGACCAGGCCCTGTTCGGTGCGCTGAAGAGCCGGCACGTGATGCTGCGCCACCTCGGCCTGGCGGGCAAGGTCGTCGTGATCGACGAAGTGCACGCTTACGACGTCTACATGTCCCGATACCTGGATCGGATGCTGCACTGGCTCGGCGCCTACGCCACCCCGGTGTTGCTCCTCTCGGCCACCTTGCCCGCCGCACGCCGCACCGAGTTGATCCAGGCCTACGAGAGCGGCCGAGGCGTGAGCAGCTCGGATGTGGAGGACGCCCCCGGCTACCCGGTCGTCCTCGCCTCCGGATCACCAGCACGGCCGGTCCCAGCCGCGAGGACACCGAAGGCGGTCACGGTCGAGCGCATGGCCGACGACCTCGACACCCTCGTCGACACGCTGCGCAACGCCCTCGTCGACGGAGGCTGCGCAGTAGTCATCCGCAACACCGTCGGACGCGTGCAGGAGACGGCCGACCGGCTCGTCGCCGAGTTCGGCGAGGACGAGGTGACGATCACCCACTCCCGGTTCCTCGCCTGCGACCGCGCGGCGCTCGACACGTCACTGCTGCAGCGGTTCGGCCCACCCGGTGAGGGGACCGAGCGACCAGAGCGGCATGTCGTCGTCGCCAGCCAGGTCGTGGAACAGAGCGTCGACGTCGACTTTGATCTGATGATCACCGATCTCGCCCCCGTCGACCTCGTCCTGCAGCGGATGGGCCGGCTGCACCGCCACCAGAGGGAACGCACGTCCCGCCTTGAGCAGCCGCGGTGCGTGATCGTCGGCGTCGAGGACTGGGCAGCCGAACCGCCCCGAGCGGTCCCCGGAAGCCGCAGCGTCTACGGTGAGCACGCCCTCCTGCGTGCCGCCGCACTCCTGATCGACCGCAGCAGCATCACGCTGCCCACCGACATCCCCAGCCTGGTCCAGGCCACGTACGGCAGCGACTCGCTGGGCCCGGCCGGTTGGCAGGACGCGATGCGGCACGCCGAGGCACTGCACACCCGTGACGTCGAACGGCGCCGGTCCCGCGCCGCCGACTTCCTCCTCGGTGAGGTCGGCCGCGACCGCGACACGCTCGACGGCTGGATCCGCGCCGGCGTCGGTGACCCCCAGGACGAACCCCGCCAGGGCTCCGGCCAGGTCCGCGACGGGGACGAGTCGATCGAGGTGCTCGTTGTCCAACGCGACCGCGACAACGGGATCCTCACCCCCGACTGGGTGCCCGGCGGCGGCGTTCAGATCCCCCGCGACAGCCCGGTCGACAACGCCACCGCCCGCACGATCGCCGCCTGCGCGCTGCGGCTACCCCCCGCGATGAGCCGTATGGATCCGGTCGGCGACGGCGTCATCCGCGCGCTCGAACGCAACCACTTCACCAGCTTCGACAAGCAGCCCCTGCTCGACGGGCGACTCGTCCTGGTACTCGACGCGGACCGGACCGCCGACGTCTGCGACGGCCCCGCCGCGTTCCGACTCACCTACGACCTGCGCCGAGGGCTGCTCCACGCGCCTCTGGACAACGCCGGCCTCGGCAGGACCTGACCTTGGCTCCACACCACACCCCCGCATCGCCGGGGTGAATCCACCCGCCATCCCACCGAATCCGACAGGAGGGCCAGCGAGCCCATGCGATGCGACGGCACGTTCTGCGTGCTCCATGCACCGTGGATCCCAGGTCGCGCACGCGACGGTGGCGTGACCGAACACAGCCTCCTGGACGTCCTTTGCCAGGCGCACGGCGTCGTCGGGCTCAGCGGTGACCTGCCAACCCAGACGTTCGCAGTGAGCCGCCTGCTCCTCGCCGTCCTGCACGGCGCCATCCGCGGCCCGAAGGACATCGCGGAGTGGGAGGAGCTGTGGCGAGCTCCGGCGCTGCCGACGGACGCGATCGAGGCCTACCTGGCGGAGCACCACGAGCGGTTCGACCTGCTCCACCCCGAGACGCCGTTCCTGCAGACCGCCGAGCTGCGCACCACCAAGGACGAGACCTTCGCGTTGGATCGCCTCATCGCCGATGTCCCCAACGGCGTGCCGTTCTTCGCGACACGGCGCGGGGAGCTGTCCCTGTCCTACGCCGAGGCGGCGCGCTGGCTCGTCCATGCCCAGGCCTTCGACCCGTCCGGCATCAAGTCCGGCGCGGTCGGTGACGAGCGGGTCAGGAACGGCAAGGGTTACCCCATCGGTGTCGCCTGGAGCGGATGGCTGGGCGGGGTGCTGCTGGAGGGGAAGACCCTCAAGGAGACGCTGCTGCTGAACCTGCTCGCTTCGGATTTCGGCTCGACGCGGGATCCCGAGGTGGACATCCCGGTGTGGGAGCGCCCGCCGCTGACGGTGCGCGATGAGTCCGGCCACGTCGAGCAGGGGCGGGAGCCGACCGGTCCGGCCGACCTGTACACCTGGCCCAGCCGCCGCATCCGGCTCATCGCAGGCGGGGGCCGGATCACACGTGTGATCATCGCGAACGGCAACCGGCTGCAGCCGCAACACCGGGTGGACCTCGAGCCGCACACCGCCTGGCGGCGCAGCCCCAACCAGGAGAGGCAGCTCAAGAGCATGGTGCCGGTCTACATGCCCCGCGCTCACGACCCCGACCGTGCGATCTGGCGCGGACTCGAATCACTGCTACCGGCAGCCGTCGACCGTCAGACGTCGGGGCCGGCCGACCGGATCGCGCCGGGCGTGCTGGACTGGCTCGGTCACCTCTGCATGCAACGGGCACTCCCGCGCGACTTCCCAGTCACGATCCGCGCGGTCGGGATGATCTACGGCTCGCAGAGCTCCGTGGTCGACGACGTCGTGCACGACTCGCTGGATCTCGTCGTCGCACTCGCTCGTCAGGACGCCACCGGTCTCGTCGAGATGGTCAAGTCCTGCGTACGCGCTGCCGACGACGCGGCGTTCGCCCTCGGCAACCTCGCAGGCGATCTGGTGGCCGCCGCTGGGGGCGACGGCGCCGGTCCGCGCAGCCGAGCCAGGGAACGTCTCTACGCCGACCTCGACGGGGCCTTCCGCGAGTGGCTCACGTCCGTCGGCGCCGACTCCGACCCCGTCAGCTCGGAAATCGCGTGGCACCGCACCGCTGACGAGGTGACCAGGTCGGCCGCGGCCGATCTCATGCGCACCGTGTCGCCCGCAGCGTGGGAGGGCCGGATCGTTCGTCAGCAGGTCTTGACCGCGGCCCACGCCGACAACAAGTTCCGCCGCTCGCTCAAGAAGGCCCTCCCTCACGCCTACGCCACTGCACCGGCTGTGGCCGACCCAGGAGCACCGTGACCACACCAGCCGCCGCCACCAGTCCCCCGCCCACTGAGCCGCAACCCCGGCTGGGCCCCGTCGGCACGTTCGTCGACAAGCAGGTCGGTGGCCTGCAGAGCCGCTTCCTGCGTGTGCCGCAGGACCCCGGCGCCGTCGCAGCACTTGCCCGTATGCGGCGAGCCGTCGGCAAGGAACCGGGCGAGATCATGGACGTGTTGGAGTACACGTTCACTCCCGCGCTGCTGAACGGGCACCCCGCGGACGACCCGAATCCCAGCCCCGCAGAACGTGCCGCTCACGTCGCGATCACGCTGTTCGCGCTGCATCAGCAGTCGCGAGGTGAACGCATGCACCATCGCGGGCGCGGCCTCGGCACGGCACTACGCCGCCTGCACACCGGCAGCAGCGCGATCCCGGATCCGATCGTGCGGCGCTTCCGCATGCTCGGCACCGCGGACTCCTTCGGCGAGCTCACCCACCACCTGCGGGGCGTGGTGCAACTCCTGCGCACGGCGAGCGCCCCGCTCGACTACGGCCTGCTGGCCCAGCAGCTCCACACCTGGCAGGACGACCCGTCCCGCGTCCGGATGACCTGGGGACGGCAGTTCTACCGACAGCACCGTCCTGACACCGACCTCGGCGCGTCCGCCGACAGCGACACCGACCAGACCACCGCATGACCGACCTCGACCAGAGAGCTGCGAAGACCATGCCCCGCACGATCGTCGACATCCACGTCCTGCAGACCGTCCCGCCGAGCAACCTCAACCGGGACGACACCGGCAGCCCCAAGACCGCCCGCTACGGCGGCGTCGTCCGAGCCCGCGTGTCGAGCCAGGCGTGGAAGCGCTCCACCCGCACCGCGTTCGACGCCCTGCTGGACCGCACCGAGCTGGGTGTGCGCAGCAAGCGGCTGGTCGAACTGCTCGGCGACGAGATCGTCGGGCAGGACTCGACCCTGGCCGACCGTGCCCCAGAGCTCGCCAAGGCCGTGCTCGCCGCCGTCGGCATCAAGGTCGCTGCGCCGCGTGGGAAGAAGGAGGTCCCGGAAGAGTCCGGTTACCTCGTCTTCCTGAGCAACTCCCAGATCGCCGCGCTCGCTGCGCTCGCCGTCGAGCACGGCCGCACTGGCGCGGCCATCGACAAGAAGGCCGCCAAGAAGGCCGCCGACACCGAACACTCCGTCGACGTCGCCCTGTTCGGCCGCATGGTCGCCGAGGACACCGACCTGAACGTCGACGCCGCCGCGCAGGTCGCGCACGCACTGTCCGTGCACGCGGTCGAGACCGAGTACGACTACTTCACCGCCGTCGATGACCACAAGAACGCCGACGAGGAAGAAGACGCCGGCGCCGGGATGATCGGCACTGTCGAGTTCAACTCCTCCACCCTCTACCGCTACGCCACCGTCGACGTCGACCGGCTCGCCGAGAACCTGAGCGACGCGAAGGCCACCCGCCGCGCGGTCGAGGCGTTCGTGCGCGGGTTCGTGCTGAGCATGCCCACCGGCAAGCAGAACACCTTCGCCAACCGCACGCTGCCCGACGCCGTCTACGTGGTGCTGCGCGAGACGCAGTCGATCAACCTCGTTGGGGCGTTCGAAGAGGCCATCACGACGCAGCCGCGCATCCCCGCTGCGATCACCGCACTCGCCACGCACGCCACCGAGGTGCAGGACGCCTACGGCGAAGCCCCCGTCGCCGCGTGGACGTTCGGGCCCGGGGAGCGGCTCGCCCCGCTGGCGGACATCGCCACCCGCGGGGACGCCGACTCGACTGTCGCGGCGGTGGGCGAGGCCGTCGCCGCACGGCTGTCGTGACCGCGCTGCTGCTGCGGCTGGCGGCACCTCTGCAGTCGTGGGGCACCAGGAGCCGGTTCACCCGCCGCGCCACCGACCGGACGCCGAGCAAGAGCGCCGTCATCGGCCTGCTCGCCGCCGCCGAGGGCATCCGCCGGACCGAGTCGATCGAGCACCTGCTCGACCTGACCTTCGCCGTACGCACCGAGCAGCCCGGCCAGGTTGAACGCGACTTCCAAACCGCGGCCCGACCCGGCGAGCGCACGCCGGTGTCGGTCTCGACCCGCCACTACCTGTCCGACGCCGTCTTCCTCGCCTCCGTCGAGGGCCATACCGGGCTGCTGGAAGGGCTGCTCGAGGCTGTGCGGCGCCCGCACTTCCCGCTGTTCCTCGGCCGACGATCCTGCCCGCCGGTAGGGCCTGTCGCGGTTGGGTTGCGCGACGCCACCGCGCTGGGCGCGCTCGGAGTCGAGCCCTGGAGGGCATCGCTCGCCGTCCAACGAGCGCACCGAGACGCGCAGGTCGAGCTGCCGGTGGCCGCGGACTGCACCGCAGACACCGCGGACGCCGAACTGGTCCGAGACCAGCCCGTCGCACACGGATTCGACCCGGCGCACCGGCAGTGGGAGTGGCGGTCGGTGCAGCGCTCCTACGTCACGGTGACCAACCCTGCCTTCCGCGGCATCACCGCCCCGCCGGCCGACACCCACGACCCGATGGACGTGCTCTAGCGATGCACCTGACCCGCTTCGAGATCAACCCCCGGCGGCGCACGGCGCGAGAGCTGCTCGCCTCCCCGCAACGGCTGCACGCCGCCGTCCTCGCCGCGTTCCCGTCGTCGCGACCCGAACCCGACGAGGGCCGGATCCTGTGGCGGCTCGACCAGGGGCAGCACGACCACCTGCTCTACGTCGTCAGCCCCCTCGCGCCCGACCTCACCCACCTCGCCGAGAGCGTGGGACGGCCGACCTACGGCTGGCAAACCAAGGACTACGAGCCCTTCCTCGGCAAGCTCACCGCCGGGGACCGGTGGGCGTTCCGGCTGCGCGCCAATCCCGTCCACAACGCACCACCGGCCGATGGGAACAGCCGCGGGAAGCGGCTCCCGCACGTCACCGCCGATCAGCAGACCGCGTGGTTCCTGCAACGCGCCCAGCGGGCCGGGTTCTCCGTGGTCGACGGCACCGCAGGCGCACCCGACGTCGTGCTCCGCGACCGGCGCGCCGTGCGGTTCGACCGCCGCGGCCGCATCGTCACCCTCAACACGGCGCTGTTCGAGGGAACGCTCGTCGTCGAGGATCCGGCGGCCCTGCGCACCGCGCTCGTCGCCGGCATTGGGCCGGGGAAGGGCTACGGCTGCGGCCTGCTGACCCTCGCCGCGCCGCGGTGACGGCGTGGCGAAGCCGATCCCCGGAGCGAAGCCGGTCCCGCTCGGACAGCTCGTCCGTGCCCAGGACCGGCTCAGCTTCGTGTACCTCGAGCACTGCGTCGTCCATCGCGACGCCAACGCCATCACCGCCCGCGACGCGCGCGGAACCCTGCACATCCCCGCCGCGACGCTGGGCGCCGTGCTGCTCGGGCCCGGCACCACCGTCAGCCAGCAGGCGATGGTGCTGATCGCCGAGAGCGGCTCCACCGCCGTCTGGGTCGGTGAGCACGGCGTCCGCTACTACGCCCACGGACGCTCCCTCGCCCGTTCTGCGTCACTGCTGCAGACCCAGGCCGCACTCGTGTCCAACCAGCGCACCCGGCTGCGCGTGGCCCGCGAGATGTACGCCATGCGCTTCCCCGGCGAGAACACCCGCAGCCTCAGCATGCACGAAGGCGCCCGCGTGCGACGGCTCTACCGCGAGCACGCCGAACGCACCGGCGTCGAATGGACCCGCCGCGACTACGACACCACAGACTTCGCCGGCGGCACCCCCGTCAACCAAGCCCTGTCCGCGGCGAACACCAGCCTCTACGGCGTCGTGCACGCCGTGATCGTCGCCCTCGGCCTCGCACCCGGCCTCGGCTTCGTCCACACCGGACACGTCCTCTCGTTCGTGTTCGACATAGCCGACCTTTACAAGGCCGAGGTCTCCATCCCTATCGCGTTCGACATCGCCGCCCGCGACGTCGCCGACATCGGCGCCGAAACCCGCCGCGCCGTCCGCGACCACATGAAAAACGGACACTTCCTCGACACCTGCGTCCGCGACATCAAGGCCCTCCTGCAGACCGACGACACCCCCGAGTACGGACCCGACGCACTCGACACCGACCTCGTCATGCTGTGGGACGGCGCGGACGGGGCCGTCAGCGCCGGAATCGCCTACAGCGACGAACCCGGCGGCTACGACGACTTCAACGACGACGCCGATCTCCCCGACATCGACAACCTGATCACCCCGGACAACCCGCGATGACCGTCATCGTTGTCGCCGCCTGCCCCGTCGGCCTACGCGGTCACCTCACCCGCTGGCTGCTCGAGATCTCCGCCGGCGTCTTCGTCGGCAAGGTCTCCGCTCGCGTCCGCCACCTGCTCTGGATCCGCACCGTGGAGATGGTCAAGAGCGGCCGGGCGATCATGGTCTTCGCGGCTGACAACGAACAGGGCCTCGGCTTCAAGGTCCACCGCCACGAGTGGACACCCGTCGAGATCGAAGGCCTCACCCTCATGCTCCGCCCCAACGGCAACGAAAACCCCCACCCAGCCGGCTCGTCCGACCGCACCGAGGGATGGAGCAGCGCCAGCCGCCGACGGCGGTTCCGAGCACGATGAAGTTGATACAGGATCGGCCATAGCCGGAGAGAACTCGCTGCTAGACAAGCGTGCGCCCCGCGGACGCGGGGGTGGTCCCGTGGGGCGCTCGCGCAGCAGGTGGAGGCGGAGGTGCGCCCCGCGGACGCGGGGGTGGTCCCGACGCGCTCACCGGGCCCCCACGATCGCACGGGTGCGCCCCGCGGACGCGGGGGTGGTCCCCCGCCCACACCCGGACGGTCACCGACTGCGGAGTGCGCCCCGCGGACGCGGGGGTGGTCCCGAACGGGTCCGCGGTGTGCGGATCGTGCTCAAGTGCGCCCCGCGGACGCGGGGGTGGTCCCCCGCGACCGGTCGGGGTGAGGAACTGCGCATCGTGCGCCCCGCGGACGCGGGGGTGGTCCCCTCAGCGGACACAGTCAGCCAGCGGGTCATCTGTGCGCCCCGCGGACGCGGGGGTGGTCCCGACGCGCTCACCGGGCCCCCACGATCGCACGGGTGCGCCCCGCGGACGCGGGGGTGGTCCCCCGCCCACACCCGGACGGTCACCGACTGCGGAGTGCGCCCCGCGGACGCGGGGGTGGTCCCGAACGGGTCCGCGGTGTGCGGATCGTGCTCAAGTGCGCCCCGCGGACGCGGGGGTGGTCCCCTCAGCGGACACAGTCAGCCAGCGGGTCATCTGTGCGCCCCGCGGACGCGGGGGTGGTCCCTTGACGGAGGTCGACCCGCTACGTCCTCGTCACCGACCTCGCCCGCTCAAAGTGCGCCCCGCGGACGCGGGGGTGGTCCCGCGTCGTCGACGGCCTCGTTGTAGCGGCGGATGTGCGCCCCGCGGACGCGGGGGTGGTCCGGCGTCCGCGACTTTATCGATACAGCTCTGCAGGTGCGCCCCGCGGACGCGGGGGTGATCCCACTTCCGACGGCTCACAGGTCGTGGTTGCAACGTGCGCCCCGCGGACGCGGGGGTGGTCCCCGGACTACTGCTGCGCTGCCGGGAGTGTGGCTGTGCGCCCCGCGGACGCGGGGGTGGTCCGTGCTGCGCCATCGTGTGGCGGATGTACTCGTAGTGCGCCCCGCGGACGCGGGGGTGGTCCCGGATCAGCCCGGCCACGTCGAACTGGGTGGCGGTGCGCCCCGCGGACGCGGGGGTGGTCCCGAGTCGACAACCGCGGCGGGCGCCCAGAACTTGTGCGCCCCGCGGACGCGGGGGTGGTCCCAGCTGGCTTTGCTGGTGCCGCACTAGCGTCCCGTGCGCCCCGCGGACGCGGGGGTGGTCCCAGCTGGGGTGAGAACCGGCCGTTGACCGCGGGGTGCGCCCCGCGGACGCGGGGGTGGTCCCGGGGTCGTCGAGACGGAGCCCGTCGTGGTGTGGTGCGCCCCGCGGACGCGGGGGTGGTCCCACCTGACCGGCCTCGAACTTGATGCCGGCCCCGTGCGCCCCGCGGACGCGGGGGTGGTCCCGGTGCTCCGGCTGCGGCACCCACCCCGACGAGGTGCGCCCCGCGGACGCGGGGGTGGTCCCCGGACGCCGAGGGTGCGGGCCAGCTCGGACTCGTGCGCCCCGCGGACGCGGGGGTGGTCCCGGTGTGTGTCCACGGGTCGCAGCTACAGCGGAGTGCGCCCCGCGGACGCGGGGGTGGTCCCTCCGCTCCGGCACGATGATCGCGCAGGTCACGGTGCGCCCCGCGGACGCGGGGGTGGTCCCTGGATAAGGAGCGGGCCCAGAGGCGGGCCGCGGTGCGCCCCGCGGGACGCGGGGGGTCCCTCCCTGTCGCCGAACACCGAAACCGACGACGGGTGCGCCCCGCGGACGCGGGGGTGGTCCCGCCTCGTGGTCCTCCTTGGTGTAGCAGTCGCCGTGCGCCCCGCGGACGCGGGGGTGGTCCGCGTCCCACTCGCGGCCCATGAACCCCTTGCCGTGCGCCCCGCGGACGCGGGGGTGGTCCCACGGGGAGCAGCGCGGCCACGCCAGCCGCGACGTGCGCCCCGCGGACGCGGGGGTGGTCCCAGGGCCTGACGCAGGAGTTCTCCAAGCTCGGCGTGTGCGCCCCGCGGACGCGGGGGTGGTCCCAGGGGTGCGCCCGGGAACAGCGGGGTCCGCGTGTGCGCCCCGCGGACGCGGGGGTGGTCCCGGGAGCCGTCAATGTCATCGGGGTCGGGATCGGTGCGCCCCGCGGACGCGGGGGTGGTCCCAAGCCCATGCCGAGGTTCAGCGGGTCGTCGACGTGCGCCCCGCGGACGCGGGGGTGGTCCCTGCGCCGGCAGCACGACCACGCAGTCGAGCTCGTGCGCCCCGCGGACGCGGGGGTGGTCCCGCCCCCGACCAGTTCCGGGAGTTCATCGACACGTGCGCCCCGCGGACGCGGGGGTGGTCCCCTTTCGGTCGCGCTCGGGCTTCTCGTCCTTTGGTGCGCCCCGCGGACGCGGGGGTGGTCCCTCGGCCAGAATGAGCCGTCCCGATCAGTCCGAGTGCGCCCCGCGGACGCGGGGGTGGTCCCCGCTGCTCGTCGGCCCGGTCGCGGCTCACCCGGTGCGCCCCGCGGACGCGGGGGTGGTCCCCACGCCAGCGGCACGGCGATCGACTTGAACGCGTGCGCCCCGCGGACGCGGGCGTGGTCCCACGCCGTCGGACAGCGTGCCGAGGATGTCGCCGTGCGCCCCGCGGACGCGGGGGTGGTCCCGGCAGTGCCCACGCGGGCATGCCCGCCAGGCCGTGCGCCCCGCGGACGCGGGGGTGGTCCCAGGTGGCCGGCAGCGCGTGATCCTCCTCCGCGGTGCGCCCCGCGGACGCGGGGGTGGTCCCGCCGCCTGGCTCGGCGTCCCACAGGCCCGGCAGTGCGCCCCGCGGACGCGGGGGTGGTCCCGCGAACCCGACGTTGGACGGGAGCGCGTTCGAGTGCGCCCCGCGGACGCGGGGGTGGTCCCGGGCGCACCGCCCGCCCGTCGGTGCAGGTGCGGTGCGCCCCGCGGACGCGGGGGTGGTCCCGGCCGCCGCGAGACGGTGGCCGGCTACAAGGAGTGCGCCCCGCGGACGCGGGGGTGGTCCCGCGAACCCGACGTTGGACGGGAGCGCGTTCGAGTGCGCCCCGCGGACGCGGGGGTGGTCCCGACAAGGAACCGCCCGCGGGATTCCTCACCGGGTGCGCCCCGCGGACGCGGGGGTGGTCCGTCCGGCCCGATGAGGTTGATCCCGTCGAGAACGTGCGCCCCGCGGACGCGGGGGTGGTCCCTCGATCGACGACGTCGGCCTGGCGCCCACGGTGTGCGCCCGCGGACGCGGGGGTGGTCCCGCCCCCTTCATCCTCGCCAAGGCCACCCCCGAGTGCGCCCCGCGGACGCGGGGGTGGTCCCGCGATCGGGTACAGCCGCTCCAGCTCGCGGTAGTGCGCCCCGCGGACGCGGGAGTGGTCCCCCTGCCGACCTTGGCGAGGTGCTGCGCGCCCTGTGCGCCCCGCGGACGCGGGGGTGGTCCCGCGACGACCGCGGCGGCGGCGGCGACCAGCCAGTGCGCCCCGCGGACGCGGGGGTGGTCCCTGTGGGTCACGTCCCCGGTGGTGGTGTAAGTCCCGGGCCTCGACGGCGTGCCTGAGCACGTAGAAGAGGCCACCGCGTGAGTCTCTGTGTGAACCCGCCAAGGAACACCCAGAAAGGCACCACGCGATGGCCCTTGACCAGTCTGCCCTGCTCGAAGTCCTGGACGCACTCAAGGCCGCCGATGTCGGCGACCGGGTCCGCACCGCGGCCGAGACCGTCTACCAAGCCCTGATCGAGGCCGAGCTCACCGACCTGATCGGCGCCGCCCCACACCAGCGTTCCGCAGAACGCACCGCCGTTCGCAACGGCCACCGCACCCGGGTGTTGTCGACCACGGCCGGGGATCTGGAGCTGCGCATCCCGAAGCTAGGCACCGGCTCGTTCTTCCCGTCCCTGCTGGAACGCCGCCGCCGGCTCGACCAGGCACTGTTCGCCGTGGTCATGGAGGCCTACTTGCACGGCGTGTCCACCCGCAAGGTCGACGAACTGGTCAAAGCCCTCGGCGCCGACACCGGCATCTCCAAGTCCGAGGTGTCCCGGATCTGCGCCGACCTCGACGCCGAGGTTGGCGCATTCCGCGATCGGTCGCTGGCCGAGCAGCACTTCCCCTACGTCTTCCTCGACGCCACCTACTCCAAGGCCCGGGTGAACCGGCGCGTCGTCTCGCAGGCGGTGGTGATCGCCACCGGGGTGCGCGCCGACGGCTGGCGCGAAGTCCTCGGGTTCGCCGTCGGCGACAGCGAGGACGGCGCGTTCTGGACCGCGTTTCTGCGCTCGCTCAAGGCCCGCGGCCTCGGCGGGGTGCAGCTGGTGGTCTCCCGAGCTGATCCCAGCGCACACCGGGCTCAAGCAGTCCATCTCAGCAGTGCTGCTGGGCGCTGCCTGGCAGCGGTCATCCGTCAACATCAGCGATGGCGGGAGGTTCCCGCTGGTCCACCTCCACCACCGGGAGAGGACCTTGGCAGCGTGACGCTCGAGGTCCAGCGGCAGACTCGTCCCTCCCGGTGGTGGTCGTTCCTCGATCGGCCAGTGGGAGTCGTGCCGCGAGCACCTGGATGAGCGCCCGAAGGGGATCGGCCCGGAGCGGACCGTGACCCGAAGGGACCCGTAGTTGCCCGAGCAGCAGACAGCAACGTCAGATTGGCCGGCGTTCGCCGGCATCGACTGGGGCGGCACCGAGCACCAGTTGTGCATCCTGGACACCACCGGGGCGCGACTGACCCAGCAACGCGTCACCCACGACGTCGCCGGCCTGGCCGAGCTCGACACCGCGCTCGCCCAGCACGGCACAGCTCTGCCGATCGCGGTCGAGCGCGCCGAAGGGATCCTCGTCGAGCACCTCCAGGCCCGCGGCCACGTCGTGTTCGCGGTGTCGCCGCGCATCGCCGCCCGGGCGCGGGAGCGCTACCGGGTCGCTGCGGTCAAGGACGACCGGCGCGACGCCTTCGTCCTGGCCGACACGCTGCGCCACGAACACCCGCACTGGCGGGCGCTGACTCCACCGTCACCGCTGCTGGCTGAGATCAGGGCGCTGACCCGTGACCGAGACCGTCTCCAGCAGACCCAGCAGGCCACCGAATCTCAACTGCGGGCGATCCTGGAGGCCTACCACCCGGCGCCGGCGCGGTTGTTCTCCTCGGTCGACCGGCAGATCACCCTGCACTTCGTGCTCGACTACCCGACCCCGGCGGCCGCATCAAGAATCAAGACCACCCGCATAAACGGGTTCTTAGCCCGCCACCACTACACCGGCCGCGTCCCCGGGCAGGTCCTCGCCGAGCGGCTGCGCAGCACCTGCTCACCGCATCGCCCGGGACCGTCGCCGGCAAGTCCTACTCCGCGCAGTCCTTCACCCAGCTGCTGCAGCTGCTCAACGCCCAGCTCGCCGACTACGACGACGCCATCGCCGCTGCGGTCGCCGAGCACCCCGACACCCCGATCTTTGCCCCGGGTTCGACGTAATTCGGTGGCCTGGAGTGTCGGATGTGGGGGCTGACCTGGGCGGACATGGGTGTGGCCGCCTGGAGGGCGTTTCTCTAGGCGGTGGTGTCGTGGCTGGTCAGCGTGGTGCGGGCTGGAGGGTGACGACCTGCTTGGGGGCGGGGATCTCCAGCTTGGTCAGAAAGGCCTGCTGGGGTCTGGTCAGGGCAGTGACCTGCTGGAACGTGCCGGTGGGGCCGGCGAAAGTGCCCAAGTGGAGGCGGTCGAGCTCACGGCGGGCCTGGGTCCAGGTGGTGCCGGTCTGGGTCTCGACGATGCGGATGAGCAGGAGGGCGAGCCAGCAGAGGATGACGTGGGCGCGGATGCGTTCTTCGAGCCGGTGGTAGACCGGCCGCAGGTCGATGATCTGCTTCATGTCGCGCCAGCCGCGTTCGACTTCCAGGAGCTGCTTGTAGCCCAGGGCGATGTCCTCGGCGCTCAGGTGGGGGGTCTGAGCAGCGCAGCAGGTACTTGCGGCGGTGAACGTCGGGGTGCTCCCGGCGATCCCGTCCAGCTGCGGCAGCCGAAGGAGTCATTCCACCGTTCGCCCGGATACTACGTCGCGTTCGGTGACGAACCGTTGACCGACAAATCCGGCACGGTCCGAATATATTGGAACGCCGACCCTGGTGAAGCGATCGTGCTCGTCCGGGTCCTTACCAATCGCTTGAATCGCATGGCGATCCCTTTCCAGCTGAAAGCCCTGGACAACCCGAGCAGCTACGGCCGCTGCGATGCGGTCGTCCTGTACTTGCGTCGGGAGGACTACTCGGAATTTCGAGAGGCGGTCGCACCACAAGCTCTGACCGCTGTCGGCCGGCAACTGACGGATGTGGTCCCCGCCCTCACCAAGCGTGTGGCGACCGGGGTCGGCGTGGCCGAAGAACCACAGCAATCGCAGAGCTTCGGGTCCCACCGTTGCCTCCTCCTCGCGGAGGCGCTCGTCGACTGTGCTCGAATGCCCCTGAACGCTGGCGAACGCGTGATACTCGTCGAGGACCATCTGCATTCAGCAGGGGTCGATCCGACGCGACCGTACCTGACCACGTCGTCGTCCGACGATTACGACCTCATCGTCGAAGGCTCGCCGGCGCGGGCGCCGACAGCTGATCGACCTCGCGCACCCGTTGCGGGCGTGGACGGCGCTCTGCAGGCGGCACACGACATCGGCATCTCGTTGAACAACGGGGCGGTATGGCACCACGGCCGTTGCAACTGGATCGGCGCGCTGGGCACTGCGTCCTCGACCTCGATCGGCACCCGGTTCGGCAGCATGGGATGTGACGTCTACGGCGGTACCAGCGGCATCGCCTGGTTTCTTGGCGAGTTGTTCGACGCCACGGGCGACGAGGTGTTCCGCCAGGGCGCGCTCGGAGCGATTCGCCGCTCCCTGCTCGACTCGAGCGATACCCAGCCCACGGGCGAAGGGCTCTACACAGGTGCTCTCGGGACGGCTGCCGTCGCAGCTCGTCTGGCGATACTGCTCGACTGCGATGAGCTGGCCGATCAAGGACTGACTACCGCGCGATCGCACATCGCACCGAGCACCGGATTCGATCTGATGTCCGGGAACGCCGGCGCCACCGTTGCGTATCTCTTGCTGTATCAGGCATCGAACGACGACATATTCCTTGATCTGGCTGTGGCGGCCGGTGAGCGCATGATCCGCGGCGCCGCTGCCTCACGAGGAGGGCTCTCCTGGGCCTCTCCCTCGCTGCCCGGCAGGAGAGCACTGACCGGGTTGTCCCATGGCGCAGCCGGGGCAGCGTATGCACTGATCGCGCTCTTCGAGGCGTCCGGACAGGCGAGTTTCCGCCTGGCGGCAGAGTCGGCGATGGAATACGAACGATCGTGGTTCGATCCCCAGGCGGGAAACTGGCCGGACTTTCGCGAAGTCCCCGACACTGCGCCGCCGACAAGCAGGGTCCCCTATGCCACCACGTGGTGTCACGGGGCGCCAGGAATCTATGCGGCCGAGGTGTTGTCCGAGAGATCCTATGTCGATGAGGCTTTCAGTTGCCCTGCACACGACCTGGAATCATCTCGCGAGCTGGAGCGCGAGCGGGCGTGGCAACTATTCCCTCTGCCATGGTATCGCCGGCAACGCTGGAGCATTGCTGGCCGGCCAGCACTCGCGTCTCGACTTCGCCGTCAGCTCTGCCGACGCGGTCAGCGACGCCGCCGGTGCCGGCCTGGAGCGGTACGCCCATCGTGGAGCGTCGTGGCCGTGCGGGGTTCATGGTGGACAGAATCCGAGCTTGGTGATCGGCTTGGCGGGGATCGGACTCTTCTACCTCCGCATGGCGGATGACGCCGTACCGTCTCGGCGGATGACGCCGTACCGTCTCCGTTGGCTCCGCTCGGCGTCACGAATTGGGGACACAACGCTCGGACTCGATGTTCACTCGGAGCGCGCGCGTCCATAGGACGATCGTCCCTCGGCACGTGATCCAGGATTGCGAGCCGGTTTCAGCGCGGCGAGCTACATCAATGCGTCGTCATTGGTTGAGCTGATCATATGAGTGCACGAAAGTCGGCTCGCTATGCGCCGACTTGCTGCTTCGCCACCGACGGAGATCCGACATGATCCGTCGAACTTACGGCTAATCCGGTATGCGCGACACTAGATCAGAATCTGATCCGGATCACGATAGAGATCGTCAGCGCGGTCGCGTTCCCCTCCGCGAACTGCCGCGCGTGCTCGTCCAAGGTCTCGCGGGAGAGGCTGTCGAGGGCCTCGAGGTCGGTTGGCGTCAGGGCGAAGGGTTCCACGACCGCTGCCCGGTCCCGGAACATCGAGTCTCGGAACTGTTCGTCGGTGAGCGCTCGTCCGATCAGCTCGGTGAAGCCGCGGCTCGGCTCGCTCCCCGTTGCGTCCATGACTGATCTCCTCTCCCGTTCGGATGGCGTGCCGCGCGGAGGACGACCCGTGCGTCCTCCGCCTTGATGTCCGTGATGCCCCGCGGGCGGAGGCGGAGAAGACGGCGCAGCTCCGGCTCGCCTACGACCTCTACCCACTCCGCGCGCAGGCGCGGTTCCGTCCGGTCGGCGAAAAAGATTCGCCGGGCACGCCGGAGTAGGACCCGTGCAGTGCACGCGTCGACCTCGCGGGCGGCCTGCAGGTCATACAGCCAGGCCCGGGCGTTGATCAGCGGCACTGTCAGCGGCCGCATGTCGGGTGGGGAGTACAGCAGTGCGACCTCGTCGTCTGCCTCCACCAGCCCGGTCCGGTAGGCCTCGAAGACCCAGCCGTGTCCTTCCATGCCAAGTGGGTGGAGCTCCGCCGCGCGGAGGGCGCCCATGCTGGCTGCGCCCAGCACCCGCGTGCCCGTGTCGAGCAACCGGAGGATCTCATTGGGGGACACCGACAGGCTCTGGCCAAACTCGCCGTCGATTATGACGACCGTGCCGCCGTACCGCCGGGGCAGGTCGCCGCGCCGGACCGGGGGTCGGAAGTCGGCCTCGAGGAGCCGGGCCGCTTCCTGCCGCGGGAGGGTCGGGCCGAGGTAGACGATCGGCCTCACGGCGTGCCCCGGCCTTTAGCGACCCTGGTGACCGGTTCGACCCGCTGTCGGACCAGGGAGGGGCCACGCCCGCGGGCCTGCTTCGGGGACGCGGGTGAGGAGGCGCTGCCGCGTCGGGTGCGGCGGAAGAAGCTGACGGCCAGCCCGGTGCCGATCCGATCCGCCGGGTCCTGGGGGGAGCTCAGCAGGTCACGCTCTGTCGCCGGGTTCTCGCGGCGCAGGAGCTCGGCGACGTCCGACTCGAAGAGGGTTCGGCCGATCGTCCGATCCAGCGCCGCCGCAATCTGCGCCATGCGGGCCCGCTTGACCGCCATAGCGGGCGTGGGGAACGCGTAGAAGCCGGGATAGATATCCGGGCGAGATCGGACGATCTCGCGGACGACGGAGGCCCGTTCATCCAGGAACAGCGCGGGCAACAGGAGCCACCGTCGGTCCTCCGGCTCCGGCTCGCGCAGCTCCCTTGGGAACTCCCGGTAGATCGGTGACAGCGGGAGCGGGCTCAACATATGCAGTTGGACGTTCACGGCGGGCGCGAGCATGGCTGCCTCGGCCGCGAGGTCGAGTGTAGCTGCGAAGTCATCGGCGGATTCGAAAGGGTATCCCCAGATGAAGGAGGCCTCGATCGTATCGAAGTACTGCGCCGAGAGCTTGAGGACCGGGATGACGTCCCGCGCCCGCACCCTTTTCACCGTGCGGTCAAGGACGACCTGCGAGCCGGAGTCGATTCCGTAGAAGATGGCGCGGCAGCCCGCCCGGGCCATGAGCTCCACGAGATCGGGCGTCATGAGGTTGATCCGTCCGAAGCAACCCCATTCGATGCCGCACCGGCGTTCGATGAGCGACGTGCAGAAGTCTCGCACTCGGTTGCGGTTGAGCACGAAGGTGTCGTCGGCGATGCCGACCATCGTCATGCCGTAGCGATCGCGCAACGTCTCCATCTCGGCGACGGTGGCTTCGAGGCCGCGGTACACGGTGCGGTTGCCCCAGAGCGCCGTGACGTCGCAGAAGGAACACCGGTACGCGCAGCCCCTGGTCGTGATCAACCGCGCGTGCGTGTACTGCGCCCAGTCCACGAGGTGGTACGCGGGAGGTGGCAGGTTGTCGAGCGCGCGGGCGCGTGGTCGGTCGGGGCCCTCGACGATCGACCCGAGGTGTCGGTAGGCCATTCCCGCCACCGGCCGGCCGGGCGCCTCGCGGAGCATCCGGACCCATTCCTGGATCGTCTCCTCACCTTCGCCGCGGACCACGCCGTCGATCCAGGGGTAGCTGCGGACGATTTCGCCGGCGGCCGCCGTTGGCCCCGGTCCGCCCAGCAGGATCACCGTGTCGGGCTCGGCTTCCCGCAGGCGGCGGGTCGCGTCGACGACCGCAGGCAGCATGTCGACGAAGCACGAGATGGCCACGACGCCGCTGTTGCACGCCAGGAAGCGCGCCAGCGGCTCCCCGGAGAAGCCGTGGGCTCCCTGGCACAGTTGGAAGTCGCGGAACTCGACTTCGACGCCCGCCTCTTCCAGGGCGGCTGCAACGTACAGCGGTCCCAGCGGAGGCTCGCACTGACCGTCCTCGCCGAGCGTGGCGCTGCATAGGGTGACCGAGCTAAGCACCTGCGGGCTCCTCAGAGACGCGACCGCGCACACCGCGGAGGATGTTGGTCACCCGTGGCCCGAAGGCTGTCCGCCGGATGTGTGAGAAGTAGACGCTCCAGGACTCGGCGCATGGGACGACCGCGCGCACGACCGGCACGCCGAACTCCGGGCGCGTCAGGTCGACCACGACCACCTGCGGGAAGCCTTCGGCGCGGAGCCGGTCCAGGAGGAACCGCACGTCGCCGTCGACAGTGTCGCACTCGTTCGACTCCACAGCGGAGAACGGCCGTATCTCACCGCCGCCGTAGACGTCGTCGGGATCGAAGGCGACCTGATCGCGGACGATCTCCGGCAGGTCCTCCCTACCGCCCTGGATGTGGCCGACACGGCTCTGGGCAGCCTCGGTCAAAGCCCGGCACGCGGCGACCCGAGCGTCGGGATGAGCCCCGGAGCCGCCGTGCACGAGGTGGCGGTCGTCCCAGCGGTGCTCCACCACCGTGCACTCGAACGTCGGTACGCCGATGCACGTGATGTCGCGGAGGTAGACGAGGAGCCCGGCCCGCTTCAGCTTGGCGACCGCCAGTCGCGCCCGCGCGGGCAGGCTCTCCAGATCGATCAGCGGGAAACGCGCGGGCGATGGCGCGGCGGCCGGATTCGGTCCCCCTATCCCGGCCAGCACGCGTCCAATGGCGGGAGCCAGCTCGCGGTACGCGGAGGCGATGGCGAGCGCGTCCCTCTCAACAACCTCGCATACAGCGTGGCAGAGGGCCTCTGCGAGGATGTTGCCGGAGGCCAGGCCATTGGTACTGGAACGGTAGAGCAGAGTCCGCCCCTCCGGAGGCGCATACGGGCAGACGACCGCATTGAGGGGAACGTACGTCGGACGCTCCCCCAGCAGGTCGAACCCCTCGACCCACTCGATGCGCAGGTCCGGCTGATATTCGGTGACCAGCGGGAGGACGATGTCCGCCGGGTCGACGACTGGCCCGGTCCGTTCCAGCTCGGCCCGGTCGCCGTAATAGACGGGGAGGTCGCACCGCTCGCCACTGTACCGCTCGAGGGCCTCCATCAGTGCGCCCGCGCGCGCTGAATCCCGGGTCAGCCCTTTGCCGTTGTAGTACGAGATGCCGTCGTCGACCTCGCGGGGACGGACCGCCGTGAAGTTTGGCAGGCCGACCCGGTCGAGGCCGGTGACGTCGCCGACGCGCGTCACGCCGATGCGATCCATCAGCGGCATGACCCGCCGAATGGTCTGCGCGGGGGCGACCGTGCGCTCGACCCCGTGATCGGAATATTTCGGGGACAGCCGCCGCCACTCAGGTCGACCTGTCCTCAGTGTGGTCATCCGCTTCACCTCGATGGCGGATCAGAGATCGCGACGGCGAGCGCCGCATGCCGAAGTTCCTCATTTCGGTGTGTCGCGGCCGTCGAGCAGTCAACTCGGCCGCCACCCCAGGCGCGCATCACTTTCCACGGTGCGTGATCGCGACATCCGCCGCAAGGATCACACCGGAAATCCCCGCCGCGCCAGCAACGATGCCGCGCAAACACTGTTCCCCGATGCCCCAGACTGTCCCCCAGCCGAGGGCGGCAAAGCAGGCCGCGGCACCGACTGCCGCCGCTATAACGCAGATGATATGACTGATTACCCGTAGCCACTCCAGAACTTTGTCAATAGTATTTTTCTGTGCGGCGATGATTGAGCGGGGGTCCGGCATGTGTGGCGAACTTCGCAAAGAGGATGATCCCGAACAACGCCATCGCGGCAGCGTAGTAGTCCTGACGAGATGGAACCATGCCGAGCAGTTCTAGCGACACTTCTCTGCCTTTTCCATGGAGGTATGGCAATTGTCGTGCCACAGTCCCGCTGTCCTCCTGCGCCAATCAGCCGGTCGGCGTTCGACCTGGGTGCTGGCGTGTCCGTCATGGACGGTGCCGACAAGATCGACACCACGGTCCTACACTCGCGTATCAGTGCACCTCATCGTGGTGCTCTGGGTCAGCCTTCTCTCGGCAGCCGGCCTTGCGGTTGCACGTTTCGGGCCCCCACGTTCCCGCGAGTTTGATCGGGGGAACGTGGGGTCAGTCCGTCACCTTCCTTAGAAGAGGGAGAGGAAGCCACAATTCCCGCCGCCGGGTGGCGGGCAGAGGCCGGGAATCGCGGGAATGGTTGCGAAGCAGGTGGGCGGGCAGAGGCTGATGATGCAGCTTGTGTCGTTGCAGCCGCCGGCCAGCGCGACGACGGGATCGTCGGCTTGTGCTGGCGCTGCGGTCAGCGCCTGGGCCTGCCCTTGGGAGAAGCCCACGCTTTGAAGTGCCGCGACCGGGTCGGCCTTGACCGCTGCGCCAACACCTTCGGGGTCGAGCTCACATCGGGCGATCAACGCCGCTAGCCGCGCACGCGGTGAGTATTGATCGACAGGGGATGCTGGGGCCTGCTGCGCCGCGGCGCCGCCACCACCCCATGTGTATCCAGGCATTTCCAGCTTCCTTTCTCGTCCTACACGTGGTTTCCATGGATCTCGATTTGACAGCCCGAGTCGCTCCTTTCGTGTTGTTTCCATGTGCAAGTTGGATGGCAGCATGCTTGGCTAGGCGCCACTGGGGCCCTGATACTGGAATCCACGGCGGCTCATTCCGCGCGGGCGGCAATCCGGGTCGGCGAGGCGAAGCAGTGTTACTGCCACGCCGGCGTACCCGGCCATGTAGTCAGCGCCGTAGGTCCACGGCCAGTCAGAGGACCAGCGGAGGATCCCGTCCTGCTCGGATCGGAAGGCCATCAGCAGCTCGCTGAGCGAGCGCGCCTCTGCGAGATACGCCGCGTCGCCGCTGGCCTGGTAGGCGTCGAGCAGAAATTCGATGCTTCCCGACAGGCCGTGACATTGGGTGGGACCCGCCCAGCGCGTACCCCGCGCGGTCGTTCGTGCCGCCCCGGCCCACCTCGCGCTGGCGTCGGGCACGAGGTCGAGGGCGGCGGAATGCAGGAAGAACTGCCCGATGCCGGCGGCGCCGTGGCACCAGTACGCCGGCATCGGATCTCCGCCGGCGCCCGTGGGCCACGCCAGACCGGTCCCGTCCTCGACGGCGGGGACCGCGTGGGCGGCGATCCAGCGCGCGGCGTCCTCGGCAACGCGGCGGTATCTGTCGTCTCCGGACGCCTCGAAGAGGTCGAGGAGGGCGTCGGCGACTCCGGCGGCGCCGTGGGCGTACCCGAGCGGGGCTTTACCGCTGAAGTCGCCGTAGCCGCCCGGGATCACCCAGTTCCGCTGGCCGGGACCGGCTTCCCGTGAGCTGGCGAGCAGGTGCTCTCCGGCGTCGAGGGCGTGGTCGAGGTGCTCCGCGTTGCCTGTTGCGTCCCACAGCAGGAGGTGGAACCGAAGGCGCCCGGCCGTGCCGTTCATCAGGTCCGGCGAGGTGAAGGGCAGGGTCGCGATGTCGTTGCCGCGCCTCGAGGCGGCAGCGATCAGTGCGTCGTTCGCGAGGACCTGCCCTGTGCGCAGCAGGGCGGCGCCGACGCCAGCTTCGCCGACGTACAGGCCGGCCAGCGGTGTACCTGCCGGAGCCGGTGCGGTCGCGAGCCAGCGTGCGCCCTGTTCCAGGACGCGACGGTGCTCGGGCACGCCGTAGCTCGCTACGAGTTCAGCCAGGGCTAGAAGGGATCCGCCGCTGCCGACGTAGAGGTCGCGCGACCACAGCGCCCGCGCGGTCTTGTGAGGGCTCACCCAGGCCATGCCAGCGCCGTTGGCCACCGGCTGCGCGTCGGCGCACAGCGAATCGGCGAGGCGGCGCGCCAGGTCTGCGCAAGTACGTCGGGCGTTCCGCTCGACCTCGGGCGGGGTGGTGGTCGTTTCGGACACGGATGCTGTGGCTGAGGCGGGGGTCGCCTCGGCTGCCATCAGGGCCGCCGCCACGTCCGTGATCGACGAGGGTCGCGCTGTCGGCTCCGGAGCCAAACAGCGGCGAATGATCTCGGCAATGGCCGGATGGATTCTCGGGTTGAGTTTCAAGATGGGGCGTTCCAGTAGGGCGAATGGATTCGGTGCGCGGGAGGGCTCGGCACCGGTCGCCATCAGCAGGAGCAGTGCTCCTAGGCTGTACACGTCATCGCTGGTCGCTGGCGTTTCACCCCGTGCCTGTTGGGGCGACATGTAGCCGCGGGTGCCGACGCCGAACCGTCCCGCACCCGGGATCGGAGTATTTTCGTCGTCTATCTCGCGGGCCATCTCGAAGTCGATGAAGCGCAAGCGGCCGTTGGGGGCGACGATCACGTTGGTGGGTTTGAGGTCGCGGTAGACGTATCCGGCGGCGTGCATCTTTCCCAGCATCGCGGCCAGCTGGACACCGAAGTCGACGATGCGCGCGGCGGGCAAGGGCACACCCCTGCGGGCCTCCTTGGCAACGTATTCCTCGAGCGTCACCCCGTCGATGTCTTCGATCACCAGGAAGAGGTCGTCGTCCTGTTCGATCAGCTGCAGCACCTTGGGCACCCGGTCGTCCGGGGCGAAGAACTCGAGGATGGCGGCTTCGCGTCGAAGCCGATCCCGGGCGTCGCTGCCGTCGGGTGCCGGTTGCGCGCCGGCGCAGGCCTGCTTGAGCACGCACTTGGCCGGGGTCGCGACGTCGAGGGCGAGATGCACGGCGCCGCGTGGCGAGTGATGGAGCGGCACGGCGATCGCGTACCGGTCGCCGATCACCCTGCGGGGGGCCGGGCGATCCTCGACGACGCCGGCAGCAGCGAAGGGGTCGATCGCCCATGGTGGAGGCTGGAAGGCCGTTGATCGGACGTCCGGCACCAGTTCGCCGGTTGGTGTGCGCACCGCGGGCGTGATCTCGCCGATCGGGGTCTGTATGAACATCCCGCCGAATCCGCCGTAGCGGTAGTGGACCACGCTGCCCCGTCGCAGGGGTCGATCGGACGGGACCCGCGGTCCGCTGAGCCCGCGGGTCTGCTCATCGAGGGCGACGGCCAGCCGGACGGCCTGCTCGTCGTCGCCGGGATAGATGGTGATGAACTTGCCGATCTGGCTGAGGCTCCCGCTGGTCCCGTCGTTGAGGCCGGCAAGGATCGCCGGAGACGCGGCGACCTTGAGGCAGACCGGCTCGGTGAGCAGGACCGGCAGCGCGCGCCGCAGCACCGCTTCGGCGGACCATAGGCTGGCCGAGACGTGCAGCTTCCACCCCTGCTCCGGGACGTGCGCATCCTCGTGGACGAGCCTGATCCAGGTCGCCCCGAGCTCTGCATCCGGGTCGACACGCCATCGATGCGGGTCGCTCGCGTGCCGCGCGCACACGTCACGAACGATCGCTACGTAGGAATCAAATCCCACCTCGTCGGCCGGGCGCAGTACTCGACTATCCTTATACAGTACATTCATGGCTGTGCTCCCGCGCCAATCAGAGGAATCGGATATCGAGCGCGTCCAGTACTCGGTCGATGCGAATCGCGAAGGTAACTCCGAAGCCGCCAGCGAACAGCAGGCCGACCGGGCGGTGCGCGGTATCGTGCGTCACGATGCAACTGCCGGAGTCACCGCCGGCGCTGAAGGCGCCCGTGAACCCCGTGATGGAGATGACCTCCTCGAAGTGCGCAGTGCGACCGTTGGCGTATCTGACGTTGGTCGGGCCGCTAACGCCGGTGATCCTGCCGGTTGTCACCTGCGTAGTGCGGCCGGACTTCGTGACCGCCATGTTGACGGTCGGCAGAATGGGCTCCGAGCCCATCAGGAAGTACTGCGGATTTCCTCCGCTCAGGTACACCTGCTCCGGGCGGACACGATCCGGCCAGCACCACGCCGTCGCGCAGTCCACATAGTTCGTACCGTCGAAATTGAGCGTCACGAAGCGGTCGAGGACGCCAACCTGATCCGCTGGGTTGACACCGCCATCCATCGGTCCGGGCTGAAGAATCGCATCGCCATACGCCGCGTCATTAACATTCGCCAGAACGTGGTTATTGCTGAGCATCAGCATACGTTTGTCGCGCGGTGCGCTGCGGCCCGTGACAATGGCCCCGATCGTGCCCGCGGTGACTTTTTCGTGCCCCACCGAGACACCGGCCGGAGCTTCCGGGCGCGCCCGGAAGCGGTGCGGTTGGGCGTCGATGATACCCACCCTGATACCCCGTGTCGGCACGGAATCGGCCAAGGCTGACGCCGACACACCCGCCGCTTGCGCAACCACTGCTTGGACCTGATCCGATGAAGCGTGCTCCGCGAGGTAGACGACGAGGCATGGTGCGCCTGGTGGTACGCCCGTGGCGATGTCGCCGTCGCTCACTCCGACCGCGACGCCCTGTACGTTGCCCGTGCCCGAGAACGCGTCGGCGGCCTGAGCGCTGGCGGGGCCGGCGGCGGCCTGTGCAAGGAGGAGTTCTGCCAGATGCGCTTTGGCGTCCAGGAGCGCCTCTGGGACTTCCGCTAGTGCGCTCGCATAGGCGGGCGCGGCCGCTGCTTCCGCGCGCGGGGGCTCCTGCGCCAGCGCGGCATCCTCCTGCGTGAACGAAATCGAGAACCGTCGAGCGCCCGGCGGTGGTTGGAATCCTTGACCGGGAGGCGATGGTGGCTGGTAGTCCTGTCCGCCCTGGGATGGCGATGGTCCACCCTGGGGAGTTTGTCCGCCCTGGGATGGCGATTCGAAACCGTCAGGTCTATCCGAGCTGGTCATGAGATCTCCCTCAAGCTCGCGGAGCGAATCATGGATGAGTGGCGTGCCGAATCATCACGATGGGGCCCGCTCAGCAGGGGACGGTCGTCGGAATGAAGACTCCGGGGGCGAACCAGCTCATACTGACGTAGATCCCACAGCCCTGGTCCAGGTCTCGCAGTCCTTGATGAACACTGGCGACGAACGGAGCCAGAAGTCGGATCCATGGCTGCGCCGGGCTTGGAATGTTTCCACCGATCAGCGACACGACCGTGTTGACGGCGTCTGCTGCGGTGAGGATGGTATCGAGATCATCGTGGCCGAACTCGACGTGGAATCCCCACCAGAAGTCCCGGACCACGTGCCGGTGACCGCCTGTGCCGGGACCGCGGGCTCCTCCGGAGGTTTCGGGGCAGCGGATGGCGCGTACCCGAACATAGCGACTTGGGCCGCGGCGGAGTTGGCCGCCGCGATCGAGTCGACAGCGGTCTGCTGCGCCGGCTGTCCACCGAACCGCTTTTCGAGCTCGGGTCGGATCGCGTCCCACGTGTCCGCAGAGGACGACGACGGCTGCGCGGCAGGGGGTACGTCTCGGGGATTCGACATTCCGCCGCTCTCCTTTGCTCTCCTTTTCGGCGGGTGGGCTCCTCGCGGACCAATTGGGCCCGCAGTTTTAGCTTTCTAGGTGGGGTACAAGGGGGATGGCTTGTCGACCGACAGCATCTGGGAGACCGATGCCGCCTCGCATCCGTTCAGTCCTCCTCCCACCGGAACACGATGCTCCGGCCCCGGTTCGCGAAGGAGTTGATCGGCAGGGACCCGATGAAGGCACCGAAATTCAGGAAGCCGCCTTTCCACAATTCGATGACGCCGTAGCGGGTGAGGTCCGGCAGGTAGAGCAGCTGGGAGGCGCGGTGAACCCGGTCCCTCGTCTCTATACGTAGTTCGGGTCCGAGGCCACGGCTCCCCTGGACGGCGACGAAGTAGCTGAGTGACTTCCACCATGTGATGTGCTGGGCGGTCTCCAGGACGAGCTCGAGTGCGTCCTGCTCGTCGGAGAATGCCTCCACGCGCATGCTTACCCTGGCGCCGGGCTCGCTGCGAATCTCCGCATTGAGCCCGATGTCGAGGCCATCGTCTCCGGCCGGGTCGGCCGAGAACGCCTGGGCGTATCGCGCGGCCACCTCGGCACTGACAAGCCCAGATCTTGACCCGTTCGGGACCTCCCACGGCTCGCTAGCGGCTTGTCCGGTGCCGCCGCGGTGCTGGGTCCGTGGCGGCGCTGGTTGGGCTTCGGATGCCATTGGCGATCACCTGTTCGTTGCGGCCTCGCGGGTCTCGCTGTTGATCGTGACGTTGTACGCCGCTGGCCATACCTCAGTAGGTCTGCGCCTGATCAAACTGCCGGCCGGTGCGGAAGACTCAGTGCTAGCCAGCCCGCGGCATCTTCCGCGCTGCTCGATACAGGATCGCCTCAGTGGCGTTGGACGAGTCGCACTGGCGCGTCGCGACAGCGCCTCGGTGACATCTCGATGGCATCTCAGTCCGAGCACACCGACATCTCGGCGGTGCCGCGAGATGCACTCAATGGCCTCTCGACAGGACCCGACTCTTATCAGTTAGTGCGCACTTTCGGGCGTGCTGAGCGGCTCGAGGGCTGTGGGGAGGTCGTAGGGGAGTGGGTCTTCGGCGGTGAGGAAGTGGGTGCCGGCGCGGATCTGGACGGTGCGGTAGCGGCGCGCGGTGCGCACGAACCGGCGGATCGACCATCCGGTGCGTTCTTCGACGAGCGGAGCGACCGCGAGCGCGGCGAACACAACGGTCAGGTGCGCGTCGATGGATTCGCGCTTGTGGTGGTAG
This sequence comes from Pseudonocardia adelaidensis, assembly GCF_039543345.1. NCBI lineage: Bacteria > Bacillati > Actinomycetota > Actinomycetes > Pseudonocardiales > Pseudonocardiaceae > Pseudonocardia > Pseudonocardia adelaidensis. The sequence continues at coordinate 258,376 of NZ_BAABJO010000007.1, read as the reverse complement.
ATCGGTCGCGCGGCGAGGTCATGCTTGGACATGCGGAACGAGGCCTCGATCTGGAAGAGCCGGTGGTAAGCGCTGATGACGAACTCGGCTGTCACGGGTGTGCCATCGGGGCAGGCGGTGTGATTGGTGGTGTAGCCCCTTCCAGCCGGCCAACGCTCGGGCCTTGGCCTCCAGCGTGCGGTTCACGGACTTGTCGGCGCCAACGAGGCGGATGAACCGGTTGCGCTTCACCAGAACCTTCCCGACCACGGCACGCTCGGCCTTACCGATCTGTTCGTCGATCCCGCGCAGCGTGCGCCGGGCCCGGTCGGCCCGGTACTGGTCGTAGATAACCTCGTCGCGGCGCTGGTCACGAGGCCCGGCAGGCCAGGGCTGGGTCAGGATCAGCCCCTCCGGCGGCTGCTGCTCAGGGTGGTCGCGGCCCACTGCTGCGCGAGGTAGGGAACGTCGGGGATGCGCGTCCCGAGGATGAACGACAACCCAGCGGCCTCGATCGCGCGCGTGTTGCCCGCGGAGATCATCCCCGCATTGGCCACGATCGTGACCTCGCCAAGCTGGTGGGCCGCCATGAACGCAGTGATCGTGGGCAGCATCGTGGTCGTCTCACCCGCGTTGCCTTCGAACGCCTCGACCATCAGCGGGAACCCGGCCGCGTCGGTGAGCAACCCGATGGTGATCTGTGGCTCGAGACGGCGTTCCTTGGTTAACCCGGGCTCGCGGAACCCGTCGCCGGCGTCGGTCTCGAAGTAGAGCGTGGACACGTCGTAGAGCACCAGCGACGCCGGCCCGAACCGGGCGTGCGCGGCGCAGGCGGAAGCGAGCTTGCGGCGGAACTCCTCGGCCACGTAGCCGCGCAGGCGGCGGTTGAGGGTCGGGTAGGGCGCCGCGTCCACGCCGACCTCGGCCAGCACGCGCAGGCTGTCTTGCTTGCTGGTGGGCTCGATAATCCGGGCCAGCACCAGCTGCCGGAACACCTCGTCACCGCCCGCGGCCCGGCCGAACCCGAGCTGGTCGTAGGCAGTGCTGAGCCCGTCCCACAGATGCCCCATCCGCGAGGACACGATCTCCAGCGGCCGCCCCGAGGCCTCCGCTGTGTCCGCCGCGGCGCTGATCGCGGCGTCGAGACCGAGGTCCAACTCGCCCTGTCCGCCCGCCAATCGCCGTCGCGCTGCGGCCTTTGAGCGCTTCGAGCTCCAGATCGTCGTGCGCAGATCCGACGTGCTCGATCGTGCGCGCTCCACGCCGCGAGCCGTGCACGATCTGCACCGCACGCGCCCCAGACGCGGTCCGCACCGTGCGCACGTACGCCACGACACCGCAGGCTACGAGATCGACTTAGTGCGCAACTTCAGCCGACCCCCACCAACGAACCCGCAGGTCAGCCCCAGCCCGACGACTCAAGATCAACAATTTGATAAAAGTGAGGAAACAGGATCGCCTCAGTGGCGTTGGACGAGTCGCACCAGCGCGTCGCGACAGCGCCTCAGTGACATCTCGATATCATCTCAGTCCGAGCACAGTGACATCCCGGCGGTGCCGCGAGATGCACTCAATGGCGTCTCGACAGGATCTCGCCGCTGTCGCACTGTCTTTGTTGTATCTGCAGCGTGGCGCGTACCTCTTTCGTCGACGTAGCCGAGCTGACCAGGGAGCGACAGAAGGAACTTGATCGCCGGCAGGGCTGAGGGGGAGCTATGGCTGGACGGGGAACGCCTAGGGACCGCACAGTCGATGTTGTCGGAACCTTTGCAGTACACGTCGGTCGGCAGCGACTGATGCTGCGACCAAGCGTCCAGCGCGTCATTGCCCTTCTCGCGGTGCATGGTGATCTCAACCGTGTCGATGCGGCTGGGCTGCTGTGGCCGGACCTAATGCCGTCGCGTGGCCACGCGAACCTTCGGACCGTTCTGTGGCGGGTGCGCCACGACGCTCCGGGCTTCGTCTGCGAGGAGGGAGACGTGGTGGGTTTGAGTCCCGATGTCGGTGTCGACATGCTCGGGCAGCGCGAGTGGGCATGGCGCGCCTTGAGCGGCGAGGATCCATGGATACCCGCGCCTCGCTCAGTCGGCCGTGAGTTGCTTCCAGGCTGGGGAGACAGCTGGCTGGTTTATCCACGCGAGGAGCTGCGCCTGCTCCACCTGTACGCGCTCGAGGCCGCGGGGCAGCGCCTGCTGATGGGCGGGCGTCATGGTGAGGCAGCGGGCCTTGCGATCACGGCAGTCAACATAGACCCGCTGCGCGAAAGCGCGAATCGGCTTCTCATCGAGATTCATCTCCGCGACGGTAACCGTTTGGATGCACTCCGCCATTTTCGGCAATTCAGGACCCTCCTGCTTGAGGAAACCGACACCGATCCGAGCCCGAGCCTGACATCACTGGTAGAGGCAGCGACGACCGACCTACACTCCACTGCCGGACTGCATCCTAACAGGGCCGCGCCCCCGCGGCGCGGGAGGAAGCGGGGCCCGGACAGCTCTTTGCCTATTTCGCGGAACGAGTCTGGTACGACGTCTCAGGCTCGCCGGAAGAGCAGATCTTGACGGGCCAGCTCCAGTGGCGGGGCTTGCGGCCGCGCGTATAGTGTGGAGCATGGACAGCCCTGAACGTCCGGGTGATCTCCAGCCGGAGATCGCCGAAATGTCCTACACGCCGCATCCAGGAGCTTCATCCGCATCGGATCCGGGAGCTTCATCCGAGATCGCCGCTGTCATCAAAAGACATGAGGCGCAATTATTCGCCATTGACGGCGTGGAGGGACTGAATATAGGCCGCGATCAAATCGGTCGCGACGCCATACTCATTTTCGTTCGCGACCGCTCAGTTGAGTCGCGCCTGTCGAGAGAGATTGAGGGATTCCCCGTAATTGAGGGGTTCCCCGTAGTAGTTGAGGTCAGCGGAATAATCGACACTCAGCCCGCTGGCTAGCGGGGTGCGGGCCGGCGTGTGCCTGGAGGGCCAGGCCGGCCGGGGTCTGCCGGCGCCGGCACCGCCACCAGCGCTGTGATCGAACTGGTGCGTGTGATCAGGTGCCGGTGCGGCACCACCCGGAGCCGGCCGCTGCCGTCCATCGATGAACGGTCCAGCAACCGGGCGGCACCGGCACTTCGCCGGACGGGACGCTGCGGGCGTTGGCCTATTACCAGGGATAATGCACGTCGCCGGTTCGCCGCGCAGGCCCTCGTTCTGGGCGGGCGACGACCTGGTCCCGCCACCACGGCAGCCCTGCACGATGCCGTTCAGCCCGCGCCAGCCGAGGAGGCTGTGAGGCATGGGCTGGAGCAGACCGGCGGCCCGTGCTCACAGCCGACTCGAGAGTTCGGTGCCAACGTGTGCCGGTGGGATGGGGAGGGTGGTTCCGGCACGGGAGGCTGCGAGCGCGGTGTGGGGACGAGGACGGCGTGCAGTCCATGGCGTAGTGCCGCGGCTGGTGGGTGGCGACCGAGGATGCTGTCACGGGAAGTCCTGGTGCTCGGCCAGTAGCGGTTCCTTCTTCGGTATGGCGTAGCGGATGACGTCGCCTTCGGTGACGCCGCGGAAGGTGCTGAGGGCGTCGCATTGCGATAGCTGGGCGGCTCCGTTGGCGCAGTAGGGTCAGGTCGGCGGTGAGGGTGTCTCGTTGTTCACCCGTTCCCGCTGGTCGAGGATCTTGTCGAACTCGTCGAGCGCCGCCCCCGGCGTCCCGCTGCGGGCCACCAGTGCGACCGAGGACGCGCGCGCCAGCATCGTGAACAGCCGAGAGCCCGCCTCGCGGGCGTACTTGATCGCGGCGGCGTAGGCGGCGAGTGCCCGCTCGGGATCGAGGTCGGTGACCGCCTCTCCGAGAATGTAGTGCGCCCACGACAGCAGGCTCGGGTTGGCGGCCTTCCTGGTCCGGGGCAGGACGTCGTCCATGATCCGCCGCGCCGCGTCGGCACGTCCGGCGTAGACCAGCGCCTGCGCCGTGGAGATCTCGTCGGCCATGGCGCGTCCCTCCTCCCCGCCGGCGAGGTGCAGCTCGCACGCCGCACGGAAGTACGCCAGCGCCGCCTCGGCACGACCCCGGAACATCGCGAGGTTGCCCTGCTGGGTGACGGCACGGCCACCTGTCGGTGGATCCGCCGCGGCCGCGGCGACCCCGCGAGCCGCGTGCTCATCGGCCTCGGCCAATCGGCCACCGGCCCAGGCCGCGGCGCTGGCCGCTGCAAGGGCGCGGGGTAGGCAGCGGTGGGCGACGTCCCACCCGCTCACGCGCAGCCCCCAGCCCAGGAGATCCGTGCGCTGCCGGATGTAGGCGAAGTCGTAGATGTCGCCCGCGAGCCGGACGGCGAGCGACGGGGCGTGCTCGACGGCGTAGTCCCAGGCGATCTGCAGGTCGGGGACGAGGCGACCCACCGCCGCCACGGCCGTCGCCTCGGCCGGCGTCCACAGCCGGCGGTCGAGGTCGGTGAGCCGCCCGGCGGCGTCGTGGGCGTGCCGTCCGCGCAGCCGTAGCTCCTCGCCCGCGGCGGCGAGCCGCTCCTGCGCGTAGGTTCGCAGCGTCTCAAGCAGCCAGAACCAGCCCCGCCCGACCTGCACGACAGACTGTTCGACCAGCCGGGCAAGAAGCCCGGCGACGGCGGCCGCCGGGAGGGACTCGTCCGCGCAGACGGACTCGACCCGGTCCAGGGGGAAGGAGCCCGGGAAAACCGCCAGCCGTCGGAACAGCCGCGCCTCGTCCGGGGTCAGCAGCTCATGGGACCAGTCGACGACGGCGCGCAGCGTGCGGTGGCGCGCGGCGGCCGTCCGGCGGCCGCCGGAGAGCAGGTCGAGCCGCCTGCACAGCCGGTCGGCGAGGCTGGGCAGACCGAGGGTCGATGCCCGGGCGGCGCCCAGCTCGATCGCCAGCGGCAGCCCGTCGAGCCGCCGGCACAGCTCGGCGACGAGGCCGAGTTGCTCGTCGGAGAGCGAGTCCGGCTCCAGATCCGCCGTTCGCTCGACGAACAGCCGCACCGCGGGATTGTCCCGGTCTGCGTCGGCCGGCAGCGGCAGCGGTGCGAGGACGCGGACGCTCTCGGCGTCGAGCGCGAGCCGTTCCCGGCTCGTGGCGAGCACCGCAAGATCCGGGGCCGACGCTGTCAGGCGCTCCACGAGCACAGCGAGCGCGTCGAGCAGGTGCTCCGCGTTGTCCAGGCACAGCACGCCGCGGCGGGTCCGCAACGCCGCGCACAGCGCCCCCGGTCGGTCGTCGGTCGGCGCGCAGGTCCGATCCGGTCGCCTCGGCCAGCGTGTCCACCAGCCGGTTCGGAGCGACCGTGGTCAGGTCGACCCACCAGACGGTGCCGCCCTGCTCGGCAAGGCGGTGCACGACCTCGAGCACCAGCCGGGTCTTGCCGACCCCGCCCGGCCCGACGACGGTCACCAGGCGACGCGTGCTCACCGCCTCCGTGAGCAGCCGCAGCTCCTCCTCTCGCCCGATCAGCGTCGACGGCCGCCACGGCAGTGCCCGCCCGGGGCCGGGGCGCTCGCCGCCACCCCTGAGAGACGGATGGTGCCGCGTTCGGGCAGGTCGGGATCGTCGCGAAGGATGCGTGCCTCGAGCTCGCGCAGCCCCCGTGACGGGTCGAGCCCGAGCTCGCGCGCAACGTGCTCCCGATGCCGCCGGAACGCCGCGAGCGCGTCGGCGGTCCGTCCCGCGGCGTACAGCGCCCGAATGAGCAGCTCGACGGGCCGTTCGCGCAGCGGGTTCTCCGCGGCGAGGTCGCTCGCGGCGGCGACCGCCTCAGCTGTCGAACCACACGCGACCAGCAGCCCCGCCCGGTCCTCCCGCGCGGCCAGCCGCAGCTCCTCCAGGTGGGTGGCGGCGGGGCGCGCGAATCCGTCGGCGAACTCGGCGTAGGCGGGACCGCGCCACCACGCGAGCGCCTCCTCCAGCATGTCGACCGCCGCGCCCGGATCCGCGGCGGCGCGGGCCAGGGCGCCGCGGTACTGCGCCTCGAAACACGCGGCTTCGATCGACGCGGCGCCCACCACCAGCAGGTACCCGGGCGAGCGGGTGACGACGGCCGCCGCTCCCGCCGGACCCAGCGCCCGGCGGACCCGGGTCACGGCCTGGTGCAGCGCATTGTCGATCCGGTCGAGCGGATCCGTTCCCCAGATCGCCTCCGCCAGCCGGTACCCGGGCACGACCGAGTTGGGCGGCAGCAGCAACGCGGTCAGCAGCGCCCGCGGTCCCGCGCCCCGCGGGACCGTCGCACCACCGCCGGAGACCTCCAGCGGGCCGAGCACCCGAAACAGCATGGCGTCCTGGCCGACTCGTCGTCGGGCGAGTCTCCCACGCTCCCGGGCGTGTCAGAAGCTCGTCAGGGAGCGGTCAGGAGAGCCCGGACCCTGGTGGCCGTGCGGGCCGGAACGAGCCGGCCCCTCGCCCGAGAGAGGTTTCCCGATGACCGCAATCAGCCGGGTCGCCGCGCCGGTCCGTAAGCCGACGTCCGCCGAGACCCCGCGCCTCGCCGAGGTGCTCGCCAGCGCGTTCCAGGACGACGATCCCGTGTCCACGTGGTGGATCCCCGACGCCGATCGGCGGCGCGCCACCCTGCGCCCGTTCTTCGAGCTCTCCGTCGAGACGTTCCTCGCGCACGACATGGTCTTCGTCGACGCGGACACGACCGGCACCGTCGTGTGGGGGCCGCCGTCCAACCCCCTCGGGGTCGAGGACGAGGACGCGTTCGGTGCCCGGCTGGAGCGGATCGTCGACGGGATCGATCTCCCCCGCGTCTTCGAGATCACCACGACGCTGGCCGAGCAGCACCCGGCCGACCCGCACTACTACCTGCAGTGGGCCGCCGTGCTCCCGCAGTGGCAGGGGCGGGGCATCGGCTCGGCTCTGCTGGCGCCGGTGCTGGGACGTTGCGACCGCGAGGGCATGCCTGCGTACACGGAGGCCACCAGTCTGCGGAACCGCCGGCTGTACGAGCGTCACGGGTTCACGTTCGTCGGTGAGCTCGCGCCCGCGGGAGGGCCGCCGCTGTACCGGATGTGGCGCGAGCCGGCGGCGCGATGAGCGCGGCCGGGCACGAACCAGAAGCGAGAGGAGTGGCCATGACGACCACCGCAGCACATCCGGAGCAGACCGCGACCACCGCGCCGGTCGACGACGTCGCGGAGCGGATCTTCGCCGCCGCGCTGGGCGCGTTCGACATCCTGAACGTCTATCTCGGCGACCATCTGGGCTGGTACCAGGCCCTGGCCGAGCGGGGGGCACTGTCCCCGTGCGAGCTGGCCGAGCACACCGGCACCCAGGAGCGATACGCCCGCGAGTGGCTCGAGCAGCAGGCCGCGTCCGGGATCATCGATGTGGACCGGCCCGCCGTACCGGGCCGGCCGCGCCGGTTCCGGCTGACCGGGCCCACCGCCGAGGTGCTCGCCGACCCGGCCAGCCTGTCCTACCTGGCGCCGCTGGCGCGCCTGATCGGGGCCGCCGCCGCGCAGCTGCCGGCGCTCGCCGCCGTGTACCGCAACGGCGGCGGTATCAGCTGGAGCCGGTTCGGCACCGACGCCCGCACCGGCCAGGCGGACATGAACCGGCCGTGGTTCGAGCGCGAGCTCGGACCCGCCCTCGCCGGCGTCGCCGACCTGCGCCGCATCCTCAACCGGCCGGGGCCCGGCTCGCCGACCTCGGCTGCGGCGAGGGATGGTCGGCCGTCGCGCTCGCCCGGGCCTACCCTTCGGCCACCGTGACCGGATACGACCCCGACGCACCGTCGACGGCGGCGGCGACCGAGCACGCGGCAGCGGCCGGCCTGTCCGGCCGCGTCGAGTTCACCACGGCCGACGCCGTAACCGCGGTGCCCGGCACCACGTTCGACGCGGTGTTCGCGTTCGAGTGCCTGCACGACCTGCCGCACCCGGTCGAGTTCCTCGCCTCGGCCCGGCGCGCCCTGCGGCCAGGCGGTGTCGTGGTGGTGATGGACGAGGCCGCCGAGGACGAGTTCGCCGCCCCTGCCGGGGATGTCGAGCGGCTGCTGTACGGGTTCAGCACCCTGGTGTGCCTGCCCGACTCGATGTCGCATCAGCCGTCAGCGGCCACCGGCACCGTGATCCGCCCCTCGGCCGTGCGTGATTACGCCTCCCGCGCCGGCCTCACCGACGTCGACGTGCTGCCGATCGAGAACTTCGGCTTCTGGCGGTTCTATCGCCTCGCACCGTAGGAGGCGGCGAGCCGGGACCACGTGCGGTCGGGACATGCTCTCGCCCGCACGCCTCGTCGGCGCGTACGCCGCGGTGCGGGCACTCCCCGGGACGTGCGGCTGGCGCCACCAAGGGCAACAGCATGCCCTCCAAGCACACGACCGGGCCCTCGGTCAACCCGCCGAAGCCGCGGACGAGCGCCCGCAGGACTCCAAATCCTGCGATCCAATGGCGACCGGGCATGACCGGGCTCCGACTGTCGCTGCACGTCGCGCGCCTCACGAGGTCGCCCAATGGAATACCGCCGCACGAGCCGACAGACGGGCGACCGATGCGCTGTTCTCGCCGGCCGAGCTCGGTAGCCACACCGCCCTACACAACCCCACCCACGCACCGGAGCCCTCACACGTCCCCGCCGGACTCGAACCGGCCGTTCCCGTCACACCCGGCGAGCCAACGCCGCGCTCGCGCGAAACTGACCAAATCGTCAGTCCGCCCGAACTTGACGGATCGTCAAGGGGTCAGGTTCCCTGACGCTCCTGAGGGGCGCAGAAACCCCAGGTCAAGGGCCAGGTTGGTGTAGTAGAGGCATGTACATGACCCTCTGTCTGCCAGTACGGTCAACAAATCGCTCTGACCTGCGGAAACAGAGAATCCCCTGCTCGGCGCAGTGCAGTACGACGCACCTCAGCGTCGTTCAGACCCGCATGTCCCAATGCTGTGCTCCACATTTGCTCCACCCAGGCCAGTCAATACCGTCGCAGGACGGGAACCCCTTGCGGCCCGAGCTCAAGTTGAGCTGTCATAAGAATTCTTGTCGGTTCTCATCTGTCGATCTCGGCCGTCCAGCGGCAAGCCTCGACGGCCCGGGTCCTCGTCATGATGCGGGTCGGCTTCCCCGGGCAGACGGGCGTACTGGCTCGAGCGGGGCTGTGCGCGTGACGCTAGCGTCGGTGAAGATGACAAGATCGAGCGGGCAATGTTGACCACGCCCGGCGTCCCGAGAGGGAAGGCAGCACCGCGCGGCCATCAGCGACCCCCTGGCGAGCCGTTGATGGCGACAGGAACGTGCAAGGCGCAGATCTTGAGGTCCTGCGCAAGCGATGCGGTCTGGCCGAGCTCAGGCCGGCTGGCGATGCGCGGCGCGCTCGCCTGTCTTCGTGGACCGACCACCACATGTGGCCTACAGACTGGCCCATCAGCCGCAGCTGCGATGGGCGAGTGACGGACAGACGACGATAGTGCTGCCCCATGACGCGAGACCGTCGACGCGTGGAGTCAACATTGGTACTGCGCGTCTGGTTCGAAGACGACGACTCCACGCGGATGGGGGTGCGTGTTGTTTCGGTGACACCTCCGGCCGGGAGCGCTGGCGCGGCCTGCACCACGACGACCGAGGGGACCATCAAGGAAGTTCAGGGTTGGCTCGCGGCGGTAGTCGCGGAGCAAGAGCGGCGCAGGCCTTGATCCATGCGTGTTCGATTCGCCTGGCCCTCGCGCTCGTAACGCCGGTGTGACGCTGCGGCGAGTATACGGAGCGGCACGACGCGACCGCTGGGGGTGACCATGTCCGGTCTTGGCGTGAGGTACCACGTTCAGTTGCTGGGCGGCTTCGCCGATCTGGGAGCAGGGACAACGGCTCGAGGTCGGCCCAGCCGGAGAGCACGTCGTGGCGTTGCTCGGAAGCCGAAGCACAGAGCTTCCTCAGCATCTTATCGCTGGTCAGTTGTGGCCAGATTGTTCCGAGGGCCGGGCGCTGGCAAACCCGCGGCCCACGCTGCATCGCCTGGCTCCCCGGTCGCCGGGCCTGGTCATGAGCACCCAGAGATGCCTCCGTTTGGAGTGCTCCGTCAGCGTTGACCGTCCTCGCCGCTAGCGCGTGTTTAGACGTCGTTTCAGAAGTCGGTGTGTCGGTCCTGTGTGGAGCTGCTCTCGTTGCTGATCATCGCCGTCGATGGCGAAGCGATCTCGTGTCGAGCGGTTGGTCAGCGACGAGCTGTGGGAGCTGGTGGAACCGCTGATTGCGCAGCGCGTGAGGGGGAAGCGGGGACGGATTGTCGGCGTAGGTCTCGCCCTTGCGCAGGTAGGCGAGGACCAGCAGGGCCTGGCGGCCCGGGGTGAGCTTGCGCCATCGGGTCGCACGCTGGTTGCGGTGCGCTCGTAGGGCATCGGCGAGCAGGCCGAGTGCGCGGGTGGACACGGTCATCCCAGACGGGTAGGGCAGCACCTTGAAGCTCCTGGTCAGGCGAGTTGATCTCAGCAATCGCCCGTCTACCAGGAGCTTCACCCATTCGAGGTCACGCCACGCCGCACACCCGCTGACCAGGCCGGACGCCAAGTTGGCAAAGGCTCAGTACCTGCAAGGCCCTCACGTTGGCGTCGCTCAGTTGCCGGGAATGACGTCGGCTGCACCGCCGAGCAGCACGGCACGATGAGCCTGACCGCCCAGCTCGAACGTCGCATCCGGCAGCGTGAGGGGCGGCGCGGGCGAGCGCTCGCCCGCCCGGTTCTGGACACCGACCGACGTGCCATCGGCGAGGACGGCCCAACCGAGCCGGACCTCGACGCCACCTGCAGTCACCCTGGCCTCGTACACCCCGGCCGGCGCCCCGGCAGTCGGAATGGAGAAGGTGATTAGCATCCCTGCTGCGGTGCCCGAGCCCGCAAGTACCGCCTCCCTGACGGCGCCGGTCAGGGATGCTTCGTTGCGGCCGGAGAGGGAGATCCGGCCGTCGGTCACCGTGCCCTCCAACCATGCCTCCAGCCTGCGGCCGTCACAGAGGTAGGCCACTGCGCGGTCGCCGTCTATCACCACCGCGAGCGAGGTCGCCGTTCCGGCAACAGGTCCGGAGTAGACCGCCCGGGCGACAGGGGCCACGGCCGGCGTGGTCTCCGTTGCCGGAACGGCGGGCGACGCCGGTGGCCCGGTCGTGGGCGCGGCTAGTGGCGGGGCGGGCCCGGAGCGGACGAGCCCGACGACCATCCCGGCCACGGCGACGACCGCAATGACTGCCGTAATGGCGGTGGTCGTCACCAAATACGGCCCCGCCCTCGTGACGAACCCGTCCGCCCGGTCCGCTGCAGCCGGCGGCTCCCCATCCTCCGAGCTGCTCGCGTCGGCCTCTGAGATCCAGGGGATCCGCGCAATGATCTCCTGATACTGCTGTGCTCCGTCACCTAGCCCAAGCCTGCCGAAACGCAGCCGAGCCTGCAGCGCATCGAGCAGAGAGTTCGCCGCCTCAACCGCCGCGATCCGCGCCGTCAGATCGTTGGACTTACCCAAGTTCGCCGCGATCGCGGCGGTCACCGAGGCGGCCACGGCGGCCAGACAGAGCAGCCGCCACACGACCTGCGACTGCCCCAGCGCAAGCCCGTCCTGCACGGTTCTGGCGAACGAGTCACCGCCGACGGCCGGCCCGGCCGCCAGCGCCGCCGCGAGGCAACTGCTGACGACACTGATCGTCGTAAGCCGGCTGCTAGCCGGGCGCTTCTCGGCAAGGTAGCGCTCGACGCCGCGTCGCCGGGCGTCGATGGCGTCCAGCAACTGCTTCCGGCCCGTCTCGTGCTCAGCCATCCCCGGCCCCCAGACGTCTCCGTCAAGACCGATGCGTCAGCTTTGACTGGTAGTTCCTCTATGGCGGCCCGTAGCACCTGCGCCTACCCTGCGCGGCCCGGGCCAAGGGGTGCCCGCACCGCGCCCAGAAACCATCGCTGATGGACGTCTCGCCCGGCATCACGGTCCGGTAGCCTACGCGGGGCTCGTGAGCCTGTCGTCGGCCAGTGCAGGCGAGGGCTGCGGCCGACCCGCCGCACCGCGGCCCGACCGCACGCACCTGGTCCGCTGCATCTACCGCGGACAACGGGCGACCCGACACCGTCCCTATCCCCAGCTGGGCGGCCCGGCGTGCCGCCGGCCGCGCGCCGCCAGCTCGAGCGGGTCGGAGCTGGCCGGCAGGTACAAGCGGCTCTACGCCCGGACCTCGCGCCGGTCACTCCCTTCCGTGTCGGTCACGGGGTCAGCTCATTGAGCCGTTGTGCAGCAGCGACGCCAGCCCAGAAGTACGGCTCTCGGCTGGCCCACGCATTGGTTAACTGGCAGTTCACGGGAGGAGCGCAGTCGCCGACCTGACCGGCTATGCGCACGGCCAGGACCTCGGCCTTGGCGCAGTTCGGAGGGCCGTGCGGAGGTGATCCAGCTGCGCACTCCGGAGACGATGTTCGGCTTGCTCCAGTACAGCGCTGCTTCCACCCAGCCGAGGTCGGCCGCGGGGTCATAGGTCACCGTGCCGGCGAGCGGCTCACCTTCGAGCGCCAGCATCGCCCGGCCGTTCAGATGAGCGTGGCTGGGGCTGACCCAGCTCATCTCGTCCCGGAGCCGCCCCCGCACTCCTTCCACCCGATCACCGATGCCGATATACGCGATTGGGCGGTCGAGCTTCTCAGAGGTGGTGGCCCCGCGCCCGATGATCCACGCGTACATGCCCGGCTCGTCCGGAGGGTCACCGACGGTCGGCTGCCAGTCGAAGCCGAACAGCGCGAGTCCGCGGGACACCGTCCGCGGTGTGGCGAGATCGAGGCGGGCCGGGGCGGTGCCGGGCGGGCCGGGCTCGGACGTCACGTCGCCGACCCTAGCGGCTATTACCCCGGGATTCCCTGCATTATCCGGTAATACGACACATCGGACAGGCGCCTGCCTGCCCAGGGCCCGGCCGGTGGCCGGGCCGTGAGGCCGTTAGACGTCAAGCATGGGGGCGTCGTCCATCCCGTTGCCCTCGGCCTGGGCGCGGAGCGCGCGGCCGGCAGTCGTGGTTGCGCGGGTCTCCGGCTAGGGCGGGCTGAGCAGGCCGACACGCTGGGCGCGCTGCACGGCGGCCAATCGGTTGCCCACGCCGAGTTTGCTGTAGATGTGCTCGAGGTGTTTGAGCACCGTCCGCTCGGCGATGGTGAGCCGGCGGCCAATGGCCGCTGCGGTCAGGCCGTGCGCCGCCAGGTCGAGCACTGCGAGTTCACGCGGGGTGAGATGCAGGCTTGTGACGACCTCCGCCGGAGGCCCGTTACGTTCGGCCCAGCAGGAGAAAGCGGAGATCTGCCGGTCGAGGCCGGTGAGTAGCCGCTGCAACTGGTGGGCCAGCCGCATCTCCGCCGGGCTGTAGAGGTCGCCCCGACCGACGATGAACGACCGACGGGCACTCGGCGAGAAGAGCACCGGAAACGACAGCTGGGCCTGCACTCCACCCCATCGCCTGCCCCGCTCGGTCCAGGCCGCCAGCACGCGTCGTTCGGCGATTTCGGTTGGGACGTCGACGACCTGCATGCAGCGAATGTCCCCGGTGGCGCGGTAGTAGCGCAGAATTGGATGCTCGGTCGGAGCGTAATGCTCCCCCCAGTAGAGGGCCTCCTCGAGATGCCCGGCGAAGTGCTCCGGCGGCCACCCTCGCTGCTCAACGCCTTCCTGAACAGTATCGGAGTAGAAGCAGGCGGCTGGGGCGTTGAAGGTCTCGACAAGTAGCCGCGCCACCTCGTCGTGCGGCCACTTGGTGAGGGGCGCGGCCACCAGATCGGCCACGAGGTCGAGCCACGCAGCATCCCGGCGTTGCGGCTGCATGCCCAACAGGATGGTCTCTGCGCGGCGCTGATGGAGCAGCCTGAGGAACCACCGAGGTGATTTGCGCCATCCGCCCGCGGGACCAGCCGATCCGGCACGGCTCCTGGCCCAGCCGCCAGCGCGAAACGGGGCAACCGCAAGCACTCCGTTCGACACATCGGCTCCAGCGCGGCGGGTTCGTCCACGGCGGGACATGTGGCCGATCGACGTGCAGGTCGGGCCGGTCGCGGGGTGGCTGACCCCGGCGCAGCCGAAGCGCCGGTAGGTGGGCCTCGTACGTGCTTCTCCGTATACCGCGCCAGGAAACGGTCAACCATGCTGGCACGGCCGATCCGGGAGAGGCCGGAGCCCGACGATGGAATGAAAAGGGATTGAGGAGCCCATTTTTGGGCAAAGGATAAGGACGTGGTCAGCAGATCTCAAAAGAATTCTAAATCGTCCTTGTGGTTAGACTTGCCTCAGAGGGCGATTCAGTCGGCCCGAGGGCGATTCAGTAGGCTGATGACCCCCTCGACGCACATCGGCTCACTGTGGCCATTTTGCGGGAGAAATCATGTCCGAAGACATCACCGTACGCCATGTAGACACAGACGCAATACCCGAAGAGCTAATGAAGGTCGTTCAACCGATCGTGTTTAAGTGGCAATCTGCGGCTCTACGTGTCGCAGCAGCACATGATCCACGAGTGAAAGAAAAGTGGACTAAAGGATCAGAAGAGGAATTGCTGAGCAAGCGCTTCGCTCAGATCCCTGATGAGGCGAAGGTTCGCGGGGAGGCAAAAGCAGACGCCTTACTCAGGACCGCCTCCTTCCGCAAGCGGTCTCAAAGTGTTCTGGGCATCGACGCGACGGAACCCGCCGCGATTCTCCCAGCCGCTCCAATGATCAAAATGACGGAACCCGAACTGCGCAATCTGAGGAACTTCGTTACAACTCTCCTTCCCGCGGCGCAAGCACCTGCGCCGGCGGGGGCGGTGGTCCACGACAAGATTGCGCTGCAGTTCATTCGGGTGGCGTGTATTGACGAGACGAACGGCTGGTTCGGCACAGAGGCCGGCTCCGACGAGATCAGCATAGGTGGTGTGCGATTTGACACCGACGGACGGACGGCGGAGATCGGGTCCGTTGACCTCGGGGGCAACTGGGACGACGGGGACGTGAGGGACTTCAAGCCACCGAAATCCATCTTCAGCTACAGCCTGAGAGGGGGGTTGACGTTTCCACGTGCAGTGTTCGCGACCCTAGTCCTCGTTGAACGAGACGGCGGCGGCATGGAGAAGATCATCGACGAGGTCGTCAAGAAGATCGCTGCGGAGGTGAAGACCAGCTTGGCCGCACTGTTGGGGGCCGCCATCGGCGGTGCCGCCGGTGGTCCGGTCGGTGTGCTGATCGGGTTGGCCGTCGGCTACGCCGTTGACAAGCTCGTCGCCTGGCTCGGCAGCCTGTGGGAGGACATCGCCTTCATCCCGAGGACGATCGAGGTGCAGGTGCCCTCGAGGACTTCCACGTTCAGCGGCTCCCTGACGATGCCGTCGACCGTGGTGCGATTCCGAGGACCGGGCGAGTACGCGTGCCGGTATCAGTGGGTCCTGAGCTGACCGAGTACGGCCGTACTTGGTAGGGGTTTCGCATCCTGATCAGGTTGGCATCGTGCGGAGACCGCCGCCGTGAAGGCGCCCGGAGCCCGGCCTGCAGCGCGGCCGATCTCGGCGGCGTCGAGCAGCACGACGTCGGGAAACGATCATTTGCCGACCCTGACTGAAGCGGCGCGGCTGGTCGGAAACTCGGCACGGCGCGCGTCGGGCAGGGGCACACTGGAGGTGTCAAACCGCGAGATCCTGGCTCCTCACCAGCATGCGCCGGTAGGCAAGGAGGTGACCCGATCGTGCCACGCGACCCAGGCTAGGTCACGATTGCATGTCGGAGGGTTTCACTTCCGGCCGGATCTGAGCCTGCCGCGCACCGGCGCTCAACGCTTAACCAACCAGGAAGATCACGCGCCAGCCGTCAAACACCACGCCAGCGGGGAGGTACGAGCGACCAGGCCAGGCGAGAGGACGATCTCTCGCTCACCGACCATTTCGCCCCGAAGCCGGCTGACACTGCGCTCGACCGCCAGCCGGCTCATCTCGACGGGATCCTGGTGCACCGTGGTGAGGTTCAGGTGCGGCAGGCGCGCCACCGGGCTGTCGTCCCATCCGACGATCGACATGTCCCCGGGCACCCCGATGCCCGCGGAGCCGAAAGACTCGACCAGGCCGGCCGCGACGTCGTCGTTGTAGCCGATCACAGCCGTGGGCCGCCGCTCCCCCTCCAGCACGAGCCTGGCCGCGGCCACGCCCGCGTCGACGCTGTCCCCGCCGCGAATGACCCGGATCCCATCGCCGAGTCCGCGACGGCGCATCGCCGCTCGATATGCCCGCCGCGCGCGGTCGCGATGGCACCCGACCCGCCGTCGACGTACGTGATCTCCCGATGACCCAGGCCGGCCAGGTGGTCGACCGCCAGCCGCATGCCCTCGAAGGCCGCGATGTGGCCGCACCACTACATCACGGGCAGGCGGGCAGCCGAACGGGAACGGCGCAGGCGCGTGGAGGCCGAGCTCGCCCAGCACGCCGCCGAGGCCGCCTCCGAACAACTATTTGTTCGTAGGGTGCACCGGGACAGCGGCGAACGCGCTGCCACTCGTCCTCACACCGGGCAGGGCATCGCGGCCGAGCACCTCGACCGCCTCTTCACCCCGTTCGATCGGCTCGGCGCCGACTCCGAGGAAGGTGTCGGGCTCGGGCTCCCGCTCGCCCGGGGCCTCACCGAGGCGATGGGCGGCACCCTCGATGTGCAGAGCACGGTGGGCGCGGGCACGGTCGTGACGGTAGTTCTGCCCCGCTCGGCGCCACCTGACGGTTGAGCAGCTCTCGTCCCGAGGGCGACGCCTGCGGCGAACGCGAGCCGCGCGGTGACAACGACTCAGCTCAACCGGGCGTCGACCTGGCTGCCGCGATCGTTCGTGACGGTGGGCAGCGGTCCCGCGCTCGGTGACGGCTCGCTGATCAGCTCGATGATGTAGTGGGTCACCGAGCGGTCTTCGAGGTTGCGGATGCGATGCGGCACGAGAGGGCCGGAGTTCCCGACCGTCTTGAAGGCGACGAACCCCGCCTCGGCCGTCTGGGAGATGGACCACTCGGGGTCCCCGAGCTCCTGCGCCTCCGCCCGTCCCGCGTCCGGCCAGAGGATGACGTGGTCGTGGACGTGCTGGTGGTAGTCGAACATCCCGTGCGGCGGCAGCGACATCGACCACACCCGGACGCGATCGTTCTCGAAGACGAGCGTGTCACCGGGCGTGGCCGGGTAGGCGGCGGGCGGTTCGTCGGTCACGGGGCCTCGATTCCTCGGCGGAGATCAGCGTCGATGGATTGCATCCTGCGCGGTAGGATTGCATCCAATCAGTGACGTGCCGCAAAGGCAAGTCCTCGGGCAATTGCATCCAGTCTTGACTTTTCGGATGCAACACGTCACGGTTGCCCGGTCGTCCGCGCCCTCTTCCCGCCGGGACGGCTTCGTCCTCGGTAGTTCCAACCGGGAGGTTTCCCTTGACGGAAGCACGTCTCGTGACGCCCACCGACGCCCGTGCGCTGCGGCGCGTGGCGGTGGCCAGTCTCGTCGGCACGACCATCGAGTGGTACGACTACTTCCTGTTCGGCACCGCATCCGCGCTGGTGTTCGGCAAGATCTTCTTTCCGACGCTGTCCGGTACCGCCGGCACGCTCGCCTCGTTCGCGATCCTGTCCGTGGCGTTCTTCGTCCGCCCGCTGGGGGCGATGGTGTTCGGCCACTTCGGCGACCGCATCGGGCGCAAGACACTGCTGGTCGTGAGCCTGCTGCTCACCGGGTCGAGCACCTTCCTGATCGGGCTCGTGCCCAGTCCGGAGACGATCGGTGCCGCCGCTCCCGTCCTGCTCGTCGTCCTGCGGATGATGCAGGGCCTCGGAGTGTCCGGGGAGTGGGGCGGCGCCGTCCTGCTGGCGGTGGAGCATGCGCCCCCAAGGAAGCGCGGGTTCTACGGGAGCTTCCCGCAGGTCGGCCTCGCGCTCGGGCTGCTGCTGGCCACCGGGGCCTTCGCACTCGTGGGTCTGCTGCCGGAGCAGGACCTGCTGTCCTGGGGGTGGCGCGTCCCCTTCCTCGCCAGCGCCGTCCTACTCGTCGTCGCGCTCTGGGTACGCCTGCGCGTGGCCGAGACCCCGGTCTTCGCCGAGGCCCGCGAGCGTGCCGAACGGAGCGCCGAACATCGCATCCCGGTCGTCGAGCTGCTGCGGGACCATTGGCGTCGGGTCGTGCAGGGCGTCGCGCTCCGGCTGGCGGGTGACGTCCAGGGATACATCGTCACGACGTTCACGGTGTCCTACATCGTGAACCAGGTCGGCGGGACCAGCACCTGGGCGACCCTCGCGGTCTCTGTCGCCGCCGCGGCATCGGTCGTGCTCATCCCGACGTTCGGCATCGTCTCCGACCGGGTGGGCCGGAAAGGGATCTACCTCGTCGGCACCGCGCTCGGGATCGTCCTCGCCTTCCCCTTCTTCGCCCTCATCGACACCGGGTCGCTTGCCGGGACGATCGCTGCGGTCGTGCTGATGTACGCCGTCGCGGGCATGGTCCCGTACGCGGTGCAGGGCACCATTTACGCGGAGATGTTCCCGACGACGGTCCGCTACAGCGGTACCTCGCTGAGCTACAACCTCGAGGGAATCGTGGGCGGCGGTATCGCCCCCTTCGTCGCCGCCGCGCTGCTGGCCTGGTCGGGCGGCGCCACCTGGCCGATCTCCCTGTACATGATGAGCGCCGGCCTGATCACCGTCGTCGCCGCGGCCCTCACCCGCGAAAGCTTCCGCAGCGACCTCCGCCGCACTGCAGCGCCTCCACCGGCCGACGCCGTGGCCACCGTTCCGGACCACGAGCAGCCCGTCCGTACGGCGTCGCCTCGGACCGCACGATGAGATCCGGGTTGAGCGCACCACCGGCCTTCACCACCCGCCCGACGCTGGAGGGCACCGTCGGCATGGCCGCGTCGACCCACTGGGCGGCGTCGGGGACGGCAATCGGCGTGCTCGAGCGTGGCGGCAATGCCTTCGACGCCGCCGTTGCCGCCGGGCTCGTGCTGCAGGTCGTGGAACCGCATCTGAACGGACCCGGCGGCGACCTGGTCGCGATCTTCACCACGGCGGCCGATGCGACGCCCCGGGTGCTCGACGGGCAGGGGTGGGCCCCGGCCGGCGCCTCCGCGGCCCGCTACCGCGCCATGGGGCTCGACCGCGTGCCCGGCGCCGGAGCGCTGGCCGCGGCCGTCCCCGGCGCGGTGGACGGCTGGCTGCTGCTCCTGCGCGACCACAGCACGTGGGAGGTCGACGACGTCGCCGCGGCGGCGATGGGCTACGCCCGGCACGGGTTCCCGGCCGCACCCCGGGTGTGCGAGACCATCGCCACCGTCGAGGCGCTGTTCCGCGACCACTGGCCCGACTCGGCAGACCTCTGGATGCCCGGCGGGCGCCCACCGGCTCCGGGACGGCTGCTCCACAACCCGGCGTGGGCAGCCACGCTCGAGCACCTGTGCGCCGCCGCGCACGGACCCACGCGTGCCGCCCGGATCGACGCGGTGCGCAGCGCCTGGGCGCAGGGGTTCGTCGCAGAGGCGATCGAGAAGTTCTGCGCGGTCCCCCACCGGCACTCGACCGGTACCGATCTCTCGGGCGTGCTCACGGGTGACGACATGGCCAGGTACCGCGCCCGCGTCACCGAGCCCGCGATCGGGGAGTTCCGCGGACACCGGATCGCCAAGACCGAGGCCTGGGGCCAGGGGCCTGCCCTGCTCGAGGCACTGGCCGTCCTCGCCGGGTTCGACGACGACGACCTGGATCCTGCGGGGCACCGGTGCGCACCTGATCCTCGAGGGGACCAAGCTCGCGCTGGCGGACCGGGAGGCGTGGTTCGGCGAGAGCCTCGGCCCCGCGGTCCGCACCGCCGATCTGCTCGATCCCGAGTACGTGGCGCAGCGCCGGGCGCTGATCGGCCAGACCGCGTCCGGCGAGCTGCGACCAGGCCGTCTCGCGGGCCGCGAACCTCGGCTCCCATCCCTCGCGGAGGAGGTCGCGGACGCACCGACGCTCGCCGGGCTCGGATCGATCGGCGAACCGACCGTCACGGTGACGGGCGAGACCCGGGGCGACACCTGCCACCTCGACGTCGTCGACCGCTGGGGCAACCTGGTCTCGGCCACCCCGTCGGGTGGCTGGCTGCAGTCCTCGCCGGTCGTCCCCGCTCTCGGCTTCGCGCTGGGCACCCGGCTGCAGATGACCTGGCTCGAGGAGGGTCTGCCCTCGACCCTCATTCCGGGGTGCCGCCCCCGCACCACCCTGACCCCGACCCTCGTGCTGCGCGACGACCAGCCCGTCGCCGCGATGGGGTCCCCCGGCGGGGACCAGCAGGACCAGTGGCAGCTGCTGTACCTCCTGCGGACCATCGTCGGCGGCTACCACCCGCAGGAGGCGATCGACGCCCCCGCCCTCCACACGACGTCCGCGCCGAGCTCGTTCTGGCCCCGGCAGCGCACGCCGAACGGAGCCGTCGTCGAGGACCGCATCGGCACGACGGTGGTCGAAGAGCTGCGCCGGCGCGGGCACGAGGTGACCCTCGCCGGGGACTGGGCGCTCGGCCGCCTCTCGGCCGCCGGGCGCGATCCGGCACGTGGCGTCGTCTGGGCTGCCGCCAACCCGCGCGGCATGCAGGGCTACGCCGTCGGTCGATGAGCAGGAACGCGATGAGGAGGAGGAACACGCACATGGGGCAGTTCGACGGGAAGGTCGCGTTCGTGACCGGCGGTGGCCGTGGCATGGGCCGCGAGATCGCCCTCGAGTTCGCGCGCGAAGGCGCGGATGTGATCGTCTGCGACATCGCCGCCGACATCGAGTCGGTCCCGTACCCGTTGGCCACCAAGGAGGACCTGGAGACGACGCGGACCCTCGTCGAGGCCGAGGGTCGCCGCTGCGTCGCTCGGGTCGCCGACGTGCGTGACCAGGCCGGGCTGGACGCCGTCGTCGCCGCCGGCGTCGCGGAGCTCGGCCGCATCGACGCGCTCGTCGCCAACGCAGGGATCTACGACTGGTCGACGAGGCCACTGTGGGAGACCACCGACGACGCCTGGTACGACCAGATCGGAGTCTGTCTCGAGGGCGTGTGGCGCAGCGCCAAGGCCGTGGCCCCCCAGATGATCGCGCAAGGCAGTGGGACGATGGTCTTCACCTCGTCGAACGTCGGGCAGGAAGGCTCGCCCTTCTCGGCGCCCTACGTCGCGGCCAAGCACGGCGTGATCGGGCTCATGAAGACCGCAGCGCTGGAACTGGCCCGCTACGGGGTGCGCGTCAACGCGGTTCTGCCGAGCACCACCGACACCAAGATCAACGATCACCCCGCCGGCTGGAGCCGCGCAAGCGGAAAGCCCGACGGCACCCGCGAGGACTACCTGAACGCGGTCCACCACTGGACGTTGCTGCCGAACACCGGTGCCCTCCCGCCGGCGGCCACGGCGAAGGCGGTGTCCTGGCTGTGCTCCGACGCGGCGGCCTTCATCACCGGCATCGGTCTCCCCATCGATGCCGGACACCTGCTCCTTCCCGGCCGCAACCCCTGGCCCGTCCGCGACTGACCGGAGACCGGACCACCGCGGCGCCATCACGCGCCCGTGACGGAGGCACGACTGCATGAGCAACAACCGAACCGGACCCTTCTGGGTGGACAACCCGCTCTGGTCGTCCCAGCTGCGAAGGCTCATCGCCTTGGCCGGCCGTGGCGGTGCCGACCTGATCGAGGCATCGTCCGCGGTGGCCGACGTCGCGTCCGGCGACCACCACGGCTGGTACGCCGCCTTCCACGAGCTCGCGGTCCGCCTGGAGGCCGACGGCGAGGCCGTGACGAAGACACACCCGATCGCCGCCCGCGACGTGCTGTGGCGCTCGAGCATGTACCACCGCAATGCCGCCGCGTTCCTCATGCCATCCGATCGCCGATCGCTCGAGTCTCTGGACGGGCGCCGGCGAACGTTCCGGGCGGCGGCGGAACTGCACCCCGTTCCGATCGAGCCCGTGGACATCCCGTTCGCCGGTGGCGACCTACCCGGCTACTTCTGCAGTCCGAACCGAGCCACTGGATCCGAGGCACCGGCGGTGATCGTGATCGGGGGCACCGACGGCGCCGCCGAGGAGATGTACTTCGCCGTCGGGCGCGCGCTGTGCGATCGCGGCTACGCGGTTCTCGTGTTCGACGGGCCGGGCCAGGGCGAGGCGCTCCGGCGTGGCGTGGTGGCCCGGCCGGACTTCGAGGTGGCCGTCTCCGCCTGCGTCGACCAGCTCCGCGGGCGGGCCGATGTGGACCCCGACCGGATCGGGCTGATCGGGCACAGCCTCGGCGGCTACTACGCAGCGCGCGCCGCGGCCCGCGAGCGACGCCTGCGTGCCACGGTCGTGTGCAGCGGCCCGTTCGACTTCGGCGGCACCGTCGCTGCCCGCATCGAGCAAGCCCCACCGGACGATCCCGGGGTCGCGTTCCTCACCCGCCTGTACACCGAGATCACCGGCACCACCTCGGTGGCCGAGGCCCTCGCGGTGCTCGCGGACTTCCACGTGCGCGATCTCGCCGTGGACATCCGGGCTCCGCTGCTCGCGGCGTATGGGGAGGACGATCCGCTGGTCGGCGTCGCCAACGGCGAGCGGCTCGTCGCCGCCGCGGGCAGCACCGACAAGGAGCTGATGGTCTTCCGCTCCGGCCGCCCGGGCAGCACACACTGCCAGCAGGACGCACCCGTGGTGGCCGAGTACCCGATCGGCAACTGGATCGAGGAACACGTCTGACCGGCGGCCGCGACGCCGCGGCCGCCTCAGCGGGCCAGTGGCTCGTCGGGTTCCGCGCCATCCCGCAGGAGGCCCTTCCCCTCCATCCAGTCCACAGTTGCCATGACCGCCCGCCGGATATGGGCCGTCATCAGGCGGCGGGCGGTGGCACCGTCGTTCCGGCCGATGGCCTCGGCGATCTTGTCGTGCTCCGCGAGGTTCTGCCGGAGGAGCCTCTCCCGCCCCGAGTAGGCGAGGTACGACGAATTCGGCGGCAGCCGGTGGTGGATCTCCTGGATGCTCACCCGCAGCTGCCGATTGCCGGACGCCTCGAGGATCAGGTTGTGGAACTCGTCGTTCGCCGCGACCCATCGCGCAGCGGTCTCCGCGTCGCGTTCCTGGCTCGGCTTCTGCACGAACTCCTCGATCGCATCGCGGAAGCCGCGCCAGGAACCGCGAAGCTGCTCGAGCTGCTCGTCCGTGATGCGCTCGGCCGCCAGCTGGGCGGCGAAGCCCTCCAGTTCGGACCGCACCTCGCCGAGCTCGCGGATGTCGCGGCTCGAATGACCGTTCACGCGGGCGCCACGGTTCCGGACGATCGTGACGATCCCTCGCGCCTGGAGGACATGCAGGGCCTCGCGTATCGGAGTACGGCTGATACCGAACTCCGCGGCGAGGGCCTCGTGGCGCAGCCACGACCCGACCGCGATCTCCCCGGTCAGTATTCGGCGCTGCAGTGCCTGCGCGATCGCGACGCTGGAGGTACGACCCTTGCCTGCGCTCGTGGACTCGAAAGACCAGTCGCCGGGACCCGGACCTCGCGCGCCCATGACACCTCACCTCTGGACCGGACTCGCTCGACAACGCGATCCCAGCCTAGCATTGCATCCACTTCACCAAGTATGGATGCAACTTGTGATCTCATCTAGCTGATCAATTGCGCACGGGCGGCACCAGCGGCCTCCAGCTTCGGATCGTGCTGCAGCGACTGTGGTCATGAAGGCCAGCCTCCTCGACACCCAGCCGACCCGCACCCGCCGTCCTCATCGCGGCGCCGGCAGCGGTGAGCCGCGGGAGACGAGCTCGAGACGCGGCCGAGCTGCCGACCACGGCGACATCGCCCGCGAGGTCGGTGCGACGCACCGCGGCGCCGGCCCGCTCGAGACCGCCCACCAGGCCCGGATCGGGATGGCGGTACCCGTTGCCGGCGCCCACGCTGACCAGCACCGCACGCGGAGACACGGCGTTGAGGAACGCCACCGACGTGTACCGGCTCCCGTGATGCGGCATCTTCAACACGTCGGCGCGCAGGTCGGCTCCGGACGCGAGCAGGTCGGCCTGCGCGGCGAGCTCCACGTCGCCGGTGAGCAGCACGGTGCCCGCGGGGGTGCGGGCGCGCAGCACCAGCGAGCCGTCGTTGACCGCCGAGCCGTCGTCGCCGTCGACGAACGCGGCGGGGTGCTGCGGACCGATCACGTCGATGGTGAGCGCAGGCCATTCGAGCCGCCTGCCCACGGCGAGCCCGACCAGCGGGACACCGCCACCCGCCGCCGTGCCGGCGACCTCGCGCAACGCCCACCCCGGCTCACGCACCGGGCCGACCGCCACGCCACCGACGGGGCGGTCGCGCAGCGCGCCCGCGAGCCCGCCGACGTGGTCGGCGTGCAGGTGGCTGAGCACGACCAGGACGACCCACCCGGGCCGGCCCGTGGCGAGCACGATCGCATCGCCCTGACCGACGTCGCAGGCGAACACCGCCCACCTGGGAGGCGGCCACCCCGGCGGCACGACGCGGGTGGGCACGAGCACCAGTGCGAGCCCCAGTGCGACTGCGAGGAGCAGCGCCCGCCACCGCGGGGACCGACCGAACCACAGCAGCCCCAGCACCAGCACACCCAGCAGGACGGCGCCCGGTAGCCCGTCGCGCCAGCCGAGCACCGCGCCGGGCACGGCCGCGGACCGGTCGGCCACCAGCACCAGCCACCAGACGGCGGGCCCGGCCACCCACGCGCACGCCTGCGCCGGCACCGCACCGAGCGGCGAGACCACCGCGGCGAGCACACCCAGCACCGTGGCCGGGGCGACGGCGGGCACCGCGAGCAGGTTGGCGACCACCGCGACCGGGCTGACCTGTCCGTTCAGCCCCGCGATCAGCGGGGCGGTGGCGAGGAACGCCGCCGCCGGAACGGCGAGCGCCTCCGCCACCCACCGCGGCACGCCGCGCCGCTGCAAGGCGGCCGACCAGCCCGGGGCGAGCAGCACCAGCGCGGCGATGGCGAGCACCGACAGCGCGAACCCGGGGTCGACGGCGAGCGCCGGATCGGCCAGCAGCAGCACCAGCACCGCCGCCGCCAGCGCGGGGACCGCGGACCGTCCCCGCCCCATCGCCAGCGCGAGCAGCACGACGGCCGCCATCGCCGCCGCGCGCACGACGCTGGGCGACGGCCCGCCGCGAGCATCCTCACGGGCCCGGACCAGATCACGGGCTGCTTCCTCGGCCTCGGAAGGCACCCGAACCCCGGGAAGCTCACCGATGCGCAGCAGCCGAGCCAGCCGCTCGGCATCGCGGCGATCGGTCTTGACCTTGTCTCCGGGCGGGCGCTCCATCTTCGAAGGCGCCACCACCTCGCACCGCACATCTGCCGCAGCCAGCGCCCGGGCCAGCCCGAACCCCGTGGGGCCCGCCTCATAGGCCACCACCACCGGACCCGCCAGCCGGCCGCCCGGGCCGGCCAGGGCGACGACGCGGTACTGCAGGGACGGCCCGCTGCCCATGACGAATGCACCCAGTGCCAGCAGGAGCAGCGCCACGAGGAACGGGCTCGTGCCGAAGAGGTGGAGCGCGGCCAAGGATCCCGTGGCGCCGACGGCCGCCACGATGAGGGTGCGCCCGGCATCCCGGTCGGCGAACCGGCCGCCGCCGAACGAGCCCACCGCGGTGGCCACGCCGTAGGCGAGCAGGAACACGCTAATCAGCGCGCCGGATATGCCGGTGACCTCCTGCAGGAACGGCACGATGTAGGTCAGCGCGGCGAAGGCGGCCCCGAACACCAGTGCGCACAGGGCGAGCACGGCGAGCACCCGTGGGGCGAAGGCGTACCTGACCTGGCCGTCGGCGAGGCCGCCGCCGGTGTCGGGCACGGACGGAACCAGCGCCACCGTGGCGATGAGCGTGATCGCGAGGTATGTGGTCTGGCAACACACGTGTCTGACGTGCTTTCTCCCCGGACACCGCGAGGAGGTGGGTGAGCCCCGCGGCCCGGAAGTCCGCCTCGACCTCGGGGGTGAGCCGGGTCGTGTCGCCGATCGCCAGGCCGGGCAGCAACCCGCCCGGCGCGGGCGGCAACACGCCCGCGGCCTCTCGCAGCCCGGCCCGCAGCCCGCCCGCCGCCTGTTGCCACCACGGCGGCGCCGAGACCTCCCCCGGCGGGCCGCGGACCCGCAGCACCGCGACCGTGAGGTCGCGCCGGCCTGCCGGGGCGAGCAGCCCGTGGGCGGTGGCGGCCTGGCCGGGGAGCAGCGCGGCCCACCCGTCGGCGGGTGCGATCAGCAGCACCCGCCCGCCCACCGCCCAGCCGGCTGCGCCGACCTCGGCGCGTTGCAGCACCGCCGGCACGAGCACCTGGCTCGCGTCGCCGGGCCGGGCCCCGTAACCCGGGCTCCGCAGCGGCCGCGGGTCGTCGGCGACGACGACCCGCAGCCCGGCCGCGGCACCTCCCTCGGCGGGGCCGCGCAACGGGTGCTGCACGACGAGCAGCGTGTGGGCGGTGACAACGAGCGCTGCCGCGGCCGCGCTGCCGCCGGCCGCGATGATCATGCCCGCTCGGGCGGCGCCCCGGTGCCGCGTCGCCGTGATCCCGACGAGCAGCACGCACCCGAGCAGCACGACCACGCCCGCGACCGGCCCGAGCGTGATGCCCAGCAGCACGACGGCCCAGACGGCGAGCGCCGCCGGTACGAGCCGCAGGTCGGGTGGGCGGCGCACCGGGTCGAGGTCGGGGGCCCGAAAGCGGACGGGGAGCGTCACGTGCCCGACGCTATGAGCGATCGGGCGTGGGGGGCGTGGCTCGCGCGAACCTGTGGATGGCCGGACCGCGAGGTGGACAACTCGCCGCCACCGCACACCGACCCGCCCCGACCGTCGGTCCGCCCCACCACGCTGGATACCGGGGGGCGGCGCCCGCCCACCCCAACCGTTTCGCTCTGTCGCGGGTCGTACCCGGCACGGCTGCGGCCCCCGGAGGACCGAAGACCTCGAACCGGCTCCGGCACCGGACGCCGATGCCCGCGGCCGTCGTGATCGGGGTGTGCGCGGTGGTGTTGTTCGCCGCGGGCGTCGGGACCGCCGTCCTGGTCGGGGGCGTCGATGCCACGCCGCAGTGGATGCGGAGGTTGGCGGCGTGCCTCGCCGTGGGGCTCGCGATCACCTACCTCGTCGGCACGGCCGAGTGGGCGGTGGACGCGTGGACCAGCAAGCGGGCGTGCACACATCGACGCGGGCCGGTTCGACGATGCCGCCGTGGCGCTGCACGTCTACGTGAAGCAGCTGGAGAAGATGGTCGGGCCGTACGACCCGCTGGCCCTCCGTTGGACCTTCACGTTCACCCGCGTGCTGCTGCACACGGGCCTGCGCGTGCGGGCACTGGCGCTGCTCGCGCTCGTGATCGACGGCGGCTGTCCGTGCTGGGCACGGACCACCCGGAGACGCGCCGGTCGCTCCGGCTGATGGTCGGCCACAGCGACCCCACCGCGCCGATCGAGGCCTGGTGGCGGGGGTGATCGTGCCGGCGGCCCCGACCGGCTCGGCATGGTCGTGGATCGATGCGGCCCGGCCGTGCGCCGATGGCACCGACAGCTCCTCCGGTGGCGCGACGAGTTGTCCACCTCGCCCCACGGCCATCCACAGCTCACGAGGACATCCGTCCACCGCGCTCGCACGGACCTACCGTCGGCCACATGACGCGATCCGAGTTCCTCGTCCTGCCCGAGTCGCCCGATCCGGAGGGTGGTCCCAACGGCGGTTCCGTGGGTGCAGGAGGCGTGTGGCCGCCGCTCCGGCCGGAAGGTGTGCCGCCCGCGCGTGACCGGCTCGATCCACCCACGGTGCCGATCCTGTTGGCCGGTCTGCGCGACGCGCCACCGCGAGCGGGGCCCAGGCGGTCGCTGCACCGCCTGGCGCCGGACGACGAAGCGGACGGCATCGAGCCGCACCCCCGCCCGGCGCCCAACCCGGAGCCGCCGGGCCGCATCGGCGCCGTGTTGCGCCGGCTGGCGCCCACGGCATGGCGCGGGGCGCGTGTCGACCCCGGCCGGCCCGGTGCCACCGCACTCGCGCTCGTGGCGGCGGTCGCCGCCGTGGTGGCGGCCGTGGGGGTCTGGTTCGAGCGGCCACGGGCGGAGCCGGTGCCCGACCTGCCCGCGCTCACCGTGTCGGCGGCCGAGACCGCCGCGTCGGCGGCTCCCGTCCCGGCCGCCGCCACCACGGCCGCGGCGCCGGCCGCACCACCGGCCCTCCTCGTGGTCAACGTCTCCGGCAAAGTCCACCAGCCCGGCCTGGTGGAGGTACCGGAGGGAGCCCGCGTCGCCGACGTGCTCGAAGCGGCCGGTGGGGCGCTTCCGGGCGTCGATCTGTCCGCGCTCAACCTGGCGCGGCGCGTCGCCGACGGCGAGCAGGTCGCGGTCGGGGTTCCGGCTGCACCGGACGCAGCCCCGGCTGCGGCGCCCGGCACCCCGCCGCCGGGTGCAGGCGGAGCTCCCGCCGGCAAGGTCGACCTCAACTCCGCCACCATCGATCAGCTGGACGCCCTTCCCGGTGTCGGACCGGTCACGGCCCAGCGGATCCTCGAATGGCGCACTCGCAACGGCCGGTTCACGCGCGTGGAGCAGCTGCGGGAGATCGAGGGCATCGGGGAGCGGCGGTTCGCGCAGCTGCGGGACATGGTCACGCTGTGAGATCCCTGCGGTTCCGGATGACCACCCGGCCGTCGTGGATCCGCGGCAGACGGTCGGCGGTCGATACGGCGGCGGCGCACCCGCGCTCCGCCGGCCCCGGGAGCGTGACCGACCAGTGTGGTCACGGAGCCGGCTGGAGGAGCGCCGGCGCGGATCAAGCCCGGAAGGCAGCGGCCGAGCGGCGCCGGGCGCGGTTCGGTCCGGGTCGGAGCCTGCCGTGGGACCACGTCGCACCGACCGGGACGCGTTCGAGGTCTCAGTCGACGTCGGTGCGTGCACGGCGGTCGGGCA
This sequence comes from Pseudonocardia adelaidensis, assembly GCF_039543345.1. NCBI lineage: Bacteria > Bacillati > Actinomycetota > Actinomycetes > Pseudonocardiales > Pseudonocardiaceae > Pseudonocardia > Pseudonocardia adelaidensis. Next base: position 229,511 of record NZ_BAABJO010000007.1, on the reverse strand, counting down.
CGACCCGGTCGACGAGCCAGATCAGCAGCGCGGCGCAGGCATAGCAGGCACCCGCGACCGAAGCGGCGGGCCATCCCATGCGCTCGTAGAGGGTCGAGGTCGTGACGGCGCCGAGGGCCGAGCCCAGGGAGTAGCAGATCATGTAGGCCCCGATGGTGCGGCTGCTGGAGCCCGGGTCCCTGGCGACGACGAGGTTCTGGTTGGTGACGTGCACGGCCTGGACGGCGAAGTCGAGCAGCACGGCACCCGCGGCCACGAGCCACAACGCGTGCCCGGCCTGTCCGATGAGCCACCACGACGCGATCAGCACGACCAGCGACGCCACCGTGACCGCGCCTGCTCGGCCGCGATCGGCCCACCGACCGGCCCGTGCGGCACCGAGGGTCCCGGCCAGGCCCGCGAACCCGAACAGGCCGATCTGCGCCGGGGAGAGCCGCCACGGCTCGTCGCTCAGCGGCAGGGCCATACCACTCCAGAGCACGCCGAAGGAGGCGAACAGGAAGAACGCGATCAGCGCCCGCGTCCGGAAGACCCGGTCGGTCGCCCCGAGGACGAGCACCGAGGCGACCGCCCGCCCGTACGGGCGCGGTCCCGGGCGCGGCTGGTCGTCGGGCAGCGACATCCAGGTCAGAACGGCCATGACCACGGCCACGGCGGCGGCGCACCCGTAGACGCCCCGCCATCCGGCGATGCCAGCGACGAACCCCGCGGCGGTGCGGGCCATGATGATCCCGACCACCACCCCGGAGGTGACGGTCCCGAGGTTCCGGCCGCGCTCCGCGGGAGGGGACAGCGCGGCGGTGTAGGCGACGGCGATCTGGACGACCACCGAGAAGACACCGGCGAGCGCCATCCCGGCGTAGAGCGCCGCTGAGGTCGTCGCGGTCGCCACCACCGCGGTTCCCACCGCGATCAGCAGCAGGTGCGCCGGGATGAGCCACCGCCGGTTCAGCCAGTCGCCCAGTGGGACGAGCGCGGCGAGGCCGACCAGGTAGCCCGCCTGTCCGACGGCCACCACCCAGCCCACGTGCCCGGTCGAGATCGACATGTCGGACGCGACGCGCTCGAGCAGGGGCTGGGCGTAGTAGACGTTCGCCACCGACACCGCGCACAGGACCGCCAGCAACAGGCGGCGCGACGGGGTGAGGCCGATGGTGGGCAGCGTTGGTGTCGAGGGCAGCACCGGGATCCGATCGGTAGTAATATGCAACCAATCAGCAACGTAGGCGCAAAGGTAGTAATATGCAACCGACTGAGCCCGAACGCGTGCCGTCAGGCACCTCGGAACACCGGGCCACCGCGCCGTCGAGCGGGTGGTCCGACCCTCATTGCCCCGTCGCGCGCGCCGTGGATCTCGTCGGTGACCGGTGGAGCCTGCTCATCCTCCGCGATGCCGTCGGCGGCACACGGTCGTTCACCGACTTCCAGCGCAGCCTCGGCGTCGCCAAGAACATCCTGATCGACCGGCTGCGCCGCCTCGTCGACCACGGCGTCATGCGCCGGCAGACCGCTCCGTCCGGGAAGCGCCACGAATACGTCCTCACGGACTCCGGAGAGCGGCTCTTCACCGTGATCGTGGCCTTGCGCCAGTGGGGCGAGGCGCATGCGTTCGAGACTGGTGAGCCGCACTCGGTCTTGGTCGACGACGACACCGGCACCCCGGTTCCGGCGCTGCGCGTGGAACGGTCCGACGGCGCCGTTCTCACCGCTGCCAACACCCACGTCGAGAAGCTCACGTGACGAGCGATCGACCACGGAGCCGAGCACCGGCGGGCCCGGGGCGGGCCCGTTCAGCCCTTCGGCACGACGACCACGCCGAGCAGGCCCGGCCCGACGTGTGCCCCGATCACCGCACCGACCTCGGACACCAGCAACCGCGCCACCTGGGGCAACCGCTCCCGCAGCCGCGCGGCGACCTCCTCGGCGCGGGTGGCCGCGGCGAGGTGGTGCACCGCGAGGTCGACCGGCCCGTCCCCCGCCGCCCGCACCGCGAGCTCCACGAGCCGCTGGGCCGCGCGGGCCGTGGTGCGGACCTTCTCCAGCGGCACGATGCGGCCGTGCGCGACGTGCAGCAGCGGCTTGACCGCAAGGGCGGTGCCGACGAGGGCGGCGGCGGCGCCGATGCGCCCACCGCGGCGGAGCCGGTCGAGCGTCTCGACCGAGAAGAACAGGCGGCACCGCGCAGCGACGGCCTCGGCGGCAGCCGCGACCTCGTCTCCGTGCGCCCCGGCCCGGGCGACCTCGGCCGCGGCCAGCACCGCGAAGCCCAGACCCATCCCGGTGGACCGGGAGTCGACGACGCGCACGCGGTCCAGGCCGAACTCCTCGGCCGCCAGGCGGGCCGCGTCCCACGTGCCGGACAGCTCCCGCGACAGGTGCACCGACACCACCTCGTCGGCCCCCCCGTCGAACGCGGCGCGGTAGCAGTCGGCGAACTCGGCCGGCGCCGGCCGCGACGTCTGCACGTCGAGGTGCCGGTCGGCGAGTGCCGCGGACAGCTCGGCGGCGTCGATGTCGATGCCCTCGCGGCCGGCCCGGTCGCCCAGCCGGACCTCGAGCGCGACGACACCGATCCCCTGGTCCTCCGCCACGCCCTTCGGGAGGTACGCGGTGGAGTCCGTGACGACGGCGACGGGCACGACGCCGGAGCCTAGCGCCCCAACAACCCGGCACACGCCTCCCCGACCGCGGCGTGGGCGTCCCAGCCCCAATGCATCCCGTCGGGGTTGCCGTGGCCGCCGAGCACGTGGTCGGTGACGAGGGCGGGCAGGTCGAGCAGCGCCACCCCGGACTCCTCGGCCCACCTCCGGGTGGCCCGCTCGCCGGCCGCACGGCCCGGGTGCAGCGACGCGTAGCACTCGGCGCGGTGCGGCGGCGGGAGCACGGCCACGACGGGCAGACCCGGCCGGACCGCGAGGACGGCGCTGCGGCACCGCTCCAGGTACCGCACGGTGAGCCGCGGGGGCAGTGCCACCGGGCCGCCTCCGGGCAGGACCGCGGCGAAGGTCCGGGCGAGCACGGGCTGCGCACGCAGGTAGGCGGCACGGACCCGGCGGCGCAGCCCTTCCGGCCGCAGCACGGGGATCAGCTCGCGCAACGCGGTGGGCAGCGGGGACGGGAGCGTGTCCATCCCGCCCACTCCCAGCACGAGCGCATCGGCGGCCGGGAGCACGGCCCACACCCGCGGATCGGAGATCAGCGCATGCCACGCGTGCCGCGCGGTCCACCCCGTGCCCGCGACGATCTCCGCACGCGCGCCGAGTGCGGCCGCGGCGACGTTCGGCCACAGCCGCGGGTCGTCGGCGGGTTCGGGCCGCTCCGGGCCGTGGAAGGCGAGGGAGTCGCCGAGCACCAGCAGCACCGGGCCGTTCACCGTCACGGCCGGGCGATCACGTACCGACACCGACGTTGTACCCGGCGAGCCGCCAGCGCGGGTGGTCGTCCCGGCGAGCCAGCGCGGCCCACCGGCAGTTGCCCATCCCGCCGATCGCGGGCCAGGCCGTGGCGGGCAGCGCCAGCAGCCCGCAGACCAGCCCGGCGATCAGGCCGCCGTGGGCGACCAGCACGACCGTGGTCTCCGGTCCCGATGAGCCGTACTCGTCGTCCAGCTCCTCGACGACGGGCAGCGAGCGGCGCACCACCTCGATGCGGGACTCCCCGCCCGGCGGTGCCCACCCAGGATCCGAGCGCCAGGCGGCGATCGCGCCGGGCCAGCCGTCCTCGATCTCGGCGACCGTGCGGCCCTGCCATTCCCCGAGGTGGGTCTCCCGCAACCGGGCGTCGAGCTTGACCGGCCGGCCGCACGCCGCGGCGACGAGGTCGGCGGTGTCCACGGCCCGCCGCAGGTCCGAGCTGATCAGCCGGTCGGGTGTCAGCCGGGCGATCTCGGGGGCCGCGGCGCTCGCCTGCTCGACGCCGGTCTCGGTGAGCATCGAGTCGAGATGCCCCTGCATGCGGCCGTTCACGTTGTAGTCGGTCTGGCCGTGGCGCATCAGGACCAGCCTGCGCAGGCTCACCCGGTCGGTCCCGTCACATCGGTGGATGCGCCGGAGTCGACGACCGCCTCGGGGAACGCGACCCGCGGGCAGTCCTTCCACAGCCGGTCCAACCCGTAGAAGCCGCGCTCCTCGGTGTGCTGGACGTGCACCACGACGTCCACGAAGTCCAGGAGCACCCAGCGCCCCTCGCGCGTGCCCTCGCGGCGCGTCGGTTTCGCGCCGTGGCGGCGCAGCTTCTCCTCGACCTCGTCGACGATGGCCTGCACCTGCCGTTCGTTGGGCGCCGAGGCGATCACGAAGCAGTCGGTGATCACGAGCTGGTCGGACACGTCGAGCACGACGATGTCCTGCGCTTTCTTGTCGGCCGCGGCGGCCACGGCCACCCGGGCCATGTCGAGCGCGTCGTCGGTCGCCGTCACCCGTTCCCCTTCCCCGGCGGGTCGCGCCCACCTGCTCCCCACCCATTGTCCCAGTCCCGCTCGGCGGCGCGGGTAGGCGGTCCGGCGCGAGGTGGTTTCCCGCGCCCGCGAAGTGGGAATGGGGTCGGTGTGCGGACGTCCGAGGGCTGCGAGGGCAGATGACTGCGACCAACGAGGCGACCGACGCGACCATCGGCGACGAGCAGGCCGCCGAGGCGGCCGAGCACCCCGCCCGCACGGACGCCGCTTCCGCCGAGGAGGCGGAGCAGCCAGACGGTGTAGCAGCGGCCGCCGCCCGGGACGTCGCGCGGTTGCTCGACCGGCGCGGCCTGCGTGAGGTCGTCGCGCTCGCCCACCGCGTCGTGCGCGAGTCCACCCGCCTTACCACGACAGGGGGCCCGCGATCGGACGACACGGATGCCAACCGCTGTACGCTGCGCCAGCATGAACGGCCCACTCGGCGGGGTGCCGCCGGCCGAGCAACTGATGACGATCGAGCGTGACGACCGCAACGGGTGCCTGGTGCTGGTCGTGCGGGGCGAGGTGGACCTGAGTACGGGAGGACGGCTGATGGAGGCCGGCAATGAGGCGCTGCACGAATCGGCGCAGCGGCCGGTGATCCTCGACCTCACGAAGGTCGACTTCCTCTCCTCGTCCGGGCTCGGCCTGCTCGTCGCGCTGCACGACGACGGCCGAGAGCTGGGCGCACCGCTGCGGGTGGTCGTCGATCCGACCCGGCCGGTGATCCGGCCGATTCGCACCATGGGTCTGGACGAGGTGCTGTCGCTCTACCGCACCCTCGACGAGGCCCTTGCGGCCTGAGCCTCTCTCGTGGGCCCGCTGCATCCTCCGGACGACGTGATCTCGATGGTGCTCATGGCCGATCCGGTGTCGCTCTCGGTCGTGCGCGAGCGGTTCCGGCGGTGGCTCGGAGCGCTCTGCTGGCCCGCACGCGAGGTCGACGACGTCGTGATGGCCGTGAACGAGGCCGTGACCAGCGCCGTGGAGCACACCCACCCCTCGGCAATCGGTGCGGAGGTGCGGGTGGCCGCGCGCCAGTACGCCGAACCGGACGGCGGGCGGCGGGTCCTCGTGGCCGTGGCAGGGGGTGAGCACTGGACGCCCGAGCCCGAGGGTTTCGAGGGACCCGGCCTCCTGATGATCCACTCCTGCATGGACGCCATCGAGGTGACCAAGGAGGCCGACGGCACCACGATGCTGCTGACGAGTGCGAAGGTCCCCCCGCTGCGCCAGGAGTTCTGAGTACCAGCGGAGGAACCGGGCCACCCGCGGTTCATGTGCCGTCGGCGTGCGGTGGACCGCCCGTCGGGTGCAGACTCCCGGCCCATGACCGGTACCGAGCCGAACCCCGCGTCGCGAATCGTCACGCCGGTGGTGACGACCCCGCAGACCCAGCGGGCGATCCCCTTCCTCGGCCAGGCGTACCGCGTGCGGGTCTCCGGGCAGGACACCGGCGACACCTTCGCCGTGCTGGACACCGAGGCCCTGCGCGGTCACGGCAGCCCGATGCACCTGCACCGCCACGACTGCGAGACCTTCCTCGTGCTCGAGGGCACGCTGCGGCTCGTCGTGGACGGAGAGGAGTACGAGGCCTGCGCGGGCTGCGCCGCTGTGCTGCCGGCCGGGCGGCCCCACGGCTTCGTCGTCACCAGCGAGGCGGCGCGCTACCTGACCCTGCACCACGGGCCGGCGTTCGAGCGGTTCGCGGCGGCCGCAGGCGAGGGCGGTGCCACCCCCGACGTCTCACGGCTGACCGAGATCGCGGCCGCGCACGGCATCGACATCATCGGTCCCCCACCCGCGCCCTTAGCCGTCAGGGTTGATCGGGGTACATCGTGGCCCAGCCGGTTCACCGCACCCGCGAACTCACCGGACGCCGACCGGCTCACGGCGGTGGGCGGCTGACTCGTGCCGGTCAGGACGCCTGGTCGCGGTAGAGGCGGCGCTTGGAGATGTACTGCACCACCCCGTCGGGCACGAGGTACCAGACCGGGCGCCCGTTCGCCACGCGCCTGCGGCAGTCGGTGGACGAGATCGCCATCGCCGGCACCTCGACGAGCGAGACCGCACCGTCCGGTAGGTGGTCGTCGTCGAGCGTGTACCCCGGCCTGGTCACGCCCACGAAGTGGGCGAGCCGGAAGAGCTCGTCGAGCCGCTCCCAGGTGAGGATCTGGGCGAGCGCGTCGGCGCCCGTGATGAAGTACAGCTCGGCGTCGGGGTACTCGGTGTGCAGGTCGGTGAGCGTGTCGGCGGTGTAGGTCGGGCCGGGACGGTCGATGTCCACCCGGCTCACCGAGAACATCGGGTTGGACGCGGTGGCCACGACCGTCATGAGGTAGCGGTCCTCGGCCCGGCTGACGGTGCGGTCGGACTTCTGCCACGGCTGCCCGGTCGGAACGAAGATCACTTCGTCCAGGCCGAACCCGCTCGCCACCTCGCTGGCTGCCACGAGGTGCCCGTTGTGGATCGGGTCGAACGTCCCGCCCATCACCCCGATCTTGCGGTGCACCGCCAAAGACTAAGCGACACCACTTCCCACGCCGGCTCCGGCGGCCAGCGCGTCGGCGAGGAACCGCAGCTCGCGGTGCATCGTCTCCTGCCCGTCCCCGGCGTGCCGCGCCACCGAGTGCCGGTAGCTGATCGCCGAGGCGAGCAGCTGGGCCGCGCAGTCGACGTCGGCCCGCGGGCAGCCGTCCGGACGCGCGGCCGCGACGACGTCCCGGATCTGCCCGACCATGCGCTGGAAGCGCGCCTGCAGCGCGTCGAGCACCGCTGGGTGGGTGTCGGACTCCCGCCACAGGAGGTGGGAGAGCACGGCCGACGAGTCGAGCGCCCGGTCGAACGCGTCGACGAGCTGGTGCAGGCTGGCCGCGACGTCGCCGGGCACGACGACCGCGGCCACGTCGATGCGGTCCTCGGGCAACCGCTCGACCAGCGCGGACAGCAGGTCCGGCTTGCGCTTGAAGTAGTAGTGGACGAGGCCCTTCGGCACTCCGGCCCGCTCCGCGATGCGCGACGTGGGCGTGGCGTCGAAGCCTCCCTCGGCGAAGAGCTCCTCGGCGGCCGCGAGGATTCGCTCGCGGGCTGCGGGCTCCTCCGGCGGTGCGACGTCGTTCATGCGCTCCTCACCGGCCCATCCTGTACGCGCGAGATGGCCGCGGCCAACCCTGGCCGCGGCCGTCTCGGTGTTCCGTGGTGTTGCGTCGGTCTGCCCGATCAGTGCTGGCCGGCGAGCCCCCGGTGGTCGGCGTTGGCTGCGGGCAGCGCGGCCAAGCCCACCGCGACCGTGAGCACACCCGCGATCCAGGACGTCCACGCCGCGCCCGCCATGTCGGCGTACGCGAACACCCACGGCGAGATGAACAGCAGGACGCCCAGCACCGCGTGCACGTACTCGCTCGCCACCGAGCCGGGCTGCGCGAGCGACCACAGCGCGGCGACGGCGATCAGCACGCCGAACACGATCAGCGACCACAGGGCGGCGGTGTCGGTGGTCACCACGATCGGCGACAGCGCCGTCAGCACACCGATCACGAGTGCCGCCCAGTCCTGCCACCGATGCCATGTCCCGGTCATGAGACTCACCCTTTCCCTCGTGAGGAGATGACATCATCATGCGCTTTGACTGGCCGCCCGGTCAACATGACGTACGGAACACTCGATCAGCGGACGTATGCGTGGCGGAACTGGATGCTGATCCGCGGGGCGGCCGCGCGCGTCTTGGGCACGGAGTGCTGCCACGTGCGCTGGCACGAGCCGCCCATCACCAGCAGGTCTCCGGGGCCGGGCAGGTACGCGACGGACGGCCCACCCCCCATCGGCCGCAGCCGGAACGGGCGCACCGCACCCAGGGATACGAGCGCGACGACGGCCTCCGGCAGCTCGCGCGCGACGCGGTCGCCGTGCCAGGCGACGCTGTCGGCGCCGTCGCGGTAGAGGTTGACGCCGACCTGCGTGAACGGCACGCCGTAGCGCACGCTCAGCACGCCGGCCATCTCGCACAGCTCGGTCGGGGGCGCCGGGCCGTCGTCGAGCCGCCAGCGGTGGGTGAGCCGCGGCTCGGGGACGACGCGGTCGTACATGCGCACCTCGCGCCCCGACCACGGCGTCTCCGCCAGCAGGCGGGCGAAGAGCGCGTCGGCCCCGCGGCACCAGCCGGGCGCGTGGTCGACCCACGCCCCCTCGGCGAGCTCCCGGCGGTGCAGCGCGGCGAACGACCGGTCGAGCTCGAGCGCGGGCGCGTCGAGCAAGGAGGGTTGCCAGGCGAGGTCGCGTGCGGCCATGCCGCCACGCTACCTCGAATCGAACATCAGTTCGACCACTATTGCAGCGGGATCTCCAGATCGCGCTCGCCATCCGGGCGTGGGCCGAAGATCCGCCGCTCGGACTCGTCGATGACCAGGTCGTTGATGCTGGCCTCGCGCCGCACCATCAGGCCGTGCTCGTCGAACTCCCAGTTCTCGTTGCCGTAGCTGCGGTACCAGACGCCGGCCGCGTCGCGGCACTCGTACTGGAAGCGGACGGCGATGCGGTTGCCAGCGAAGGTCCACAGCGACTTGCGCAGCGCGTAGTCGAGCTCCCGCTCCCACTTCTCGGTCAGGAACTCGACGATCTCGGGGCGGCCGCGCAGGAAACGGTCCCGGTTGCGCCACACCGAGTCCTCGCTGTAGGCGAGCGCCACCCGCTCCGGGTCGCGCGTGTTCCAGGCGTCCTCGGCGGCTTGCACCTTCTGCTTCGCGGTTCCGAGGGTGAACGGGGGCAGCGGCGGGCGGTCGGCCATGGGATCTCCTCGCGTCGAGAACGTGCGTTCTCCAGGAGCGTAGAGAACGTGCGTTCTCCCTTCAACTCCCGCGGAGCAGCACCTCCGCCGCCGCGCGCGCCTCCGCGGCCGGGGCGTCCGTGCCGAGGATGCCGGCGGTGACCATGGCGCCCTCGGCGAGCAGCACCAGCTGGGGACCGAGCCCGGCCGGCAGGCCGGCGTCGCCGACCAGACCCGCGACGTAGCCGGCGAAGGCCCGCTTGTGGGCTCTGGCCTGCCGGCCGACCGCGTCCGACACCGCCCCGAGCTCGCCGAAACCGTTGATCCACGCGCAGCCCCGGAACCCGGGCTCCCGGAACCACGTGCCGAGCCAGTCGAACACCGCGAGGATCCGCTCGCGCGGGTCCGCCACCTCCTCGACGGCCGCCGCGAGCCGAGCCCGCCACCGGACGTCGCGGCGCTGCAGGTAAGCCTCGACCAGCTGCTCCTTGGCCGGGTACAGCGCGTAGACACGCTTGAGCGGCAGGCCCGCGCCCGTGCGGATCTCGTCCATGCCGACCGACTGGATCCCGCGGGCGTAGAACAGCTCCTCCGCGGCGTCGAGCAGGCGGGTACGCGCGGTCGCGGTGTCGAGCGGCGCCATGGCAGGGTCCTCGTCGACGGGAACGGGCGTTCTCCACGCTACCGCCGTCACACCGGAGCAGACCATCCTCCACGTCGTCCGCTGATCACGGCCTTGCGGGACATGGCGCTCTCGACTCCCGAGATCGACCGCTCGGCGCTGCAAGTTGCAGACGCATGTGCGCATGCATAACCATCTGCACATGCAGTCACCATCTGTGAGCAACGGCCATCCACTGCGGTGGCGCAAGAGCAGCGCGAGCAACCCGAACGGCAATTGTGTGGAGCTGGCGGAAATCGCCGATCGTCACGTCGCGATGCGCAACTCGCGTTACCCGACCGGCCCGGTGGTCGTGAGCAGTCGCGCTGCTGTCGGAGCGTTCGTGCGCGGCGCCCGGAACGGGGAGTTCGACGACCTCACCCGCGATGCTGCTGAACGGGATGCCGATCCCCGGTAGACGTGATCATGCCTCAGCGATCATGAATTGACGGCCGGCAGTGACCTCGCCGGTCGCGGGGCACGGTCGTCCCGGACGGGCAGGACGACCTCGAAGCCCAGGCGACGACACGCCACGCCGGACCGCGGACCATTCCGTCCAGCGAGCGTGCGCGGCTCGCCGCCTCGACCACTCGCCGTATCCACCGATCCGCGCAGGCGCGAAAGCTGGTAATGTCCGCCGGGCGCCTTTTGGGGCTGTTGGCCATAGGGAGGGTCATGATCGGCGTGCCCGACGATGCGGACGCCGGGTCGTTCGCTGCGTCGTTCGACCTACCTGGCACCTCCGGGGGCAGTAGAGGCGGTCTGCGGCACGGGCCGACCGCGCGGCGCATCGCGCTCGGTGGGGCGCTGCGTCGCCGGCGCGAGGTCGCGGGCCTGTCCCGATCCGAAGCGGCCTACGAGATCCGCGCCTCCCAGGCGAAGATCAGCCGACTCGAGGCGGGCCGGGTCGGGTTCAAGGAGCGCGACGTCGCCGACCTGCTCACCCTGTACGGGGTGCAGGACCCGGCGGAGCGGGCCAAGTACCTGGACCTGCTCGGCGAGGCGAACTCGCCCGGCTGGTGGCACCGCTACTCCGACCTGTTGGACAGCTGGTTCGAGACCTACCTCGGGCTGGAACAGGCCGCCTCGGCCATCCGGAACTACGAGGTCCAGTTCGTGCCCGGGCTCCTGCAGACGGAGGATTACGCACGCGCGGTCACGAGGTTGGGCAACACCGACGAGGCCGTGATCGAACAGCGTGTGGAGCTGCGGATGCGGCGCCAGGAGCTGTTGGACCGCGAGAACCCGCCGAGGTTGTGGGCGGTGGTCGACGAGGGCGCCTTGCGGCGGCCACTGCTCGGGCAGGAGCAGACCCGCGCCCAGATCACTCATCTGATCGAGATGAACGAGTTGCCGCACGTTTCGCTGCAAGTGGTGCCGTTCTCCTACGGTGGCCACCCTGCGGCCGGCGGCCCCTTCGCGATCCTGCGGTTCAACGACCCCGAGTTGCCCGATGTCGTCTACCTCGAACAACTCGCCAGCGCGCATTACCTGGACAAGCGGAGCGACGTCGAGTATTACCTCGCGGTGATGGATCGGCTGTGCACGTTGGTCGAACCTCCAAGCCGAACGGCTCCGATCCTCGAGGCCATCCGTGCAGACATGTGACACGGCGTCTCCACAATCGAGCGACCAGTGCAGCAGCCCAAGTTCAGACGAGACGACCACTATTCCATCGGAAGCCGGATCGCCTCGCACAGGACCCCCTCCAGCCTGATCCGTCTTTCCGCTAGGTTGAAGCGACCACAAAGTTGGACGACGCTAGGAGTGAGTGTCACGTGACCGAACCGTGGGAGCCACCGGTTTCCGAGCACCGAATCCGGCTCGACGTACCGGGCGCCGCCCGGGTGTGGGACTTCTTCATGGGCGGGAAGGACAACTACGAGATCGACCGGGCCGCCGGCCAGGCTGCCCTGTCGATGTACGACTTCGCGCGGCTGGCGCGCGATTCTCGCCAATTCCTCATCCGGGTTGTGCGGTACCTGGCCCAGGAGGCAGGGATGCGGCAGTTCCTGGACATCGGATGCGGGCTTCCCGTCACGGAGGGGCAGAACACCCACCAGATCGCTCAGTCGATCACACCCGAAGCACGGATCATCTACATCGACAACGATCCGATCGTGCTGACGCACGCGCGGGCGCTGCTGGTCAACACCACTTCGGAGGGCGTCACCACTTACGTCGACGCGGACTACCACGATCCGGGCCTGGTCCTGGACCACGCGAAGAGCGTGTTGAACTTCGACGAGCCGATCGCGGTCATGTTCATGGGTTCGCTCGGATACGCGCGGGACTACGACGTGGCGAAGTCGGTCGTGGGGCAGGTGATGGCCGGGGTGCCCTCCGGCAGCCATCTCGCGTTGTGGGACGAAGATGACAGCACCCCCAACGTCGAGGAGATATTCGGCGGCTACGCGGCATCCGGTGCCGTGCCGTACACGCCTCCGCCGGCCGAGAAGATCCGTCGATGCTTCGAAGGGCTCGAGGTGGTCGAGCCCGGTCTGGTCCCCATCACGCAGTGGCGGCCGACCGTAGCGTCCGTCGGCGGGGAAGCGTCCTCGGACCCGACCACGGGCGGCGTAGCGCGAAAGCCGTGACGCGCCGCGAGCACGGGCACCGCGGGTAGACGCGGTCGAGCGGCAGGCCCGGAGCCGGCGCGGTCTCGCCACCGCTGTCACACCGGCAGCAGGCCCTCCACCACGTCGGCGAGCTGGGCCGCCGTGCGGCACTCGTGCATCGGCAGCACGTCGGCGTAGCGCAGCGCGGCCGAGTCGCCGCTCCCCCACTGCCGCCGCGGCTCGGGGTTGAGCCAGTGCGCGTGCCGGGCCCGCCCGACCAGCCGCTTCAGCACCGTCAGGTTGGGCTCGCGGTAGTTGGTGCGGGCGTCCCCCAGCACGAGCAGGGACGTCTTCGGCCCGACGGCCTCACCCCAGTGCTCGGCGAAGCTGCCGAAGGAACCGCCGTAGTCGCTGTGCCCGTCGAACGTGACCAGCTCGGCCTCCCGCAGCACCCGCTGCATGACGCCGGAGAGCTCGGCTCCCGGTTCGAACAGGTGCGTGACCTCGTCGGCGCGCTCGACGAACGCGAACACCCGCACCTTGCTGAACTGCTCGCGCAGCGCCTGCACCAGCAACAGCGTGAAGTGGCTGAACCCGGCGACCGATCCGGACACGTCGCACAGCACCACCAGCTCCGGCCTGCCGGGCCTGCGGGTGCGGTAGGCCGGGCGCATCGGCACGCCACCGGTGGACATCGAGCGCCGCAACGTGCGCCGCATGTCCAGCTCGCCGCGCTTGGCGCGCCTGCGCCGCACCGCGAGGCGCGACGCCAGCCGCCGGGCGAGCGGGTGCACCGTGCGCCGCAGCCGGGCGAGCTGCTCGGCGTGCGCGGAGAGGAACTCGACCTGCTCGACCTGCGTCGGCACCGCGGAGCGCGCGACCTGCTCCCGGCCGCGGATCTCCGCGGTGCGCCTGCGGACCTCGTCGGTGACCATCCGGCGGAACGCGGCGATGCGGTCGCGGACCTCTCGGCGCAGCAACTCGTCGGTGAACCCCTCCTCCACGACGCCGGCACGCAGGTCGGCGACGATCTGCGCCAGCAGCGTCTCCGGGGAGAGCGCCCGCAGCGCCTGGTAGGCCGACCAGCCCGGCTGCGCCGCCGCACCGCGCACCCCGGTGCCGGACGCCCCGGAGCGCCCGAGCGCGTCGACCGCCGCCCTGGCCAGCTCGGCGAGGGCGGCGGTGTCGTCGTCGCGCAGCAGGTCGGCGAGCAGGGCGCGCAGCGCGTCGACGTCCACCCGGCCGTCGTCGACCCTGGGCACCTCCGCCGGGCGGGCCCCGGCCCCGAGCGCGGCCGGGAAGTACAGGTCGAAGAGCGGGTCGAAGACCTCCCGCTGCCCGGACCGGCGCAGCAGCGCGGCGGCGAGGCCTTCGCGCAGATGGGCGCGCTGGGTGAGGTCGAGTGCGGTGAGCACGCGCGCGGCGTCGACCGTCTCCCCCGGCCCCACCGACACCCCGCTGCGGCGCAGCGCGCCGACGAAGTCGACCAGGTGCCCGGGCAGGCCGTGCTCGGGAACGGTGAGCGCCGGCTCCACCCGCCCCATCATGCCCTCCCGCGTGGCAGGCTGCCGATGTGCAGATCGTCTACGTGGGCGGGCCGACGGCGTTGCTCGAGCTCGACGGGGTGCGGGTGCTGCTCGACCCCACCTTCGATCCACCGGGGACCTATCCGATCGGCGACCGGGTGCTCACGAAGACCGCGGGGCCTGCGGCGCAGCCGGGGGACGTCGGGCCGTTCGACGCGGTGCTGCTCTCCCACGACCAGCACCCCGACAACCTCGACGGCGCCGGCAGGGCGCTCCTCGCGTCCGCTCCGCTGGTGCTCTCCACCCGCTCCGCCGCCGAGCGGCTCGCCGGTGTCACCGCGCTGCCGAACTGGACCGACGCCGAGGTCGAGGGCCTCCGCGTCACCGGGGTGCCCGCCCAGCACGGGCCGGACGGCACGGAGCACCTCGTCGGTGAGGTCACGGGGTTCGTGCTGCACGGGTCGCAGCGGGTGTACGTGAGCGGGGACAACGCCTCGCTGGACGTCGTCCGGGAGGTGGGGCGCCGGTCGGGCCCGGTGGACGTGGCCGTCCTGTTCGCCGGCGGGGCGCGGACCCCGCGCGTCGACGGGTTCCTCACGCTGCCCAGCGATGCCGCCGTCGACGCGGCCCGGATCCTCGACGCGCGGCACGTCGTCGTGCTGCACGTCGAGCACTGGGCGCACTTCACCCAGGGGCCGGACTCGGTGCGGGAGGCGTTCGCCGCCGCGGGGCTCGCCGAGCGGCTCGTCCTCCCGCCCCCGGGTGAGCCGGTGACGCTCGGGTAGCGCGCCGGGTACCACGGCCGGCGTATCCCCACTTCCGGACGTTTCACGCATTATCGACACGAGTGTGCTCGACGACGTCTTCCACGGAAGGTCCACCATCTGATGCCCCGCGATCTCCGGCTGCTCCCGAAGGCCCACCTGCACCTGCACCTGGAGGGTGCGATGCGGCCCTCCACGCTGGCCGAGCTGGCCGCGCGCGCCGGAGTCGCCACCCCGCCGGTGCGGGGCTACACCTCGTTCGGCGAGTTCGGGTTGCAGTACCGGGCGGCGTCGGCGCTGATCGCGACCGAGGCCCAGCTGCGCCGCGTGGTCCGGGAAGTGGTCGACGACGCGGCCGACGACGGCGCGGTCTGGGTGGAGCCGCACTTCTACCCGCCGCGGTTCGCCGGGCAGCTCGGCTCGGCCGAGGCGGCGTTGGAGATCGTCATCGACGAGGGCGAGCGGGCGGCCGCCGCCCGCGGTATCGGGTGCGGGTGGGTCGTGTCGGCGCTGCGCGACGTCGAGCTGGCGCAGGCGGTGGAGCTGGCGACGCTGGCCGCGAAGTACGCCGGGGCCGGGGTGGTGGCGTTCGGGCTGGCCGCCGACGAGGCGCTGTTCCCGCCGGAGCCGTTCGCCGAGGCGTTCGGCATCGCCCGCGACGCCGGCCTGATCTGCGCCCCGCACGCGGGTGAGCTGGCCGGTCCGGCGAGCGTCTACGGGGCGCTGGACGCGCTGGGCGCGCAGCGGATCTGCCACGGGGTGCGGGCGGTCGAGGACCCGGCGCTGGTGGAGCGGCTGGCCGCCGAGGAGGTGGTGCTCGACGTCTGCCCGACCTCCAACGTGATGCTGGCCGTGGTGGCCTCGATCGAGGCGCACCCGCTCCCGGCGCTGCTCGAGGCGGGGGTGCGCTGCTCGCTCAACGCTGACGACCCGCTGCTGTTCGGGGCCGGCCTGCTCGCCGAGTACCAGCTGGTGCGCGACAGCATGGGCCTGACCGACGAACAGCTGGCCCAGCTGGCCCGCTCGAGCCTGGTCGGGTCCGGCGCCCCGCGCGAGCTCATGGCCGAGGCGGTGGACCAGGTGGAGGAGTGGCTCACGACGGCATGACCGGCGGACGAACGGTCCGGCGTCAGGACCCGCGCTCCGGCATCCGTGCGGTCCGCCGCTGTGGACCTCCGCCGATGACCGTGCAGTGACGCCCATGCCGAGACGACGTCGGAAGGCCGGCCCCCACTCGAGAGCAGCGTCGACCCCGGAGAGCGAGACGACGGCGAGCCGGTCTCCGGTTGGTTCTCGCCGCCCCCGCGACACCCGCTCTCAGTCGAGCCGCAGCTCCTTCGCCGCCCGGTCGGCGTCGGACCGGTGCTTGAGAACCACGCCGAGCGTGGCGCGGACCGCGTCGGCGTCGAGGGTGTCCAGGCCGAGCGCGAGCAGCGTGCGGCCCCAGTCGATGGTCTCGGCCACCGACGGCGACTTGCGCAGCTCCAGCCCGCGCAGGGTGCGGACCGTGCGCACCAGCGCGTCCACCAGCGCCTCCGGGAGCTCGGGCACGCGGCTCAGCACGATGCGCCGCTCGAGGTCGGCGTCCGGGAAGTCGAGGTGCAGGAACAGGCAGCGCCGCTTGAGCGCCTCGGACAGCTCGCGGGTGGAGTTCGACGTGAGCACCGCGAACGGCCGCCGGGACGCGCGCACGGTGCCCATCTCCGGCACGGTCACCTGGTAGTCGGAGAGCACCTCCAGCAGCATGCCCTCGACCTCGACGTCCGCCTTGTCGATCTCGTCGACCAGCAGGACCGTGGGCTCGGTGCGCCGGATCGCGGTGAGCAGCGGCCGGGGCAGCAGGAACTCCTCGGAGAACACGTCGTCGCGGGTCTCGTCCCATGACTCGCGCCCCTGCCCCGCGGTGATGCGCAGCAGCTGCTTGGCGTGGTTCCACTCGTAGAGCGCGCGGGCCTCGTCGATGCCCTCGTAGCACTGCAGGCGCACCAGGCCCGAGCCGGTGGTGTCGGCGACGGCCTTCGCCAGCTCGGTCTTGCCGACGCCCGCCGGGCCCTCGACGAGGAGCGGCTTGCCGAGCCGGTCGGCGAGGAAGACGGTGGTGGCGACGGCCGTGGACGCGAGGTAGCCGACGCGGGCAAGGCGCTCGGCGACCTCGTCGACCGAGCCGAAGAGCGCGGGCTGGGGCACATTCACCCGGCCATCGTGCCTTGCCGGGCGCCTGCCGGTCACGCCGCGCGACGCCCGCTCCACTCGTCGACGCCGAGGAAGAACACCCACTCCAGGTGCTCGGAACAGGCCGCCACCGTTCCGGAGCCGTCGTCCGAGGTCACCACGACGACGGCCTCTCTCGTGCAGCGGGTGCAACGCCGGACGGCGAACGGCCAGAAGGGGCTGCTCATGCCGACCGGTTTCCCCGTCCGGGTGACTCCACACGTCCGCGACGTCGCTCAGTCACGTTCACGTTCCCGCACCGCGCCGACGTCCCGGGTGGCCGCGACGAAGAGAGCGGTGACCGCCACCAGGGCCAGGCCGCTGACCCACAGCGGCGCGCGCAGGTCCAGCACGGCCGCCAGCCCGCCGCCCGCCAGCGCGCCGAGCGGCGCTGCCGTCATCGAGAGCGTCCGGCTCGCCGCGTTGACGCGGCCGAGCACGGCGGCCGGCACGAGCCGCTGGCGGATCGTCACGGACAGCACGTTCCACAGGGCGAACGAGAAGCTCGTGGTGCTGAGCACCACGGCGGCGAGCACCGGGGTGGGGAACGCCGCGAGCACGAGGTTGCCCACGGCGGCCACGGCGAGCGCGACGACCTGGAGGGTGCGCTGCGGGAACCGGCGCACGAGCGGCGCGGTGAGCATCGCACCGACGATCCCCCCGACGGCACCGCCCGCGAGGATCAGCCCGAACGCCGCCTCCGACGTGCCCATGGGGCCGACGGCGAGCAGGACGAGCAGCCCTTCCCAGGTCTGGGTGAAGAACGTGAGGCCCGCGCCGGTCAGGATGATCGTGCGGACGAACCGCGCGCCGAGCAGCCACCGCATCCCGTCCGCTGCCTCGCGCAGCACTCCGCTCACCCACCCCGCCGGCTCCGCCGGCCGACCGTCCCCCGCGCCGGGGGTGGACCGGCCCTCGACGACCGGTGCGGGCGTCCACAGCCCCGCGACGAGCACACCGGCGATGAGCAGGGCCGCCGCGCTCACCGCGAACGGCAGGGACGCCGCCGCGGCGAACATGAGGCCGCCGACGGCGGGCCCGACGAGGTCCTGCCCGAGCCGCTCCACGCTCACCAGCGCGCTGTTGGCCCGCTCCAGGTCCGCGTCCTCCACGACGCGCGGTATCAGCGACTGGCTCGCGTTGTCGTAGGCCGCCTCGCCGACGCCGAGCAGGAACGCCACGGCGTACAGGAGCAGCATCGACCGGACGTCGAGCAGGAGCGCGAGCGTGAGCAGGCCGAAGAGCACGCCGCGGGAGACGGCAGCCCAGAGCACGAAGAGCTCCGGCCTGCTGCGGTCGACGAGAGCGCCGATGGGCAGGCCGAGCAGCATCCACGGCACGTACGCGACCGCCGTGAGCCCGGCGACGAGCACGGCGTCCTGGGTGATCGCCGCGGCCAGCAGCGGCAGCGCGACCTGCCGGACGCCGTCGCCGAGGTTCGCCAGCCCGGACGCCGCGACGACCCGGCGGTAACCGATGATCATTTCCCCCGGAGGACCACCGGCATCCGCGCCCGTCGGGGCGCGGATGCCGGTGTGGCGGTTCCTAGCGGAACGTCACCCTCGTGCCCGTGAACGTGACCCTGGTGCCGAACGCCGGGACGGCGCTCTCCCAATCCTTGTTCATCGGACCCCCCAATCAGGGCCGAACCCCCGCCGGCCCCGTGATCCGAAGCTAGCAGCGGGGAGCGGTCATCGACAGGACGGGAACCGGACACTTCAGCCGCCGCGACGGCTGTCGGTGCCCTCGTCCACCATGGGCACATGACCTCCACCGTCACGTCGGATCTCCGCCAGCGCGCCGAAGCCGTGCTCGCCACGCTGGCGGGCCCGCAGGCCCGGCTCCGCGAGGACCAGTGGACGGCCATCCAGGCGCTCGTGGCCGAGCGCAGACGGGCGCTCGTCGTGCAGCGCACCGGGTGGGGCAAGTCGGCGGTCTACTTCGTGGCCACGGCGCTGCTGCGGGCCGACGGCGCCGGGCCCACGGTCATCGTCTCGCCGCTGCTCGCGCTCATGCGCAACCAGATCGACGCCGCCGCGCGCGCCGGCATCCACGCCGCCACCGTCAACTCCGCCAACACCTCCGACTGGGAACGCACCTACGCGGCCGTCGCGGCGGGCGAGGTCGACGTGCTGCTGGTGAGCCCGGAGCGGCTCAACAACCCGGACTTCCGCGACCGGGTGCTCCCGCGGCTCACCGCCACGGCCGGGATGCTCGTCGTCGACGAGGCCCACTGCGTGTCCGACTGGGGCCACGACTTCCGGCCCGACTACCGGCGGCTGCGGGCGCTCATCGCCGAGCTGCCCGCGGGCATCCCGGTCCTCGCCACCACGGCCACCGCCAACGACCGGGTGGTCGTCGACGTCACCGAGCAGCTCGGGCTGGGTTCCGGGGAGCCGCTGGTCCTGCGGGGTTCGCTCGACCGGGAGAGCCTGCGGCTGTCGGTCGTGCGGCTGGCCACGCCCGCGCAGCGGCTCGGCTGGCTCGCCGACCACCTCGACGCGCTGCCCGGCGCCGGCATCGTCTACACACTGACGGTGGGGGCCGCCGACGAGGTGGCCGACTTCCTGCGCGAGCGCGGCCACCCCGTCGCCTCCTACACGGGCAAGACGGACCCGGCGGAACGGCTCGCCGCCGAGTCCGACCTGCTCGAGAACCGCGTCAAGGCGCTCGTGGCCACCAGCGCGCTCGGGATGGGGTTCGACAAGCCCGATCTCGGTTTCGTCGTGCACCTCGGGGCGCCCGCGTCGCCCGTGGCGTACTACCAGCAGATCGGCCGTGCGGGCCGCGCCGTCGAGCGGGCCGAGGTCGTGCTGCTGCCCGGCCGGGAGGACCGCGACATCTGGGCCTACTTCGCCTCGCTCGCGTTCCCGGCGGAGCCTCTCGTGCGCCAGACGCTCGCGGTGCTCGGTGACGAGCCACTGTCCACCGCGGCCGTCGAGACGCGCGTCGACCTGTCCCGCACCCGCCTGGAGATGCTGCTCAAGGTGCTCGACAGCGACGGCGCCGTGCGCCGCGTCAAGGGCGGGTGGGTGGCCACCGGCGAGGAGTGGGTCTACGACCGGGAACGCCACCACCGCATCGCCGAGGCGCGCCGCGCCGAGCAGCAGGCGATGCTCGACTACATCGACACCGCGGGCTGCCGCATGCAGTTCCTGCGGCAGCAGCTCGACGACCCGGCCGCCGAGCCGTGCGGCCGCTGCGACACCTGCACCACCCCCGCCTGGAGCACCGACGTCGACGCGGGTGCCGCCGCGGCGGCGCAGGAGCGGATCAGCCGGCCGGGCGTCGAGGTCGCACCCCGCAAGCAGTGGCCCAGCGGCATGGCCGAGCTGGGCGTCCCCGCGTCGGGCCGGATCCCCGCGGCCGAGCTGGCCGCGCCGGGCCGGGTGATCGGGCGCCTGTCCGACATCGGGTGGGGCACCCGGCTGCGCGAGCTCGTCGGTGGCGACGACGCGCCGGTTCCCGGTGACGTGCTCGACGCGTGCGTGCGCGTGCTCGCCGGGTGGGGCTGGGCGGGGCGCCCGGTGGGCGTCGTCGGCATCGGCTCCCGCACCCGGCCCCACCAGCTCGAGCACCTGGCCCGCCGGATCGCCGAGATCGGGCGCCTCCCCCTGCTCGGCACCCTCACCCCCAGCGGCCCGCGGCCCGAGGAACACTCCAACAGCGCGCAGCGGCTCGCGGCGGTCTGGTCCGCGTTCGAGCCGCCGGCGTTCCCGGTGCCCGACGGCCCGGTCCTGCTGGTCGACGACGTGATCGACAGCGGCTGGACGGCCACCGTCGCGGCCCGGCTGCTCCGCCACGCCGGCGTCTCCGCGGTGCTGCCGTTCGCGCTGGCGCAGCGCGGCTGAGACCCGAGCCGCCCGTCGCTCGCACAGCTACCGTGGTGCCGGCACACCAACTGCAGTTCGTGCGTGAGCGCCGAGTTCGGTGTGTGACGAGCCGTGCTGACGCCTGATCGACGCTGAGGACCTACGACTTGGGACAGCCGGGCCGCGCCATCACTGCCCGGGAGCGCGACGACGCGCTCCTGCTCTGGCACTACCTGCGCCTCGACCACGCGCTGCGCCCCTGCGATGCTGCCGTCGGCCTGGGCAGCCACGACCTGGGCGTCGCCACGCACGCCGCCGAGCTCTACCACCGCGGCATGTTCCCAGTGATCGTCTTCACCGGCGGGTCCAGCCCGACCACCCGCGACCGCTTCCCCCGCGGCGAGGCGGTGCACTACCGCGAGCACGCACTCGCCCTCGGCGTGCCCGCTGCGGCCGTTCTCGTCGACCCCGACGCGACGAACACCGGCGCGAACATCGTCAACTCCCGCGCGCTCCTCGCGGCGGCCGGGCGGCGGCCCGCGTCCGTCCTGCTGATCTCCAAGCCCTACGCCGAACGGCGCAGCCACGCCACGGCGACGCGGCTCTGGCCGGAGGTCGAGGTGCTCTGCAGCTCGACGCCCCTGGACTACGGGCCCTACGTCCGCAGCATCGGCGACGAGCGCCTCGTCATCGGCATGATGGTCGGCGAGTTGCAGCGGATCATCGAGTACCCGGCACGCGGCTTCACCCTCCCGCAGGACGTACCCGCCGAGGTCGCGGCCGCGGGCGACCGCCTCCGTTCCGCGGGTTTCGTGAGCCGGGCGGTCGGGGCGTCCGCCGGGAGCGACGGCCGGCCGAGCCGGATGTGACACCGGGCTCGGACCGGATGGGCCGTCGCCGACGCGATGATCGCTGGGACCGTGACACGAGCCGCAGCGGCGCGGTTCGTGTCACGCTGGGGCCGATCACGGCCTCTCCCGCGAGCTGTAGCGGCCGACGAGGTGCTACTCCCACACCACCACGTTGCGCCGCACCGGCACGGAGTCGCGGTTGCCCGCGAAGAGCTCCGGCGAGCGATGCCGGATGCGCTCGACGTCGTCGAAGACCGCGCGCAGGTGGGCGCGCATGGCCTTCCGGGCCGCGGTGACGTCACCGGCGAGCACGGCGTCGAGGATCTCCTCGTGCTGGGCGGTGAAGGCGGGCGGTGCGGTGGCCTGCAGGCCGAGCCTGCGGGCGCGGTCGAGGTGCCCCTTCGCCGAGACGACCGTGGCCCACGCGTTGCCGTGCCCGGCCAGGCGCAGCAGCGCGTGGTGGAACGCCTCGTCGAGCGCGAAGAACTCCTCGACGTCGAGGCCGCGGCGCCGTTGCGCGGCGAGGTTCTCGCGCAGCTCGCGCACCATGTCCGGGTCGAGCTCGGTGGGCAGGTCCTCGAGTGAGGCGAGCTCGACGGCCTCGCGGAGGAACTGCGCATCTGCCACCCGGGCCGGGTCGACCCGCGAGACGAACGACCCGACCTGCGGGAAGACCTGTACGAGGCCCTCCTCGGCGAGCAGGATCAGGCTCTCGCGCACCGGCGTGCGGCTGACGCCGAGCTGGGCGGCGAGCTCGTTCTCCGACAGCGCGGAACCCGGCGGGAACTCGAGGGTCAGGACCTTGCGCCGCAGCGTCTCGTAGACCGTTCTGCGGCTGGTCCGCCGGGTCGGCTGCGCCACCGCGCCAGCCTATCCGCCCTTGCACCGCCTCCGCGACATCTGCTTGTATACCAGTACTGCGCGACAAGGAGGTTGGGGTGAGCCGGATCGAACGGGCCGAGGTGTTCGTCGCCTCCCCGGGGCGCAACTTCGTGACGCTGCGGATCACGACCTCCGACGGGGTGACCGGCCTCGGGGATGCCACCCTGAACGGCCGCGAGCTGGCCGTCGCCGCCTACCTGCGCGAGCACGTCGTGCCGCTGCTCATCGGGCGCGACCCGGCCCGCATCGAGGACATGTGGCAGTACCTCTACAAGGGCGTCTACTGGCGGCGCGGGCCCGTCACGATGACGGCGATCTCGGCCGTCGACACCGCGCTGTGGGACATCAAGGGCAAGGTCGCCGGACTGCCGGTGTACCAGCTGCTCGGCGGCCGATCGCGCGCGGGCGTCACGGTGTACGCGCACGCCAGCGGCTCGGACGTGCCCTCGCTGCTCGACGACGTCGAGCGCTTCCTCGAGCTCGGCTACCGCGCGGTGCGCGCCCAGGCCGCGGTGCCCGACGTCGCCGGCACCTACGGCGTGCGCAAGGGCGAAGGGATCTACGAACCGGCCTCGACCGCGCTGCCCGACGAACAGCCCTGGGACACCGAGGCCTACCTCGGCTTCGCCCCGACCTACCTGGAGGCGGTGCGGGAGCGCTTCGGGTTCGGCTTCCACCTGCTGCACGACGTGCACCACCGGCTCACCCCGATCGAGGCCGCGCGGTTCGGCAAGCGCGTGGAGGCGTGCCGGCTGTTCTGGATGGAGGACCCGACGCCCGCGGAGAACCAGGAGGCGTTCCGGCTCATCCGGCAGCACACCACCACCCCGATCGCCGTCGGGGAGGTGCTCAACTCGATCTGGGACGTCCAACAGCTGATCACCGAGCAGCTGATCGACTACGTCCGCACGACGGTCGTGCACGCGGGCGGCATCACCCACCTGCGGCGGATCTTCGACCTCGCCGCGCTCTACCAGGTGCGCACCGGGTCGCACGGCGCCACCGACCTCTCCCCGATCACGCTCGCCGCCGCGGTGCACCTGGACACCGCGGTGCCCAACTTCGGCATCCAGGAGTACATGCCGCACGCCCCGGAGACGATGGACGTCTTCCGCTCCGGCGTGCGGTTCGCCGACGGCATGCTCGTCCCGTCCGAGGAGCCCGGCCTGGGCGTCGAGTACGACGCCGAGGCCGCAGCCCGGTTCCCCTACGAACCGCGCTATCTACCCGTCGCCCGCCGCCTCGACGGCTCCGTGCACGACTGGTGAGGAGATCATCATGACCGAGAGCACGACGGCGGGCCCCGCCACCCGGACGACCCGCGACCTGGCCAAGGCCGCCACGTCCGGCTGGCTCGGCACGGCGATGGAGTTCATGGACTTCCAGCTGTACTCGCTGGCGGCCGCCATCGTCTTCAACGAGCTCTTCTTCCCCGACGTCAGCCCGGCGCTCGGGCTGATCGCAGCAATGGCGACCTACGGCGTCGGGTACGTCGCCCGGCTCGCCGGCGCGATCTACTTCGGCCGGATGGGCGACCGCATCGGGCGCAAGCGGGTGCTGTACCTGACGATCCTGCTGATGGGCGCCTCCACCACGCTGATCGGCGCCCTGCCGACGTTCGCGCAGATCGGCATCCTCGCGCCGATCCTGCTGGTCGTGCTGCGGCTGATCCAGGGCTTCGGGGCGGGCGCGGAGATCGCGGGCGCCACCGTGATGCTCGTCGAGTACGCCCCGGTGCGGCGCCGCGGCCTCATCGCGTCGCTGGTGTCGCTCGGCACGAACTCCGGCACGCTCGCCGCGTCCGCGCTCTGGGCGTTCCTGCTGGCGGCACTGTCCGAGGAGCAGCTGCTGTCGTGGGGCTGGCGCATCCCGTTCCTGCTCAGCTTCGTGCTGATGGTCTTCGCGGTGTGGCTGCGCCGGAGCCTCAAGGAGAGCCCGGTGTTCGAGGAGCGCCCCGACGTCGTGGACGGTCGGGCCCTCAGCCGCACCGAGGTGGAAAGCGGCAGCGTCCTGGAGGAGGGCCTGCGCCAGCGCAAGGGCAAGGCGTTCTTCCTCGCGCTGGGCCTGCGGTTCGGCCAGGCCGGGAACTCGGGGCTCGTCCAGACGTTCCTCGTCGGCTACATCGCCAGCACGCTGCTCGTCGACCGCTCGGTCCCGACCGACGCCATCGTGTACGGCTCGCTGCTGGGCTTCGCGACCGTGCCGGTCGTGGGCCTGCTCGGCGACCGGTTCGGTCGCCGCCCGATGTACGTCGCGCTGTCGGTGCTCACCGTCGTGCTCGCCTTCCCGCTGATGCTGATGATCACCAGCGGCAGCACCGTCGCGCTGGTGCTCGGCATGGTCCTCGCCCTGAACATCGGTGTTCTCGGGCTCTTCTCGCTGGAGAGCGTCACGATGGCCGAGCTCTTCGGCGCCCGCACCCGGTTCACCCAGCTCGCGCTGACCAAGGAGATCGGCGGGATCCTCGCCACCGCGATCGGGCCCGTCGTCGCGGCCACCCTCACGGCGGTCACCGGCAGCTGGTGGCCGATCGCGGCCATGCTCGTGGCCTACTCCGTGATCACGCTCGGCGCCACCGTGCTCTCGCCCGAGACGCGCGGGCGGGACCTCGTCCAGCTGGAGGACGCGGCGTGAGGGCGGTGGTCGTGCACGCGGCGGGCGACGTCCGGGTCGACGAGCGCCCGGACCCCCGACCCGGGCCGGGCGAGGTGCTGCTCGCGATGGAGTGGGGCGGCGTCTGCGGCTCCGACATCTCCTACTTCCGCCACGGCGCCACCGGCACCGCGGTGCTGCGCCACCCGCTCGTGCTCGGGCACGAGGTGGCCGGGCGGGTCGCCGCGGTCGGCCCGGGCGTCGACGGGATCGCCGAGGGTGACGCCGCCACCGTCCACCCCGCCACGACCGTCGGCGACGCGCGGCTGCCGGACCGGCTGGCGGGCCGCACCAACCTGCACCCGTGCGTGCGCTACTTCGGGTCCGCGGCGTTCGATCCGCACACCGACGGCGGGTTCAGCGAGTACCGGGTGGTCCGCGCCGACCAGGTGCGGTCCCTGCCCGACGGCGTCAGCACCGAGCACGGCGCGCTGGCCGAGCCGCTCGGTGTCGCGCTGCACGCCGTGCACCGGGCGGGCGACGTCCGCGGGAAGACGGTGCTGGTGAACGGGGCCGGGCCGATCGGCTCGCTCGTGGTGGCGGCCGCGAAGCACCGGGGCGCGGCCGCCGTCGTGGCCTCCGACGTCGCCGCGCCCGCCCTCGCGGTGGCCGCGGCGATCGGCGCCGACACCACCGTCGACCTCACCACGTCCGCGCTCCCCGACGACGTCGAGGTGGTGATCGAGGCGTCCGGCGCGGCGGCGGCCATCGGGCCCGTGCTGCGGGCCACCGCCCGTGGCGGCACGCTCGTACAGGTCGGCAACCTGCCCGGGAGCGCCGTGCCGGCCGTGCTGGGGGACCTCGTGACCCGCGAGATCACCTGGGTGGGGTCCTACCGGTTCGTCGACGAGATCGACGACGCGCTGCGCGCCATGCGCGACGGCCTCGACGTCTCCCCCGTGATCACGCACCGCTTCCCCCTGAGCCGAGCCGCGGAGGCGCTCGGGGTCGCGGCCGACCGCACGACCGGGAGCAGCAAGGTCCTCCTCGACCTGAGAACCAGCACTCCGGCTCCATAGGCCTCAGAACAGCACTACGGCTCCACAACGCTGGATGCGGGGCTCTCGGCCAGCACCCTGCAGTGCCTCTTCACGATCACCTGCGGGGCGGGCAACGTCGGGGCGTCCACCCCTGCCGGCACCACCGTCAGGCGCCAGTCGGCGGCGCCGGGGCGGCCGGCCCCGGCCCAGCCGTCCAGCGCGGCGAGCATCCGGGCGCCCAGCGCGGCGCCTCCCGGACCGAACTCGCGCACGGCCACCGCCACCGGGCCGGGCCCCGGCGGCTCGGCCGCCACCACCGCGGCGAGCCCCGGCACATCGGCCGGGTCAGCCAACGCCACCGTCCCGCCCGTGGAGCCCAACCGCAGCAGGTCGTCCGGCAGCACCGTCTCGGGTTCCACGGCCAGGAGCCGGCACGCGCCCGGCTCGGTCAGCGCGAGCCACAGCCCGAAGCCGTCCCAGACGTCCACCGCACCCAGCGGCACCGGCGCGGCGCGGCGCTCCCGCGGATCGGCGAGCGCACGGGCGACCTCCTCCAGGTCCGGCTCCGGTGCGTCGTCCGGGGTCTGGAGCGCGACTCCCAGGCCGTCGAGCAACCGGCTCGCGTCGACGCCTGCGGCCGCGCCGCGCAGCCGGATGAACGCGCAGCTGCGCACCGAGTCGCAGCGCAGCACGCCGTCCGGGCCCAGGTCGAGCGCGACGGACAGCTGGCTGCCCCGCACCGCCAGCGGCAGCAGCAGGCGTCCGCCCGGTGCGAGCTGCGCCACCCACTCGGGCCGCACGTCGTCGCTGCCCACGGTGAGCACGATCCGGTCGTACGGGGCGCCGGGCGGGTGGCCGTGGGCGCCGTCGGCCGCCACCAGATCGACGCCGAGCACGCCCGCCGAGGCCAGGTGCACCGCGGCCCGGTCGACGAGCTCCTCGTCGATGTCGACGGCGGTGACCGAACCGGCCGGACCGACGATCCGGGACATCAGAGCGGCGTTGTAGCCCGTACCGGCCCCGATCTCCAGCACCCGGTGGCCGGGCCGCAGGCCCAGCTGCTCGAGCATGATCGCCATCATCGAGGGCTGGGACGCCGAGCTCGTGGCCACGCCCTCGGTGAACTGCACGGCCACCGCCTCGTCGGCGTAGGCGTCCGCGGCGGGGAGGCCCGGCAGGAACAGGTGACGCGGGACGGCGCGGAACGCCTCCTCCACGGCGGCCGACCGCACCCGGCCGGCCCCGCGCAGGGCGTCGACCATCCGGTTACGGGCCCGCTCGACGTCCACAGCGGCGAGTCTGGTGCCCCGGACGGGCAGCCGACAACTCAGGGACCGCTCATCGGCACCAGGTCATCGGCGTGCACGACCTCGCGGCGTTGCTCCGGCGCGAGATCACGGGTGCGCTTGCCGATGAGCTCGGGCAGCTCGGCGGCGTCGAAACCCACGACCCCACGTGCGACGACCACGCCGTACGGCCCCACGAGGTCGACGACGTCACCCGCGACGAAGTCGCCCGAGATGCCGTGGATGCCGGCCGCGAGCAGCGAGCGCCTGCGGTCGATCACCGCGGTCACGGCGCCCGCGTCCAGGTCGAGCGCGCCGCGCACGTCGGCGGCGTGGCGCAGCCAGAACCGGCGCGCCGACATCCGCCTGCCCGACGGGCGGAACGCGGTGCCGACCTTCGGGCCCGCCTCCGCCCCGTCGAGCGCCGCGCCGACGTCCTCGGCCGCGGCGAGCAACACCGGGATGCCCGCCGCGGCGGCCATCGCCGCCGCCGTGATCTTGGTGGCCATGCCGCCGGTGCCGAGCGAGTCGGCCCGGGCGCTCGCCACCTGCACCGCCTCCAGGTCGGCCGGGGCCTCCACCTCGGACAGCAGCCGGGAGCCGGGGAGGCGCGGATCACCGTCGTAGAGGCCGTCGACGTCGGAGAGCAGCACCAGTCCCTCGGCGCCGATCAGGTGCGCCACGAGCGCGGCGAGCCGGTCGTTGTCGCCCACCCGGATCTCGTCGGTGGCCACCGTGTCGTTCTCGTTGACGACCGGCAGGACGCCGAGCCCGAGCAGCCGCTCGAGCGTGCGCTGGGCGTTGCGGTAGTGCGACCGGCGGATCATGTCGTCGGCGGTGAGCAGCACCTGCCCGATCGGCTGCGCGTGCCTGCCGAACGCGGTGGCGTACGCCTCCGCGAGCAGCAGCTGCCCCACGGCCGCTGCCGCCTGCTGCGTGGCGAGGTCCCGGGGGCGGCGGGTCAGGCCGAGCGGCGCGAGCCCGGCCGCGATCGCCCCGGACGAGACGAGCACCACCTGGCTCCCGCGCTCCCGGCGCGCGGCGAGGGCGTCGACGAGCGCCTGCAGCCGCGCCGGGTCGAGGCCGCCGTCGAGGCTGGTGAGCGAGGAGGAACCGACCTTGACGACGATCCGCCGCGCCGCGGCCAGCTGTGCCCGGGCGCTCACGGCCGCGCTCCTCCCCCGCCCCCGTACGCCGGCACCGGCCGACCGACCCGCGACCGCATCACTCGTCCTCGTCCTCCGCGGCCCACAGCTCGTCGTCCGAGTGGTGCCTGCGACGCTCCGCCTTCGCCGCCTTGCGCTGGGCCGCCGTCACCCTGGTGGACCGCTCCACCCGGGCGTCGGTGCCGCGGCCGGACATCATCACGGCCACCCCGGACGGGGTGCTCGGCTCCCAGTCGAACGTGACGTCGCCGATCGTGACCGGGCAGCCCGGCTCCGCGCCTGCCTCGGCGAGTGCGTCCTCGACGCCGAGGCGGGCGAGGCGATCCCCGAGGTAGCCCACGGCCTCGTCGTTGTCGAAGGCGGTCTGCCGGATCCAGCGTTCGGGCCGGGCGCCACGCACGATGAACCCGCCGGGCAGCTCGGGGTCGGGCTCGACGGTGAAGCCCGCGTCGTCCACCGCCTGCGGGCGCAGCACGACCCGCGTGGGCTCGGCCACCGGCTGCGCCGCGCGGTGGGCGCGGACCTGCTCGGCCATCGCGAAGGTGAGCTCCCGCAGCCCCGCCCGGGACGCGGTGGAGATCGCGAACACGGGCCAGCCGTACCGCCCTTCGAGATCGGCCTTGACCAGCTCGGCCATCTCGGCGGCGTCCGGCACGTCGACCTTGTTGAGCGCGACCAGCCGGGGCCGGTCGGCGAGCTCCCCGCCGAGCGCGGGCGTGTACCGGGCCAGCTCCTCCTCCAGCGCCTGCACGTCCGAGACCGGGTCGCGGCCCGGCTCGTACGTGGCGCAGTCGACGACGTGCACGAGCACCGAGCAACGCTCGATGTGACGCAGGAAGTCCAGCCCGAGGCCCCGCCCCTCCGACGCACCCGGGATGAGCCCCGGCACGTCGGCGACGGTGAACACGTCCTCCCCTGCCGTGACCACCCCGAGCTGGGGCACGAGCGTGGTGAACGGGTAGTCGGCGACCTTCGGGCGCGCCGCCGACAGCGCCGCGACCAGCGACGACTTCCCGGCCGACGGGAAACCGACGAGCCCGACGTCGGCCATCGAGCGCAGCTCGAGCACCAGGTCGCGGCTCTCCCCGGGCTCCCCGAGCAGGGCGAACCCGGGGGCCTTGCGGGCCGCCGAGGCCAGCGCGGCGTTGCCGAGCCCGCCGCGGCCACCCTCGGCGGCGACGAAGCGGGTGCCCGCCCCGACCAGGTCGGCGATGATCTCACCCCGGCCGTCGAACACGACGGTGCCGTCGGGGACGCGCAGCTCCAGGTCGTCGGCGTTGGCCCCGGCCTTGAACCCGCCCTGGCCCTGCTTGCCGTTGCGGGCCCTCGCGTGCGGGCGGTGGTGGAAGTCGAGCAGCGTGTGCACCCCGGGGTCGACCACCAGCACGACGGACCCGCCGCGGCCCCCGTTGCCGCCGTCGGGGCCGCCCAGCGGCTTGAACTTCTCCCGGTGCACGGAGGCGCAGCCGTTGCCGCCCGCGCCCGCCGTGGCGTGAATCACCACGCGGTCCACGAACTTCGCCATCGACTCTCCTCACACGACAACGGCGGGCCACCCCCGGGGCGGCCCGCCGTTGACAGGTTCTACTGCAGGCCTCAGGCCTGCGGCACCACGTTGACGACCTTGCGGCCCTTCGCGTAGCCGAACTCGACCGAGCCCTCGACCAGCGCGAACAGCGTGTCGTCGCCGCCCCGGCCGACGCCGAGACCCGGGTGGAACTTGGTTCCGCGCTGGCGGACGAGGATCTCGCCCGCGTTGACGGCCTGGCCGCCGAAGCGCTTCACGCCGAGGCGCTGTGCGTTGGAGTCGCGACCGTTGCGCGAGCTGGACGCACCCTTCTTGTGAGCCATGGTGGCGTCCTCCTTAGTAGTGAAATGTCACAGCGAAATCCCGGTGACCTGCAGCCTGGTGAGCGGCTGCCGGTGACCCTGCCGCTTGTGGTACCCGGTCTTGTTCTTGAACTTGTGGATGCGGATCTTGGGGCCCTTGGTGTGCTCGACCACCGTGGCCGTGACCGACGCGGCCGCGAGCGCGGCGGCGTCGGTGGTGACGTCGTCGCCGTCGACGAGGAGCACGGCCGGCAGGGCCACCTCGGCGCCGGGCTCGCCGTCGATCTTCTCGACGGTGACCACGTCGTCGACGGCCACCTTGTACTGCTTACCGCCGGTCTTGACGATCGCGTACATCGACGCACTGCTCCTGAAGCTCGGGGGTCGTATCACAGGAAATCCTGCGCGGGCCGCGACTGCTTCTCAGGGCGGCGCTGATTTCCCAGGATACCGGACGGGTTCGGGGGCCGGTCATGCCGGGTCTCCCCCGGGCTCGCCGGCCGGGGGGCCCGCGGGCCGGGACGCCGCCCTGCGGGCCCGGCGGGGCCGGGCGGCGGGGACGGGCTCGGGCTGCGGCGGCACGGACACCGGCGGCACGGACGCCGCCGCTGCGGTGGGTGCCGCGGCGGGCTCCGCCGGGCTCGGCACCGTGACCACGGTGGCGACGGGCGCGTCACCCGCGGTGGCGCTGGGCGCGCCCGCGGTGCGCGCGACGCGGCCGCGGCGGCGACGCGGCCGTTCCTCCGCCGCCTCATCGGCCTCGGCCGGCCCGGAGGTCGCCGGCTCGCCGGCCGCCTGTTCGCTGCCCGCCTGGTCGCTGCTCGTGCGTTCGGGGACGTCCGCATCGGCCTGCGTGACCGCGACCGAGCGTTCGACGACCACCTCCTCGACCGCGTCGGCCGCGACGTCCACCGGGCCGGCCGCGGGCGAGGTCTCCACGACGCCGCGGCGCGAGCTGCGCCGGATCCGCCTGCCGACCGGAGCCGCGGGCTCGGCGGCGGCGGGCTCGGCGGCGGGCGCCTCCGGCGACACCGGCGGTGCCGGGTCGAGCACCGCGGGGGTGACGACCGGGGCGGGCGCACCGACGTCGACCGAGGCGTCGGTGGTGGCGGTCCCGGTGGCCACAGCGGCCGTGGCCGCCTCGGCGGGGCTGCCGTTGCGGGTGCCGTGCCCGTTGGCGGCCACGGGCTCGGCCTTGCGCACGTCGTGACCGTTGCGGTCATCGCCCTCCCGGCGACCGCGGCCGCGGGGGCGGCGCCCGTCCCGTTCCCGTTCGGGCCGGTCGAGGCGCTCCTGGCGGCCGCCGGCCGTGACCGGCTCGGCGTTGACGATCACGCCGCGCCCGCGGCAGTGCTCGCACGGGGTGGAGAAGTGCTCCAGCAGCCCGCCGCCGACCCGCTTGCGGGTCATCTGGACGAGCCCGAGCGAGGTGACCTCGGCCACCTGGTGGCGCGTGCGGTCGCGGGCGAGGCACTCGGTGAGCCTGCGCAGCACGAGGTCGCGGTTGGCCTCGAGCACCATGTCGATGAAGTCGATCACGATGATGCCGCCGATGTCGCGCAGCCTCAGCTGCCGGACGATCTCCTCGGCCGCCTCGAGGTTGTTGCGGGTGACCGTCTCCTCGAGGTTGCCACCGGACCCGGTGAACTTGCCGGTGTTGACGTCGATGACGGTCATGGCCTCGGTGCGGTCGATCACCAGCGTGCCGCCGGAGGGCAGCCACACCTTGCGGTCGAGCGCCTTGAGCAGCTGGTCGTCGATGCGGTACTCGGCGAACGCGTCGTTCGGCCCGACGTGGCGGTGCAGCCGGTCGGCGAGCTCGGGCGCCACGTGCCCGACGTAGTTGGACAGGGTGTCCCACGCGTCGTCACCCTCGACGATCAGGCGGGAGAAGTCCTCGTTGAACTGGTCGCGCACGACCTTGATGAGCAGGTCGGGCTCCTCGTAGAGCAGCGTGGGCGCCTTGGGCTTGTTCGGCCCGCTGGCCTCCGCCTTGCCCTTCACGACCTCCCACTGGGCCTGCAGCCTGCGGACGTCGCGCTCGAGGGCCTCCTGGCTCACGCCCTCCGAGGCGGTGCGGATGATCACCCCGGCCTCGCTGGGGACGATCTCCTTGAGCATGTCCTTGAGCCGCTTGCGCTCGACGTCGGGCAGCTTGCGGCTGATCCCGGCGGCGCCGCCGCTCGGCACGTAGACGAGGAACCGGCCGGCCAGGCTGATCTGGGTGGTGAGCCGGGCACCCTTGTGCCCGATGGGGTCCTTCGTGACCTGGACGAGCACGCTGTCGCCGCTCGCGAGCGCCTGCTCGATGCGGCGCTGCTTGCCGCCGAGCCCTGCGGCGTCCCAGTCGACCTCGCCCGCGTAGAGCACGGCGTTGCGGCCGCGGCCGATGTCGACGAACGCGGCCTCCATGCTGGGCAGCACGTTCTGGACGCGGCCGAGGTAGATGTTGCCGACCAGCGACTTGCCGGTGCTGCTGTCGCGCCCGCCGGTGCTGTTGACGAAGTGCTCGACGAGGACGTCGTCCTCGAGCACCGCGATCTCGACGCGGTCGCCGCGCTCGCGCACCACCATCGAGCGGTCCACCGACTCGCGCCGGGCCAGGAACTCGGCCTCCGACAGGATCGGCGCCCGCCTGCGCCCGGCGTCGCGCCCGTCGCGGCGGCGCTGGCGCTTGGCCTCCAGCCGCGTGGAGCCCCGCACGCTCTGCACGCCGTCGCCCTCGTCCTCGCGGGCCTCGCGGGCCTCGCGCGGCGTCCGCACCCTGGTGACCGTGTTGGGCGGGTCGGCCTCGTCACCGGTGTCGGCCGCGTCGTCGCCCGAGCCGCGGCGGCGACGGCGGCGCCTGCGCCTGCGCGACGTGGCACCCTCGCCGTCGCCCTGGGTGTCGTCCTGCTCGCCCTCGTCGTCGGGTTCGTCCTCGGTGTCGGCCTCGGACTCGTCGTCCTCGCCGTTCTCCCCGGACTCGCCGGTGGTGTCCTCGGCGGTCTCGTCGTCGGTGCCGTCCGCGCCCCGGCCCCGGCCGCGACCGCGGCGACCGCGGCGCCTGCGCCTGCGTCCGGTGCCGTCGTCGGAGTCGTCGCCGTCGTCCTCGGCGGCCGCGGGGGCGGCGTCGGCGCTCTCGGCCTCCTGCGCCTCTGCGGGCCGCTCGACCGGCTCGGGCTCCGCGCGCTTGCGGCTCGCCCGGGTGGGGGCCTGGAACAGCGGGGTGGGCGGGGCGAACACCGGCGCCAGCGCGGCACCGGACTCGGCGGCCGACGCGTCCTGCTCCGGCTCGCCCGCGTCCTGCGCAGCCGCCTCCCGGGTGGCGGGCTGCTCCTCCCGGGACTCGAGCGTGGCGGCCACCTGCTCGGCCACCTTCCGGTCGACGCTGGACTGGGCGCTGCGCACCTCGACGCCCAGCGAAGCCAGCGCCGCGAGCACTTCGCGGCTGGTACGGGCGAGCCTTCTGGCGAGCGCGTGCACCCGCATCCTCTCAGGGAGATCGTCCGGGGCGGGTACGGTGACGGGCCCGCCGGGCGTACCGGCGGGCGATTCGGTATTCGACATCCAGCTCCTCCGCCCCCGGGCGCCTCCGTGTGGAGGCGGCCGCACAGGGGCCACGTGCAGTTCTTTCTCGCCGCGCTGCGCGACGAGCAATCCTCTGGTCTCGCTCCGCCCCGGGAGGCGGTACTCCTCGACGGCGAGCCGGTGGCCGGTCGCCCTGTGCGGGCACCGGTGCACCCGGTGCCGACCCTCTGGATCAGGCCCGGGCGGTGACCCGGTCTTCAGCCGAGAGGATCGGCCAGGTCGCCTTGATGGTCGAGCAGTCCCTGGGCCGTCCGGGTCGCCCTGGGGGGCGATGGCGGCCTGAGGCCTGCGACAACATCGAGTGCACCCAACACGTCGTCGGGTCGAACGGCGGGTGTCGTCTGCCGCACGACCGCCGTCAGTATCGCACAGACTCCCGCCCGATCGGGGGGTATCGGGCTCGGGCCACTCGACGGTGCGGCGCCCTCCACGGCAAGATCCCGCACGTCGGCACGTACGAGCGCCCCCCGGACATCGATCATGCGGCGCCCGGACGGTGTGACGCGTTCGACGACGACCGATTCCCGCGCGAGCAGCTCGGAGAGCGCGGATCGCAGCGCGGTGGGCTCGACCCCGGGGAGCTCGACGACCCAGCTGCTGGCCTCGATCCGCTCGGCCAGCGGGGCGCCCTCCGCGACGGCGGCCGCGAGCACGTCCAGCCCGTCGGGCAGGGCGGCGTCCAGGGCCGCCACGAGAGCGTCGGGATCCACCGGGCGGGTGAGCCCGATCTCCACGTACTCGGCCTCGCTGGCCGTGCCGGTCGGGGCCGCGCCGATCCACGACAGCCGCGGGTGCGGGCTGAACCCGTGCGAGTGCGCCACCGGCACCCCCGCCCGCCGCACGGCCCGCTCGAAGCTGCGCGCCACGTCGCGGTGGGAGAGGAACCGCAGCCGCCCCCGCTTGGCGAAGCGCACCCGCACCCGCTGCACGGTGGGCGGAGCGGGATTGGCGGCCTCCCCGGGACGCACGCGAGCCATGGCGCGGAGTGTAGGCGCCGCCCCGTGGTCCGATGTTCCGGTTGTCCATGGCTGCCGCGACGACCATGAGCACCCGATACTGCGGGAACCGATGCCCAAGATCCGGAGGACCGGTTGCTCATGGCTGCCGCGCGAACCATGCGCAACCGGAACGGCGGGTCACGACCACTGGGCGGCGATGCGGCGTGCCCGGGCCGCGGCGCGGTAGAGCGTGCACGGCCAGTACGGCGCGATGCGGACCTGGGAGCGGCAGCCGAGGCACCGGCCGTCCCGGCCGCTGACGTGCAGATCGAGCAACGCGCCCCACACCCGGGGCATCGCGGCCAGCTCCACCGCGAACGGCCAGTCCCTCGCCCACTCCTCGTCCTCCCGCACGCACCGAGCGTGTCGCCGCGTCGGTTCGATCCACACCCCGTGACACCGCGATCCCGACTGGTGATTCCCGGTCGGACGGGGAGTACGTTCCGGCCGTGGTCGCCCGCTCCGCCCGGCTCCGTGAGCAGCTGGCCCTCGCCGAGTCCCTGCGCGCCGACGGCCGGACGTGGAGCGAGGCCGCCGCGGCCCTGCGCACCCGTTACGGGCTGAACGCCCGGGTCGCGATGCGGATCGCCCACGGCTGGACGCAGGCCGACACGGCACAGGCGTGGAGCCGCCGCTGGCCCGACGAGCCGAAGACGTTCAAGAACATCTCCTACTGGGAGAACTGGCCCAGCCCCACCGGGCACATGCCGTCACTGCACGTCCTCGACCGGCTCGCGCGGATCTACGAGTGCGACGTCGCCGATCTACTGGCCGGATGGGGCGAGTACGGCGGCGACCGGAGCTACGACGATGGCACCGAGCCGGAGACCCTCG
This sequence comes from Pseudonocardia adelaidensis, assembly GCF_039543345.1. NCBI lineage: Bacteria > Bacillati > Actinomycetota > Actinomycetes > Pseudonocardiales > Pseudonocardiaceae > Pseudonocardia > Pseudonocardia adelaidensis. The sequence continues at coordinate 193,733 of NZ_BAABJO010000007.1, read as the reverse complement.
CGTGGCAGGTGGGCAACCTCGACCTCCACCAGCTGACCCGGGCAGTCGCGGACTGGGCCCAGCGGCTCCCGGGCGACCAGCGCCGCGCGATGCTGCTGAAGCTGAGTACCGCTGCCGCGTTGGCCGCAACCGCGTCACCGACGTCACCGCCGCTGGGACAACCTCGTACCGTGGGCGCGTCTGCCCTCGCCGGCCGGTGGAGCAGCACATACCGGTACCACAGCACCAGCAGAGGCGCCGACCTCGAGGGAACCCACGTCATCGACCTCAGGACGGAGGACGGACGGCTGACCGGTCGCAGCCTCGCCCATCCACAACGGAGCGTCCTCGACCTCGACCTCCTCGTGAACGGCACCATCGCCAGTGGCGCCTGGACGGAGCGGACCTCCCCGACAGGGCACTATCGGGCCGCGACGTACCAGGGGCTGATCCAGCTCGTCATCGACCCGGCGGGCCGCCAGATGGTCGGCAGGTGGCTCGGCGTCGGGAAGCGTTTCGAGGTGAAGTCGGGTGAATGGCGGCTGACGTGGGCCGATCAGCCGGAGCCGGCAGGCGGCCGCCCGGTGACCACGGCGACCACCCTCGAACCGTCGGCGAAGGCACCCTCTGAGATGAGCGCGAACACCGCCAGCATCAGCTTTCCGACATAGACGTGGTCGAGACGCAAACCGTGCCGGCGATCGAAATCACCCAGGAACTCGTCGAGCTCCGGCGATCTCCGAGCGAAGCCACCGCAGTGGAACCGGTGCTCGATCGACCAGTTCCCGACAACTCGCCCGGTCGCATCGAGCTGGAGCGACCGAACGTCGTCATCCAGCGATGCCGCGCCTTTCAGCACCGAGACGCCCAGCGCGCGCTGCCCGGGAGCAAGACCGGCCGCGATGCCGGCAAGGGTGCCACCGGTACCGACCGGACACGCGATCACATCGAAGGGCTGTTCGATCTCGTCGACGAGCTCACGGCACCCCGGGACCGCGAACTCGGTGCTACCGCCCTCCGGCACCAGGTAGAAGTCGCCGAACCGGCGATGGAGAGCGTCGATGACCTCGGGGTCGGCCTTGCGCCGGTAGGTCGCCCGGTCCATGTAGTGCAGCTGCATGCCGTCCGACATCGCGGCGTCCAACATCGCGTTGTGCGGCTCTTCCTCGCCGCGCACCACTCCGATGGTGGTGAAGCCGCACATCCGGCCGACTGCCGCCGTCGCCCTGAGGTGGTTCGAGTAGGCGCCGCCGAATGTCAGGAGCGTCGAGGCGCGGGATGCGCAGGCATCAGCGAGCAGGTACTTCAGCTTCCGCCACTTGTTGCCCGTCACCTCGGGATGGATCAGGTCGTCCCGCTTCAGGAAGAGCCGGACGCCTGCGAGCCGATCGTCGTGCAGGTCCTGCAACGGGGAGGGCAGCTGCAGACCCAGCTCGAGCTCTCGCACCAGAACCTTGCCGAGGAACGGCGCCATGCGCGTGAGTCTACGGCGGGCGTGTCGTGCTCCCGCGCCACCAAGATCCGGAGCATCGGTTGCCAGTGGCTGCCGCAACGACCATGTGCAACCGAGACCGCGGATCACGGAACCGGGAGCGCCCGGGCACCGTCCCTGCCGGGCATGTCGATCGATCTCACCCGGCCGTTCCGCGGCTCCGCCGCCGTCTCCGCCGGGCTCCTGACGTGGGGGCAGCTGCGCGGGCTTCGTTTCCAGCGGCTGTTCCTCGACGTGTACGCCCCGGCCCGGCTCGAACCGGACCTCGCGCTGCGATCGGCCGCCGCGGCCGTCCTGGTCGAGGGCCGCGGAGTCCTCGCCGGCTACTCGGCCGCCGAGCTGCTGGATGCGTCCTGCGGGCCCGCCGACGCTCCGGCCGAGGTGCTGCTGGTCCGGTCCGGCCGCCAGTCCTACCGCTGCCCGGGCCTCCCGGTTCATCGCGACCTCGTGGAGTCCGGCGAGATCACCGCGGTGGGCCCGTAGGGCGTCACGACCCCCGCCCGCACGGCGTACGACCTCGTCCGCTGGGTACCGGCGCTCCGGGAGAAGGTCGTGGCGGTCGATGCGATCGCCTTCGCGTGCAAGATCGACCTGGCGGACGTCCGCCGCCTGCGCATGCTGCACTGGGGAGCGCGGGGCGCCGGGCACATCGGCCGCGTGCTGGACCTCTGCGACGCCCGGGCCGAGTCGCCGATGGAGACCCGCATCCGGATGGCGCTGCACGAGCACGGGTTGCCCACGCCGCACGTCCAGTTCGACGTCGAGACCGACGGCCGGATCCGCCGCCTCGACCTGGCCTACCCCGCAGTGAAGCTCGCGATCGAGTACGACGGCGAGGCTCACCGCGAGCAGGACCGGGCCCACAAGGACCTCCTGCGCGAGGCCGCCCTCGTCCGGCTCGGCTGGACGATCCTGCGTTTCGACGCCTCCACCGTCTGCCGCCATCCCGCGCGGATCGCACGTGTGGTCGAGCACGAGCTGCGCCGCCGCGGCTACGTCGCCGCCTGATCCGAGGCGCGATGGATCCGAGAGCAGGGGTGGCCCGGTGTCACGCACGTGGCCGTGGCGCAGCGGCATCGGGCGCACGACGCTCTACCGGCTGTGGCCCGACCCACCGTCCCTGATCCGGGACAACCTCGAACACCACATCGCGGTCGCCCGACCTGGCCGAAGATGGTCGGGGATGCTGTGTCGCTCCTGATCGGCGCGCTCGGTCTCGCCCTCGTGCTTCTCGCAGCCCTGGTCACGGCGGTGTGGGGGAGTTCGGGACGGCGGCTTCCAACGTCCGCCCGATGACCTCGGCGCCGCGGTCCATGGCCGCCTGGACGCCCGGGCCGAGCTCGGCGGGCAGCAGGTCGCGGGTCCAGACGAAACGGCAGCCGCCGCCCTCGGCGACCACTCGCATCTCGGCCCGGTCGTGGTCGGGCCGGATGCTGCCCCCGATCACGGAGTAGACGATGCGCCGCTCGCCGTCGTCGCGCTCGACGAAGCGCTCGTGCACGACCACGCCGTCGGCGAACGTGACGACCCGGACGTCCCCGTCGGCCTCGCATCCGATGACGAAACCCGGGGCCATCCGCAGCGGACCCGCAGCGAAGTCACGGATCACGTCCCAGACGGTGGCGGGGTCGGCGGCGATGGAGATCTCGGTTCGCAGGAATGCCATGCGCCGAGCCTGGCCCGGCTCCCGGCCGGGGTATTGAACTTCCTTGCCTGTCGGACCCCGCACGTACCGTCCGCGACGTGCTCTCGGTCGCCGAACTCGCCACCCGGCCCGACGTCACCGTGAGCACCGTCGTGTGCCGGGAACACCATCGCTGCTGGTCCGACGCCGAGGTTCCGGCCGAGCACCGGCTCGTGCTCGTCCGTTCCGGCCGGTTCCGCCGGACGAGCGCGCACGGGCCCACCGATCTCGACCCGACCCTCGGCTACGTCTCGCAGCCCGGGGTGGAGGAGCGCTTCGCGCACCCCGCCGGTGGCGACGTCTGCACGTCGGTGTCGATCACGCCGGCGCGGTGGGCGGCGCTCATGGGCGACGCCGCGCGGCTCGCCGGCTCCTGCGTCTACGTCGACGCCCGGGTCGAGCTGGCCCACCGGAGGCTTCTCGCCGCGGCAGGCGATCCGGACTACGCGCTGGTCGAGCAGCTGCTCGGGCTGCTCACCGCGACCGTGGGGCGGCTCGTCCCCACGCCGAGCCCGGCCACGGTGACGGGCACGAGGGGCGATCGATCTCTCGTCGCCGCGGCACGGGAGGCGATCCTCTCCGGGCACCCCGCCGCCGAGCGGCTGTTCTCCCTCGCCGACCACCTCGACGTGTCGCCCTACCGCCTGAGCCGGGCGTTCACCCGCGAGATCGGCGTCTCGACCACCCGCTACCGCAACCGGGTGCGCGTCGGGCGCGCGCTGGAGCGCCTGGCGCATGGCGAGCGCAGCCTCGCGCTGCTCGCCGCCGACCTCGGCTTCGCCGACCAGGCCCACCTCACGCGCACCGTCCGCGCGCACACCGGCCACACGCCCGCGGCGCTGCGCCGCGCCCTCGGTCCGTCCTGATCAGCGGCTCAGGATGTCGAGCGCGGCGTCGGCACCGGCCCACACGTGCGCGTCCCAGCCGTGGGCGCGGGCCGCCTCCACGTTCTCCACCTTGTCGTCGAAGAAGACGACGTCTCCCGGCCGCGTGCCGTAGGTGGCGTCGGCGCGGGCGTAGATCGCCGGATCCGGCTTGACGAGCGCGACCTCGGCCGAGAACACGAGGTGCGCGATGCCCGCGGTCCACGGCGCCGCCCGCACGGCCGCCGCGAGCGGGCCGGGGGCGTTGGACAGCACGCCGAGCCGCACGCCCCGCCCGTGCAGGTGCGCGAGCAGGTCGGCGCTGGCCCGCGGCAACGTCGACCACTTCACCGAGTCCGTCTCCGTGAGCCACCCCAGCAGCCGCTCGTCCGGCGCACGCCCGAGCGCCGCCAGCACCCCTGTCCAGTACTCCTCCGCGCTGCTGCCCAGGTCGTAGGCGGTTCGCCCGGCCCAGTACGCAGGAGCGAGCTCGGCCACGGTGACCCCGAGCTCGGCGGCGAGCAACGGCATGATCCCGGTCGAGGGCACGAGCACTTCGCCGAGATCGAAGACGACGGTGCGGGAAGGTTCCACGCCGATCACGGTAGCCAGCGGCGGCAGCCACGGGCCGGCGAGCACGGTGTCGTAGAGCAGCGCCCTCTTCACACACCCGACCTGGGCTTCACACAGAGCCGGCCCTGTGCGAAGTCCCGGCTGGGTGTGTGAAATCCGCTGGGGGTTGGCGGAGTGCCGGTCGCTCTACTGCGGGGGCCCGACGGAGGACGTCCCGACGCCTCGCCCTTCCGTGACCACCTCGTACCAGGCCATCTCGCTGCGGCCCTCCTGCAGGCCGTCCATGCGCTTGCGGGACTCGACGAACCGCTCGTCCTCGTGCCAGGCCTCCCAGTCCGCCCGGCTCTCCCAGGTCCCGATCACCGCCCGTCCGTTGTGCCCGTCCAGCGGGATGAGCAGCTGCCCGCCGACCCAACCGCGCCGCCCCTTCGCTGCCGCAAGGCGCTCGCGCATCGCGGCGTCCCACTCGGGCTCACAACCGGACTTCAGCGTGACCTGCGTGATGACCGTCATCATGTGCGCACCATCCTTCGGGCTCGACCGGTTCCGGTTACCACCGATCAGCACCCGCCAGTCGTCGCCCTCAGCCGTCGCCCGCCCAGGTCCAGCGCGGGACCTCGCGCAGGGGGTGGAGCTCGTCGTCGGTGGCGGCGTGCGAGTTCTGCATCGCAACCCTGGTGCCGAACTCGACGTGCTCGCGCACCGCGTCCCGGAACGCGGGGTCGGCCGGCATCCCCGCCGCGTCGAGCGCCGCGATGTACAGGTCGACGAACCGCTGACGCTGCTCCTCGCTGATCTTCAGCCCGCGGTGGACGGCGATCAGGTGAGCGAAGCCGAGCTCGCGGGAGAACCGGTCGGGCCCGCCGAAACTCTCGGCCGTGAACGCCGTCAGGTGGTCCACGTGCTCCGGGCGACCGGCACCGAACAGCGGCTGCAGGAGCGGGTCGGCGAGAACGCTGTCGTAGAACAACTGCTCGAGGCGGTGCAACGCATCCTCGCCGCCCGCATGTTCGTACAGACTCGGCACGATTACACGCTTGCAGCAGGCTGGGGCCGGGTCAAGATGCGGTCGGGTGGGGCCGAACGTCGCCTCGGCGTTTCGAGATCGACTCCGGCCGACGGGTCACGAACGATCCGGTTCGAGCACCAGGAACCCGTCCCCCGCCGGCACGAACCCGGCCCGGCGGTAGAACGGCGCGCTGCCCGCCGTCGGGGCCAGGAGCAGGCGGCGGTAACGGCGGGTGCGGGCGTGCTCCACCACCGCGTCGAGGAGCGCCGCGGGCACGCCGCGGTCGGCGAAGGAGGCGAGGACGAACGCGTTGCCCACGTGCCCGATCCGCCCGCCCCGGGCGCCGGGCCGGGGCATGTGGACGATCTCCAGCACGTTGATCGAGCCGACCGCCGTGTAGCCGCTGCGCGGGGACCCGACCTCGGCCAGCCAGAACGTGCGGCGCGGCAGCTCCACCCGCCACCACTGCGCGAACGAGGCCTCGAATCCGGGGTCCTCGACCGGGTACCCGAGGCGCTCCTCCAGCCAGGCGCGCCGCAGCCCCGCGAGCGCTGCGATGTCACGCTCGTCGGCCACGCGGATGGCGACCTGCTGGCCGAACTCGGTGTCGGCGACCTCAGCCACCCGTGCCCGCGTTCCCCTGGATCGGGTTCACCACGGTGAGCGGCAACAGGGTGGTGCCGCTCGGGCCCACCTCGATGTCGGCGCCCGTGGCCGGGCACACGCCGCAGTCGAAGCACGGGGTCCACCGGCAGTCGTCCTGCTCGCGGCCGGCGAGCGCGTCCTGCCAGTCGTCCCAGAGCCAGTCGCGCTCGAGCCCGGAGTCGAGGTGGTCCCAGGGGAGCACCTCGTCGCGGTCGCGCTCCCGGGTGGTGAACCAGTCGAGCGAGACGCCGAGCGGCTCCAGCTCGGCCGCGCACGCGTCGACCCAGCGCTGGTAGGAGAAGTGTTCGCTCCAGCCGTCGAACCGGCCGCCCTCGCGCCACACCCGCTCGATCACGCGCCCGACGCGCCGGTCGCCGCGGGCGAGCAGCCCTTCGATCAGCGACGGCTCGCCGTCGTGGTAGCGCATGCCGACGTTGCGGCCCAGCTTGCGGTTGCTGTTGACCTTCTCCCGCAGCTTGCGCAAGCGTGAGTCGATCACGTCGGGGGACGCCTGCGCGGCCCACTGGAACGGCGTGTGCGGCTTGGGCACGAACCCGCCGATCGAGATCGTGCAGCGCACGTCGTTGCGCCCGGCCGCCTCGCGGCCCGCGCGGATCACGTTGTGCGCCATGTCGGCGATCTGGAGGACGTCCTCGTCCTCCTCGGTGGGCAGCCCGCACATGAAGTAGAGCTTCACCTGCCGCCAGCCCTGCGCGAACGCCTCGGAGACGGTGCGGATGAGATCTTCCTCCGACACCATCTTGTTGATCACTCGCCGGATCCGCTCCGAGCCGCCCTCCGGGGCGAACGTGAGGCCGGAGCGGCGCCCGTTGCGGGAGATCTCGTTCGCGAGGTCGATGTTGAACGCGTCGACGCGCGTGCTCGGCAGCGACAGCGAGGTGTTGGTGCCCTCGTAGCGGTCGGCGAGCCCCTTGGTGATCTCCGCGATCTCCGAGTGGTCGGCGCTGGACAGCGACAGCAGCCCCACCTCGTCGAACCCGCTCGCCCGCACCGCGGAGTCGACCATCTCGCCGATGCCCGCCAGTGTCCGCTCCCGCACCGGGCGCGTGATCATGCCGGCCTGGCAGAACCGGCAGCCGCGGGTGCAGCCGCGGAAGATCTCCACGCTCGCACGCTCGTGCACGGTCTCGGCCAGCGGCACGAGCGGCCGCTTCGGGTACGGCCAGGCGTCCAGGTCGGTGGTGGTGCGCTTCGTGACCGCGCCGGGCACGCGCTCGTCCACCGGCGCGACGGCGGCGATCGCGCCGTCGGCGCCGTAGCTCACGTCGTAGAGCGACGGCACGTAGCAGCCCTCGACGGCGGCCAGCCGCAGCAGGAGCTCGCGACGCCCGCCGGGGCGGCCCTCGGCCTTCCACGCCCCCACCACGTCGGTGATCTCGCCGACCACCTCCTCGCCGTCCCCGATCGCCGCGACGTCGACGAAGTCGGCGATCGGCTCCGGGTTGAACGCCGCGTGACCGCCTGCGACCACGACGGGGTGATCGACCCCCCGTTCGGCGGCGTGCAGCGGGATGCCGGCGAGGTCGAGCGCCGTGAGCAGGTTGGTGTAGCCGAGCTCGGTCGAGAAACTGACCCCGAGCAGGTCGAACGCGCCCAACGGCCGGTGCGAGTCGACGGTGAACGCGGGGACGCCGTGCTCGCGCATCAGCGCCTCGAGATCCGGCCAGACCGCGTAGCAGCGCTCGGCGAGCGCGTCCGGGCGCTCGTTGAGCAGCTCGTAGAGGATCATGACGCCCTGGTTGGGCAGCCCCACCTCGTACGCGTCGGGGTACATGAGCGCCCACCGGACGGCGGCCGACTCCCAGTCCTTCACCTGCGCGTTCAGCTCGCCGCCGACGTACTGCACCGGCTTCGAGACGCGCGGCAGAAGCGGCTCGAGGTCCGGAAAAATCGACGGTGCCGTCATGTCGATCCAGCGTAGCCCCGTGCCCGGCGGGGCCGCCTCGCGGCCGGGCCGGAGGCGTCAGCCCCAGGCAGCGCGCACCGGGTAACCGGCTGTGCTGATCCGGCGCGCCGTGGCCGCGAGGACGATCACGATCGCGATCGCCCCGGCGACCACGACACCGGCCGGGGGGTCGTTCAGCGCGATGCCGACGATCGCCCACACGGCACCGACCGCGAACGGCACGACGGCCGTGCCGGAGATCACCGCCCACGACACGATCGCGGTGACCGCGAGGAGCACCACGACGGCGGCGATGGCGGCGAGCGCCCCGGTGCCCGGGAGGCCGATCCACACCCCGGTGGCCGCCGTGCCCAGCGGTGTGGCCATGGAGACCCAGCCGGCGTAGAGCGCGACGGTGCCGCGCACCACGACGCGCTCCACCACGCCCTCGGCGGGCGTCCGGCAGTAGCGGCCGAAGACGAGGGCGACGCTCACCAGCAGCCCGATGATCGCCAGCTCCGCCAGCGGCAGCCAGCCCGTGCCGAACGACAGCACCCAGCCGATGTTGAACACGGCCGATGCCGCCATCCACCACCCGGTGTTCCGGTGGATCTGGCGGGCGCGCTGCCCGGGCAGGGCCTGGAAGACCGCGTATCCGATGAAGCCGGCGTAGATCGGCAGCCACACCACGAACGCCCAGTCGGCCGCCAGCAGCGGGCTGGCGTACTCGCGCGCGACCACTCCGACCGCATCGCCGGCCATCACGGCCACAACGACCTGCGCGATCGCGAGCAGCGCCACCACGACGTTCCGTACGAGATCGGTCCGGGTGGGGCCCGGCGAGAGGACCGTCATGCCGACATTGTCCCTCGCGCCGGACCGCGCGGGGGCGCGCCGCTCGACCGGATCCAGAGCGCCACCCGACCGTACCGGCGTCGGACGGCCACGCGGCCATCGTCGACGGGCAGCACGGCTCCGTGCACGGAGCCTTCCTCGGCGACGGCGCCGAACCCGCGCAGCTCCATCCGCTCCTGGGACCACGGCCCGCACCGTCGCCGTGGCCGGCGGACCACCCCCGGCGCCGCCCGGGCGCTACCTCAGCAGGAGCGCGTCCAGCCGCCGGGCCGCGACGACCACACCGAACGCGATCATCACCGCGAAGTAGGCCAGGTGCCCGAGCAGCCCGGCGTGCACGACGCCCGTGGTGAGACCGCGCATCAACTCCACGGCGTGGTAGAGCGGCAGGCACTCCACGACGATCTGCAGCCACCGGGGGTAGACCGACAGCGGGTAGAACGTGGTGGAGAACAGGAACATCGGCAGGATCACGAGCGTGACCAGGTCGAAGTCCTGCCAGGACCGCATGTAGGACGTGGCGGCCATGCCGACGGCGGCGAACGCGAACGCCACGACCAACGCCGCCGGGAGCGCGAGCAGCGCCCACGGCGACACCAGCAGGCCGAAGCCGCCCATGACCGCGAGGAAGCCGAGCGCGTAGAGGCCGCCCCGGATGAGGGCCCAGCCGATCTCGCCGAGCGCGATGTCGACCGGCCCGAGCGGGGTGGCGAGCATGGCGCCGTAGATGCGGCCGTACTTGAGCTTGAAGAACACGTTGAAGGTGGAGTCGAAGACCGCGCCGTTCATCGCCGAGGCCGCGAGCAGGCCCGGCGCGATGAACGCGGCGTAGCTGATCGGGGCACCGTCGGGACCGGGCAGCGCGCCGACCATGGATCCGAGGCCCTGACCCATCGCGAGCAGGTAGAAGACCGGCTCGAAGAACCCCGAGACGAACGCGAGCCACGCCCGCCGCGACGCGGTGGCCGCGCGCAGCAGCAACGCGTGCGACCGCCCCGCGTAGCCGCCGGCCGGCAGCAGGAGCCGCACGAGCACTGCCGTGGTGCCCGCCTGCCGGGCGGGCGCCGGCTCGTCGACGGCGATCACGGCTGGAGCCTCCGGGTGTACACCCGGGTGGCGAGCGCCGCGCCGACGAGCAGCAGCGCGAGCAGGTACGCGGTGTGGCCGAGGGCGGGCAGCAGTTGCCAACGCCCGAGCGCGGCGGCCCGGGCGACCTCGGTGCCGTGCCACAGCGGCGACACCCAGGCCACCGGCTGCACCCAGACCGGCAGCCGGTCGACCGGGAAGAACGTGCCGGAGAACAGCGTCATCGGGATGAGGACGAACCGGAACAGCACGCTGAACGCCCCGCGGTCGCTCTCCAGGGTGGCGGAGAAGGCGGTGACCGGCGCCGCCACCGCCGCGCCGGTGAGCACCGCGGCGAGCAGCGACACCACGATCCCGGTGCTCGCCAGCCCGCCGAACAACGCGATCACGACGACGTACACGGCGCCGGAGCCGGCCGTCTTGAGGGCGACCCACGTGAGGTGGCCCAGCGCGACCTGCGCCGGCGAGACCGGGCCTGCCGTCATCCCGTGGTAGTGCCGCTGCCACTTGAAGCCCGACAGCACCGGGTAGGACGACTCGAACACCGCCGTCTGCACCGCCGAGACGGTGAGCAGGGCGGGCGCGAGCCACACCAGGTAGGTGGGCCCGCCGGTGGCGGCCGCGACCCCGGCTCCACCGCCGCGCTGCACCAGCGACCCGAACCCCACCCCGAACGCCAGCAGGAACAGCAGCGGCTGCACGATCGACGAGACCACGGTGGCCCGCCAGTTGCGCCGGTACCACACCCACGCGTGCTCGACGACGAGCAGCACGCCGCGCACCGCACCGGGCGCGCGGCCGGTGGACCGCACGGTGAGCCGGAAGGGGAGCTCGGGGACGGTCATTCCACCAGGCTCCGCCCGGTGAGCCGGAGGAACACGTCCTCCAGGGTGGAGCGGCGCACGAGCGCCGACAGCGGCCGGTGGCCCGCGCTCGTGACCGCAGCCTGCGCGTGCTCGCCGTCGGCCGTGTAGAGCAGCAGCCGGTCGGGCAGCTCCTCGACCCGCTCGACGTGCGGGGCGAGGGCACCGGCCTGCGGCGCCTCGCCCACCGGGAACCGGAGCTCGAGGACCTCCCGCGTGGAGTAGCGCTCGATCAGCTCGGCGGGCGAGCCCTCCGCCACGATCAGCCCGCCGTCCATGACGACCAGCCGGTCGCACAGCTGCTCGGCCTCGTCCATGTAGTGGGTGGTGATGATCTGGGTGACACCCTCGCGCTTGAGCCGGTACAGGCGCTCCCACAGCAGGTGGCGGGCCTGCGGGTCGAGGCCGGTGGTGGGCTCGTCGAGCAGCAGCAGCTCCGGATCGTTGACCAGCGCCCGCGCGATCGTGAGCCGGCGCTTCATCCCGCCCGAGAGCGGCTCGACCTCGGAGTCGCCCCGCTCGGACAGCTGCGCGAACTCCAGCAGCTCCGTGGCCTTGGCCCGCACCTGCGCGCGGGAGAGCCCGAAGTAGCGCCCGTACACCTCGAGGTTCTGCCGCACCGACAGCTCCTGGTCGAGGTTGTCGAGCTGCGGCACCACGCCGATCCGGGCGCGGATGCGCGGCCCGTCGGCCGTGGGGTCCATGCCCAGCACCTGCAGCTCGCCCGCCGAGCGCGGGGAGACACAGGCGATCATGCGCATGGTGGAGGACTTGCCGGCGCCGTTGGGGCCCAGGAACCCGAACACCTCGCCCCGCGCGACGTCCACGTCGATGCCGCGCACGGCCTCGAACTCGCCGAACCGCTTGCGCAGCCCGCGCGCCTGGACCAGTCCGTCCCCCACCGCCAGCACGCTAGCCGGGTTCCCCGACAGAAATCGTGGAGGTTTCCCGCTCCCGCGCCGAGCCGGGGCGAAATGGCTGCTCTGCAGGGGTGATCAAGGGCAAATGGTCGCTCCCGGAGATCATTCGGCCACCACCTCCCCTTGATCGGCGATCCGGTGCGCGTGCCGCACCTCGGACGACACCACGTGCGCGGCGGACCCGGGCATCACCTTCGACCTCCGGCCTCCTGGCGGCGCCGCGCAGTGCGCGGGGCTGCCCCTCACAGCTCGAGGGCGCATCCGGCGTCGCTGCGCGACCCGTGACCTCCGAGCCTCTGCGGCCCCTACGAACAACACCCCGGGCAGGCCAGGGCCTGCCCGATCGGGCGCGCGGCGCCGCCAGGAGGCTGTCCCACCGGGCCGGGGCCGGGGCCGGGGCCAGCGCAGCGATCAAGGGCACATGGCTGCCCGCAGCGGTGACCAAGGGCAAATGGTCGCCCCCGGAGATCATTCGGCCACCATCTCCCCTTGATCGGCGATCCGATGCGCGTGCCGCACCTCGGACGACACCAGGTGCACGACGGGCCCGGGTATCACCTTCGACCGCCCCGACCACCGCGACGACGCCCCGTCGAGCACTCCCCGATCGCCCCCGACCACCACTGAGAAACCAGGAATCAACCGTCTAGGCAGCAGGCCGGGAGCCGCCGTGGAAGGAGCGGCGGTAGGCGTCCGGCGGGACGCCGAGGGCTCGGTGGAAGTGCCGGCGCAACGTGGCCGCCGTACCGAGGCCGGTGCGCTCGGCGACCTGCTCGACGCTCAGGCCGGTGGTCTCGAGCAGCTCCTGGGCCCGGTGCACGCGCTGCGCCAGCAGCCACTGCAGCGGCGTGGTGCCGGTGGCGGCGCGGAACTGCCGGCTGAGCGTGCGCTCGCTGGTGCGGGCCGCGCGGGCCAGGTCCGTGACGGTCACCGGCTCGTGCAGGCGCTCCAGCGCCCAGCCCAGGAGCGCACCCAGCCCGCCGTCGGCATCGGCCGGGACCGGGGCGGGGATGAACTGGGCCTGCCCACCCGGCCGGTGCGGTGGCACGACGAGGCGGCGGGCGAGCGCGTTGGCAACGGCGCTGCCGTGGTCCTTCCGGACGAGGTGCAGGCACAGGTCGAGGCCCGCGGCCTTGCCCGCGGACGTCAGCACGTCCCCGTGGTCGATGTAGAGCACGTCCGGATCGACCTGCACCCGCGGGTGGCGGCGGGCCAGCAGCCCGGCGTGCATCCAGTGGGTGGTGGCCCGGCGGCCGTCGAGCAGCCCGGCCGCGGCCAGTACGAACGCGCCGGTGCAGATCGACGCGACCCGCGCCCCGGCCTCGTGCGCGGCCCGGACGGCGTCGACCAGGTCGGCGGGTGGGTCCTGCTCCACGTCGTGGCTCCACGGCACGATCACGGTGTCCGCGGTGACGAGCCGGTCGAGCCCGTGCGGTGTGCTCACCCGGAACCAGCTGCCGATGCCCGCGCCCGGAGGGGCGCAGACCGCGAAGTCGTACCAGGGGTCGGCGAGGCCCGAGCGGTCCATCCCGAAGACGTCGTAGGGGACGGCCACCTCGAGCAGCGAGGAACCACCGGCGACCGCGAGGGCGACAAAATGCGGCATGTCCGGAACTGTACGCATGTTGGCGTTCACGCCACTCGTGGTGCGGACCGTGCGGGCGGAGCATCCCCGCCGTGGACGAAGTGGGAGTGCTGCAGCGGCAGCGGGACCGGGTGTGGTGGGGCGCGGGCGCCGCGGTCGCAGCGGTGGGCTGGGGAGCGCAGCAGTTCGCCCCGCTCCTGCTGATGTACCGGGCCGAGCTGGGGGTGGGCGCCGCGACCGTGCAGGCCGTGTTCGCGGTGTACGTGATCGGGCTGGTCCCGGGCCTGCTGTTCGGCGGTCCCGTGTCCGACCGCTACGGCAGGCGCATGGTCGTCCTCGCCGCGCTGGGCGCGTCCGTGGTCGCCTCGGCCCTCCTGCTCGGGGGCGGTCAGGGCGTCGGGTGGCTCTTCGCGGGCCGGCTCGTCGCGGGGTTCGCGAGCGGCGCCGGGTTCAGCGCGGGCGCGGCGTGGGTCAGGGAGCTCAGCGCGGTCGACGGCGGCGAGCGCGGACCGCGGCGGGCGACCGTCGCGATGACGGCGGGGTTCGGCCTCGGCCCGCTGGTCGCGGGGGTGCTCGCGCAGTGGGCGCCGGCCCGCACCGTGCTGCCCTACCTGCCGCACCTGCTGCTCGCCCTCGCCGCCGTGCCGCTGGTGCGGCACACCCCCGAGACGCGCACGGCGGGCGCGGCCGCCCGCGGCCTGCGCATCCCGGAGCTGTCGTCGCGGCGGTTCCGCACCGTGGTCGCGCCGCTCGCGCCGTGGGTGTTCGGCGTGGTGGCGGTCGGCATCGCCTACCTGCCCGGGCTCGTCGCACCCCGCCTCGGCGGCTACGTGCTGCTCTTCTGCACGCTCGTCACCCTGCTCGGCGCCGCCGCCGGGATCGCCGTCGTGCCCGTGGCCCGCCGGGTCGCCCGGGGTGGGAGCCGCCGCCTGCTCGTCACGGCGCTGGCCATCGTGATCGCCGGGCTCCTCGTGGCCGCGGGCGCCGCGGCCGCCACAGACCCGCTCCTCGTACTCGGGTCGACCGTCGTGCTCGGCGCGGGATACGGGTGCTGCCAGGTGTGCGGCCTCACCGAGGTGCAACGCATCGCAGGACCCGGCCGCCTCGCCGGGCTCACCGCCGCCTACCAGGCGATCTCCTACGTGGGCCTCGCCGCGGCCGTGCCACTGGCCGCCGTCGACCACCTCGTCCCGCCTGCCGTCCTGCTGCTCGGCCTCGCCGGGCTCGCCGCGCTCACTCTCGTCGTGACGACCCGCGCCGCAGGGCGCTGAGATCGTCCGGATCGGGACATGAGCTGCGCCCCTGCAGCGCATGTCCCGGTTGTGCTGATCAGGCGGCAGCCGCGAGGGTCTGGCGGATCTCGGTGACCGACTCCGTCGGCTGCTCGTGGAGCCCGTGCCAGGTGAAGCGGAGCAGGTCCCAGCCGCGCCGGTGATGTAGTTGCCCTTGCGGCGGTCGTTGCGAAAGCGGTCCGGATCGACGTGCCATGCCCAGCTGTCCACCTCGATGGCCAGTCGCTGGGTGGGGTAAGGCGAGGTCGAGCGTGTACGGGCCGAGCGGGTGGCCGAGCACCCAGCCGTCGATGCCGGCCTCGCGGAGCAGGCGAACGAGCAGCCGCTCCGCGGCGGAGTCGGCGCGGTCGGCGGCCGCGACGAGCAGGCGCCCGGCCGGGGAGGAGCCGGTGCGGCCCATATTGCGGCAGAAAATTGCGGTAGACGGCGGGGAATCGGACGTGCCTCTGCAGCGCACGGTCGAGGAAGGTGGAGCCGTCCGGCAGGGCGACGGCGGTCTCGAGGGCGGCGAAGGGTGGGGCCGCCGCCCGGATGCCCCGCGCGCGGGCCTCGGTGGGTTCGGTGACGTCGGAGCCGTAGAGGTCACGGCGGCGCAGCCGGATGCCGGGTCGAGGTCGTGGCTTGGTGTGGGCCGGCACGGTGAGGTCGATGACCGCGGGGGCCCGGTCGAGCATGTGGTGCCAGTAGGCAACCGGCGGCCCGGTGACGATGGCGGAGGCGCCGGCCCAGAGCCAGGCGGCGCGAATGCGGGCTTCGGGAGTGGAGCGGTGGCCGCCGACCAGGTGGATGCGTGGGTGCAGGCGGGTCCAGCGGCCTTCCCGGACGCGGCGCTGCACGGTGGCGGCTGACATGCCGGCGGCAACGGCCTGAGCGAGGGAGACCACACCCGCCTGCCGGGACACCAGCTGTTCGAAGCCCACGGCGAGCATGTTCCGGCACGGTGTGCCCTGCGCGTGGCCGATCCGCGGAACTCGCCGACTTTGATCGACGCATCCGGGACATGAGCTGCATCCCTGCAGCTCATGTCCCGATCCAACCGATCGAAGCGCACGAAGGAGAGCTCTGGCCCGCCTCTGGGTCGGTCCCGGCGGACGTCCGGCTGGTCCCGCCGGCCGGCCACACCGTGGGCCACACCGGCGTGGCCGTGCGCGACGGGGACGGCTGGCTGCTGCACGCGGGCGACGCGTACTTCCACCACGGCGAGATGCACCCGGACGCCCCCCGCTGCCCGCCGGGCCTGCGCTACATGCAGGCGCGGATGGAGACCGCGCGCGGGCTGCGGCTGGCCAACCAGGACCGGCTGCGCGAGCTGGTGCGCGAGCACGGTGACCGGATCACCGTGTTCAGCGCCCACGACGCCGCGGAGCTGCGGGCGACGCAGCGTCAGCGCGTCAGTTGAGCCGCAGCTGGAACCAGTGCTCGTCACGCAGGTCGTCCGGCCCAATGAGCAGCGCGTCCGGGAACACGCCGACCGGCGTCCAGCCGTCCGGCCCCACCTCGGCGACGAGGCGGGGCCCCAGCGTCACAGGTTCGGGAACCAGAGCTTGATCTCCCGGGCCGCGCTCTCCGGCGAGTCGGAGCCGTGCACGAGGTTGTACTGCGTCTCCAGGCCGAAGTCACCGCGGATCGTGCCGGGCGTGGCCTTCTCGACGGGGTCGGTGCCGCCTGCGAGCTGGCGGAACGCCGCGATGGCCCGCGGGCCCTCCACGACGGCGGCGAGCACCGGGCCGGAGGTGATGAACTCGAGCAGGTCGCCGAAGAACGGCTTGCCGTCGTGCTCGGCGTAGTGCTGCTCGGCGAGCTCGCGCTCGACGGAGCGCAGCTCGAGGGCGACGATGTCGAGCCCCTTGCGCTCGATGCGGGAGATGACCTCGCCGATCAGGCGGCGCTGCACGCTGTCGGGCTTGACGAGGACCAGGGTGCGTTCAGTCACGCCGACGAGGGTATCGGCGGGTCCGCTTCAGGGCTCACGCGCCTGCTGGCTCGGCAGCTCGCCACGGGCCATCTTGCCGGCGAGGTCGCGGCGCAGCAGCAGGATCCCGCCCCACACCAGCGCGAACACCACACCCATCACGCCGAGCGCCGGCACCAGCAGCCCGCAGGCGATCATCACGGCCTGCAGGCCGAGCGCGAGCCACAGCCCCCACGGCCGCCGTTGCAACCCCGCCGCGACCACCATCGCGACGGCGAGCGCGCAGATCACCGTGACCCCGAACGCCGTGGCCCCGTCGCCGAACTTCGACAGCACGAGCAGGGAGAGCGCCACGACGATCGCCTCGAGCGTGAGCGTGGCCGCGTACACGCCACGCAGGCCCTTCATCGGGTCGGGCGCGGTCATGCGGGCTCCTTGCCGAAGAGCGTGCGAACTTCGCCCGCGGTGACGACCGATCCGGTGACCACGACGCCGACCCCGGACTCGCCGCCCTCCTCGGCCAGCTCCCGCGCCTGGTCGACCGCCTCGCTGAGCACCGGCTCGACGCTCACGCGGGCGGAGCCGAACACCTCGACGGCGAGCGCACCCAGCTCGTCGGGGTCCATGGCCCGCGCCGACGAGTTGGCCGTGATCACGACCTCCTGCAGCACCGGCTCCAGCTCGGTGAGGATGCCGCGCACGTCCTTCTCCCGCATGACGCCGAGCACACCGACGAGGCGGGTGAAGCGGAACTCCGACACCAGCGCGGCGGCGAGTGCGCGGGCGCCGTGCGGGTTGTGGGCGGCGTCGGCGAGCACGGTGGGCACACCCGGCCCGGCGGCGAGCCGCTCCAGCCGCCCCGGCGAGAGCACGCCGGCGAACGCCGCCCGCACCACGTCGGCGTCGATGGGCTGCTGCGGCCCGGCGCCGACCAGCGCCTCGGCGGCGGCCAGCGCCAGTGCCGCGTTGTTCGCCTGGTGCTCGCCGTGCAGCGGCAGGAAGACGTCGTCGTACGTGCCGCCGAGCCCCTGGAGCACGAGGCGCTGCCCGCCGACGGCCAGCTCCCGCTCGCGCACGCCGAACTCGACACCCTCGCGCGCGACCTGCGCGTCGACCTCGACGCAGCGCTCCAGCAGCACGTCGGCCACCGCCTTCTCCTGGGCGGCGAGCACGGCGACGGCGCCGGGCTTGATGATGCCCGCCTTCTCCCGGGCGATGCCGAGGATGTCGGTGCCGAGGTACTCGGCGTGGTCGAGGCCGATCGGGGTGATCACCGCGACGGTGCCGTCGGCGACGTTGGTGGCGTCCCAGCGCCCGCCCAGCCCGACCTCGATCACGGCGGCCTCGACCGGCGCGTCGGCGAATGCGGAGAACGCCATCGCCGTGAGCACCTCGAACTTGGAGAGCGGAGTGCCCTCCTTCGCGTCCACCAGCTCCACGAACGGCTTGACGTCCCGGTAGACCTGCACGTACTTCTCGGGCGACACCGGCCGGTTGTCGATGTTGATCCGCTCGGTGGCCCGCTGCAGGTGCGGGCTCGTGTAGCGGCCGGTGCGCAGCCCCACCCCGCTGAGCAGGGCGTCCACCATGCGCGCGGTCGAGGTCTTGCCGTTCGTGCCGGTCAGGTGCACCACCGGGTAGCCGCGGTGCGGCTCGCCGAGCACGTCGACCAGTGTGGAGATCCGGTCGAGCGAGGGCTCCATCACCGTCTCCGGCCACCGCCGGTTGAGCTCCTGCTCGACCGCGAGGAACTCCGCGTAGCCGAGCGTGGACGACTGCGCGGGCACGACGTCCGGGGTGTCGCCGCCGCGGATGGCGTCGAGTACGTGCGACACCACCGCGTCCTCGGGCGACTCGATCTCGCCCTCGCCCTCGGGCCGCTCGTCGCGCTCGTCGCTCACGCGTCCTCCTCGCTGACGCTCGTCAGCCGCGTTCGCGGCACTGCTGTGTTGAGCACTGCTGTGTTGAATGGTGAGCTCGCAAGCTCGCTCACGCCCGCGAGTCTACGAGCCGGTACCGGGTGGAACCCGGGGCGGGCGTCGCGTCCCCAGCACTACCGTTGCCGCATGACGACGCCCCCTGGGGGATGGAAGCCTGCGGAGCCGGCGGGGCGGGTGAACACTGCCTCCCTGCCGGAGCGGCCCACGATCGACGGCCTCGAGCCGCGCTGGGCCCGCCGATGGGACGAGCTGGGCGTACACCGGTTCGACCGCACGCAGCCGCGGGAGGCGGTGTTCGCGATCGACACCCCGCCGCCGACGGTGAGCGGGTCGCTGCACGTCGGGCACGTGTTCTCCTACACCCACACCGACGTCGTCGCGCGCTACCGGCGGATGCGCGGGCGGGCGGTGTTCTACCCGATGGGCTGGGACGACAACGGCCTGCCCACCGAGCGGCGGGTGCAGAACCACTTCGGCGTCCGCTGCGACCCGGCGCTCCCCTACGACCCCGCGTTCGTACCCCCGGAGAAGCCGGGCGAACGCCAGGTCCCGGTGTCGCGCCGGAACTTCATCGCCCTCTGCGAGCGCCTCACCGAGGCCGACGAGGTCGCGTTCGAGGAGCTCTGGCGGCGCCTCGGGCTGTCGGTCGACTGGTCGATGACCTACCGCACGATCGGCACCCGGGCGCGGGTGGCGGCGCAGCGGGCCTTCCTGCGCAACCTCGCCCGCGGCGAGGCCTACCTGGCGGAGGCCCCGACGCTGTGGGACGTCACGTTCCGCACGGCCGTCGCCCAGGCGGAGCTGGAGGACCGGGAGCGGCCGGCCGCGTTCCACCGCCTGCTGTTCACCCGCGCCGACGGCTCCGACCTTGAGATCGCCACCACCCGGCCGGAGCTGCTGCCCGCGTGCGTCGCGCTGGTCGCCCACCCCGACGACGAGCGGTACCGCGACCTCGTCGGCACCTCCGTCCGCACGCCCGTGTTCGGCGCCGAGGTGCCGGTGCACGCCCATCGCGGCGCCGACCCGGAGAAGGGCACCGGCATCGCGATGGTCTGCACGTTCGGGGACACCACCGACGTGCTGTGGTGGCGCGAGCTGCAGCTCCCCACCCGCACCGTCGTCGGCCACGACGGCCGGTTCCTCCCCGAGCCCCCTGCCGGCGTCGACGGCGCGGCGTACGCCCAGCTCGCCGGGGCCACCGTGCACGCCGCGCGGGAACGGGTGGTCGCGATGCTGCGGGAGGCGGGGCGGCTGGTCGGCGAGCCGGAGCGGATCACGCACGCCGTCAAGTTCTACGAGAAGGGCGACCGACCGCTCGAGATCGTCACCACCCGGCAGTGGTACGTGCGCAACGGCGGGCGCGACGCCGACCTGCGCACGGCCCTGCTGGAGCGCGGCCGCGACCTCACCTGGCACCCCGCGCACATGCGCGCCCGCTACGAGAACTGGGTCGAGGGCCTGAACGGTGACTGGCTGGTGAGCCGCCAGCGCTTCTTCGGCGTGCCGTTCCCGGTCTGGTACCCGCTGGACGAGCACGGCGAGCCGGAGTACGACCGCCCGATCGCCGCGGACGAGGCGGCGCTGCCGGTCGACCCGAGCACCGACGCCCCGCCCGGGTACACCGAGGCGCAGCGCGGTGTGCCGGGCGGGTTCGCCGGCGACCCGGACATCATGGACACCTGGGCCACTTCGTCGCTCACCCCGCAGATCGCGGGTGGCTGGTGCGCCGACGACGACCTGTTCCAGCGGGTCTTCCCCTTCGACCTGCGGCCGCAGGCCCACGACATCATCCGCACCTGGCTGTTCTCCACGGTGCTGCGCGCCCACAGCGAGCAGGGCACGCTGCCGTGGCGGCACGTCGCGATCTCCGGCTGGATCCTCGACCCGGACCGCAAGAAGATGTCGAAGTCGAAGGGCAACGTCGTCACGCCGATGGCGCTGCTGGAGCAGTACGGCTCGGACGCCGTGCGGTACTGGGCGGCCGGTGCCCGCCCCGGCACCGACACCGCCTTCGACCCGGGCCAGATGAAGATCGGCCGCCGGCTGGCGATCAAGGTGCTCAACGCGAGCCGGTTCGCGCTGTCCACCGGGGCCGCTCCCGGCGACGTGACGGCACCGCTGGACCGCGCCCTGATCGCGGAGCTGGCCGACACCGTCGAGGCGGCCACCGCCGCGCTGGAGGACTTCGACCACGCCCGCGCCCTCGAGGTCACGGAGCGGTTCTTCTGGCACTTCTGCGACGACTACCTGGAGCTGGTCAAGGCCCGCGCCTACGGCGAGCACGGGGACGCCGCCGCCGCCTCGGCCCGGGCGGGGCTGGCCACGGCCCTCTCGGTGCTGCTGCGCCTCTTCGCGCCGGTGCTGCCGTTCGTCACGGAGGAGGTCTGGTCGTGGTGGCAGGAGGGCTCCGTCCACGTCGCGCCGTGGCCCGACGCCGCCGAGCTCCGCGCCCGGGGAGGCGACCCGGAAGTCCTCACCGCCGCCACCGACGTCCTCACGGCGGTGCGGCGCGCCAAGTCGGAGGCGAAGGTCTCCATGCGGGCCGACGTCAGCCGAACGGTGGTGACCGGCCCCAGCGCCGTCCTGGCGAGGCTGGCCGCAGCCGAAAGGGACGTGCGAGCGGCCGGTCGCATCCAGGAACTGGTGCTGGAGGAGGGCGCGAGGTGGGTGGAGGTCCTCCTCCCCGACCGCGTCGTGGAGCCATGACGCGCCGAACGACCGATGAGTGCGGCGCCTTCCCACAGTCATAGGTGTGTGGGCGAGAAGCGACTTGTGTCGGCGGTCGATGCGCTGCTCGACGAACTGGTCGGCTCGGGGGCGGAGGTCGGGCTGCAGGTCGCCGTCATCCGGCACGGCCGCACCGTCGTCGACGCCGTACGCGGGGTGGCCGACCCGCGCACCGCGGCGCCGGTCGAGCCGGACACCCTGTTCTGGGCCGGCTCCACCGCGAAGGGCGTGGCATCGACGGTGGCGCACGTCCTCATCGACCGGGGTGTGCTCACCAACGACATGCGCCTCGTCGACGTGTGGCCGGAGTTCGGGGCACACGGCAAGGACCACGTGACCCTGCGTCACGTGCTGATGCACACCGCGGGCGTGCCGGGTCTCCCGCCCGGCACGAGCGCCGCCGACCTGTGCGACTGGGACCGCATGTGCGCGGTCGTCGCCGACGCGACGCCGTGGTGGGAGCCCGGAACCCGGTTCGGCTACCACGCGAAGACGTTCGGGTTCCTCGTCGGCGAGACCCTGCGCCGGGCGACCGGCGACCCGATCTCGACCCTGCTGCGCACCCACGTCACGGGCCCGCTCGGCGTCGCCGACGAGGTCCACTTCGGCGTCCCCCGGCCCCTGCTGCCGCGGGTCGCCCGGCAGGTCGGTTCGAGCCCGGCGCGGCCCGAGCCCGGCTCACCGCTCGACCGGGCGATGCCGCCCGGCGTCGTCCCGCACGCCGACTACGCCAATCGCCCCGACCTGCTCACCAGCGACGTCCCCGCCGAAGGCACCATGAGCGCCCGCGGTGTCGCGCGCATCTACTCCGCGCTCCTGGAGCACCTCGTGTCGCCCGCCCGCCGGACGGAGATGGCCACGATCGCGTTCACGGGGATGGACGAGGTCATGGGTTTCCCGACGTCCTGGGCGTTCGGCTACAGCCACTTCCGCCCGACCGGCCGCGGCCGGCCCGGCTCGACGTTCGGCATGGTCGGGTCGAACGGCTCCGCCGCCTTCGCCGACATCGACTCGGGCGTCGCCGTCGCGGTGATGCGCAACCGCTTCGGCGATCTCACCACGGCGGCCCGGATCGACGAGCTGATCACCGAAGAACTCGCAGGAGAGGAAGATCGATGACTGCACCGACGACATCGCTCGACGGCCGGTTCAGCGACCCGGCCGCCACGCCCACCCCGTGGGACGACGCCGTGCGGGTCCTCGAGACCGCGGAGCTGTTCTGGGTCACCACGGTCCGGGCGGACGGGCGACCCCACGTCACCCCGCTCGTCGCGGTCTGGCTGGACGGCGCCGTCCACTTCTGCACCGGTGACTCCGAGCAGAAGGCCCTGAACCTCCGCACCAACCCGCACGTGGTCCTCACGACCGGCAGCAACACGTGGGACCACGGGCTCGACGTGGTGGTCGAGGGCGACGCCGTCCAGGTCACGGACGACGGCACGCTGAAGCGGCTCGCCGACGCCTGGCGCACGAAGTGGGACGGCCGCTGGCAGTTCCAGGCGCGCGACGGGGCGTTCCACCACGAGGACGGCGGCGCGGCGCTGGTGTACGCCGTGGCGCCCACGAAGGTCCTCTCCTTCGGCAAGGGCACGTTCTCCCACACCCGCCACCGGTTCTGACCGGTCATAGGCGCGCGCGGCGCCACCGGAGGCGGCCTGGCGGCCACTTCGCACACCCAGTGGGGACTTCACACAGGGCCGGCCTTGTGCGAAGTCGGTGCTGGGTGTGCGAAGTCCACCGACGGATCGGCCTAGGCCTCCGGGAGGGCCGCCAGCCGTGCCGTCACCCGCTCGATCTCGGCCACCGCGGCCTCGCGGCGGGTGCGGATGCCCTCGACGACGTCGGCCGGGGCCTTCTCCAGGAACTTCGGGTTGGCCAGCTTCTTCTCCGCCTGGTCGAGCTCCTTCCGGGCGGCGGCGAGGTCGCGGCCCAGGCGGGCGCGCTCGGCGGCCACGTCGATGGCGCCCGAGGTGTCGATCTCGACGTGGACCTTGCCGCCGGACAGCAGGACGTCCAGGGTGGCGGTGGGGGCGAAGCCGTCGCCCGCGTCGTCCAGGCGGGCAAGTGACCGCAGCGCAGCGGCGGCGCCGCCCGGACCGGGCTCGCCGAGCCCCGCGGCGGCCAGGCCCTCGACCCTGGCCGCGACGCGGCGGCTGTCGGGCAGGCCCTGCTCGGTGCGGAACCGGCGCACCTCGGTGACCAGCTTCTGCACGTCGGCCAGCCGGCCGTTCGCGGCCGCGTCGGTCGGCACGCCCACGTTCGTCGGCCACGGCGCGACCACCACCGACTCGCGGCCGGTCAGCGCCGTCCAGAGCGCCTCGGTGACGAACGGGCTGATCGGGTGCAGCAGCCGCAGCAGGGCGTCCAGCACGTGGCCGAGCACGGCACGGGTGCCGTCGGCCGTGGCCTCGTCGCGCAGCTGCACCTTGGCGAGCTCGAGGTACCAGTCGCACAGCTCGTCCCACGTGAAGTGGTAGAGCCCCTCGGTGGCCTTGGCGAACTGGAAGTCCTCCAGCAGCGCGTCGGTCTGCTCCACCACCTCGGCGAGCCTGCCGAGGATCCAGCGGTCGGCGTCGGTGCGGTCGGCCTCCGCGGGAAGCGGGAGGTCGGGCGAGGCGCCGTTGGTCAGCGCGAGCCGGGTGGCGTTCCACAGCTTGGTGCCGAAGTTGCGCGAGCCCGCGACCCACTCCTCCGACAGCGCCATGTCGGCGCCCGGGTTGGAGCCGCGGGCGATCGTGAAGCGCAGGGCGTCGGCGCCGTAGCGGTCGATGAGGTCCAGCGGGTCGATCGTGTTGCCCTTGGACTTCGACATCTTCTTGCCGTGCTGGTCGCGGATCAGCCCGTGCAGGAACACGTGCTCGAACGGCGGCTTCCCGTCCATCGCGTACAGCCCGAACATCATCATCCGGACGACCCAGAAGAACAGGATGTCGTAGCCGGTGACCAGCACGGACGTCGGGTAGTAGCGCGCGAGGTCGGGTGTGGAGTCCGGCCAGCCGAGCGTGGAGATCGGCCACAGGCCCGAGGAGAACCAGGTGTCGAGGACGTCCTCGTCCTGGCGCCAGCCCTCGCCGGTGGGCGGCTGCTCGTCCGGCCCGACGCAGATGACCTCGCCTTCGGGTGAGTACCAGACCGGGATGCGGTGGCCCCACCACAGCTGCCGGCTGATCGTCCAGTCGTGCATGTTGTCGACCCAGTCGAAGAAGCGCTTCTCCAGCTCCTTCGGGTGGATCGTGGTGCGCCCGTCGCGGACCGCGTCGCCCGCGGCCTTCGCCAGTGGCTCGACCCGGACGAACCACTGCAGCGACAGCCGGGGCTCCACCACGGTGTCGCACCGGCTGCAGTGCCCGACCGCGTGCACGTACGGGCGCTTCTCCGCGACGATCCGGCCCTGCGCGCGCAGCTCCTCGCGGACGGCCTCGCGGGCGGCGAACCGGTCCATCCCGTCGAACCGGGTGCCCGAGCCGCTGATCACCGCGGCCTCGTTCATGATCGAGGGCATCGGCAGGTCGTGGCGGCGGCCGATCTCGAAGTCGTTGGGGTCGTGCGCGGGCGTGACCTTCACGGCGCCGGTGCCGAACGCCGGGTCGACGTGCTCGTCGGCCACCACCGGGATCTTCCGGCCGACGATCGGCAGCTCGATCTCGCGGCCGACGAGGTGGGCGTAGCGCTCGTCGTCGGGGTGCACGGCCACACCGGTGTCGCCGAGCATCGTCTCGACGCGGGTGGTGGCCACGACGACGGAGTCCTCGCCGTCCCCATAGCGGATGGAGACGAGCTCGCCCTCGTCCTCGTGGTGGTCGACCTCGATGTCCGACAGCGCGGTGTGGCACCGCGGGCACCAGTTGATGATCCGCTCGGCGCGGTAGATGAGATCGTCGTCGAAGAGCCGCTTGAACACCGTCTGGACGGCGCGCGAGAGCCCCTCGTCGAGGGTGAACCGCTCGCGGGTCCAGTCGACGCCGTCGCCGAGGCGGCGCATCTGGCCGAGGATCGCCCCGCCGGACTCGGCCTTCCACGACCAGACCTCGTCGACGAACGCCTCCCGGCCCAGGTCGTGGCGGCTGCGCCCCTCGCTGGCGAGCCTGCGCTCGACGACGTTCTGGGTGGCGATGCCCGCGTGGTCCATGCCGGGCAGCCACAGCGCGTCGTAGCCCTGCATCCGGCGGCGCCGGGTGAGGATGTCGATGAGCGTGTGGTCCATCGCGTGGCCGAGGTGCAGGCTGCCCGTGACGTTCGGCGGCGGGATGACGATGCAGAACGGCGGCCGGTCCGACGTGTTGTCGGCCTCGAAGTACCCGCGCTCCACCCACCGCTCGTAGAGCACGCCCTCTACCTCGCCCGGGTTCCACTGGGCGGGCAGGTCGGCGGTGCGTGGTGGGAGGGTGTCGGTCACCTGATGAATTCTACGAGCGACCGACGGTGCGCCCGTGACGGGTCGCGAGCCCGAGCGGGAACCGGGTGGTCGCGCTAGCGTGCTGCGAATGTCGGTCATGCGGACGATCCCGGTCGAACACGTCCTGGAGCGGGGCAGGAGCGAGCACCTCAAGCGGATGCTCCGCGGGCGCGACCTCGTCGGGTTCGGCGTCGGCATCATCATCGGGACCGGCATCTTCACCCTGGCCGGGGTCGAGGCCAAGGACCACGCGGGGCCCGCGGTCACGCTGTCGTTCATCATCGGCGCGGTCGTCGCCGCACTGGCCGCGCTCTGCTACGCCGAGCTGGCGTCGTCGGTGCCGACGGCGGGCTCCGCCTACACGTACGCCTTCGCCACGCTCGGCGAGCTGTTCGCCTGGATCATCGGCTGGGACCTGCTACTGGAGTTCGGGCTCGGGCTGGCCGTGGTCTCCCGGAGCTGGTCGAGCTACCTGGCGAACCTGTTCGGGCTGCCGCAGGTGCTGTTCGGCGAGACGGCGCCGGTCAACATCGGGGCCGTCATGATCATCGGCGTGCTCACGGTGGTGGCCGTGATCGGCATCCGCGAGTCCTCCCGGCTCACCAACGTGCTGGTGCTGATCAAGCTCGCGGTGTGCGTGCTGATCATCGCGGTCGGGGTGTTCTTCATCGACGCCGCGAACCTCACCCCGTTCGTCCCGCCCGCGACGCCCGTGCCCGAGGGCGGCTCGGTGCTCGAGCAGCCGGTCGTGGAGGGCGTGTTCGGGCTGCCGGCCACGGCGTACGGCATCGGCGGGATGCTCACCGCGGCCGCGGTGGTGTTCTTCGCCTACACCGGCTTCGAGGCGCTGGCCAACCTGGGCGAGGAGACCCGGCGCCCGGAACGCGACATGACGATCGGCCTGCTCGGCGCCCTGAGCGTGTGCGCGGTGCTCTACATCCTGGTCTCGTTCGTGCTGACGGCGATGGTGCCCTACGACCAGATCGACCCCGGCGCCCCGCTCGCGGGCGCGTTCAACGCGGTCGGCCTCCCCTGGGTCGGAGCGCTGATCTCGCTGGGCGCAGTCACGGGGCTGACCTCGGTGATGATGGTCGAGCTGGTCACGATCGGCCGGATCGGCTTCGCGATGGGCCGCGACGGGCTCCTGCCGGCACCGATCGGCACGGCCCACCCCCGGTTCGGCACGCCGCACCGGATGACGATCATCGGCGCCGTCGTGATCGCCGTCATCGCGGCCACCACCCCGATCTCCGAGCTGGCGGACATGGTCTCCATCGGGGCGCTGAGCGCGATGATCATCGTCGCGGTCGCGGTGCCCGTGCTGCGCCGCACCCGGCCGGAGCTCGAGCGCCCGTTCCGGGTGCCGCTGTCGCCGGTCGTACCCGTGCTCGCCGCGCTGGCCTGCTTCTACCTGATGCTGAACCTCGACCTGCTCAGCTGGGTGCGGTTCGCGGTCTGGCTGGTCATCGGCCTGGTGATCTACCTGGCGTACGGCAGGCGGCACTCGCTCCTCAACTAGCCGGGCCGCACAGCGACGACCAGATGTCTTTCGCGCCGATCAGGCAACAGCCCGCCCGGGCAACGCTCCTAGCTGGGCAACAGCACTGCCTGCAGCCGGTCGAAGCCCAGCACGGGCGCGAGCCTGCGCTCCCGCACCAGCCGCACGTCCAGCGCGCGGACCTCACCGCTCGCCGGCTCGTACACCCGCCACCGGCCGTCGCCCTGCACGCCGAGGGCCAGCACGTAGTGCCGCGGCACCAGCGCCCCCACCAGTAGCGGCACCGGCCTGCCCGCGGCGAGCGCCGCGCGCACCTGCGCCAGCGCGTCGTCGAGGTCGGCGGCGGACCGGTCGTCGACCAGCCGCACGTGGTAAGGACCCGCGGCGGGCGCGTACCGGCGCAGCCAGCGGGCCATCCCCCACGGCGTCGTGCCCAGCGCCCGGGGCCAGAACCGCGTGGACTGCCGGTGCACCTCCCGCTGCCGGGCGTCGTAGCGCGCGCCGAACCCGATCGCGACGCCCGCCCGCGCCCCGACGGCCGCCCCCGACCCGGTGGCCGCGGTGGCCGGCTCGGCACCGTCGAGACGCGCCGTCTCCGCCGGGTCGGCCCACGCCGCGAGCGCGACGAGCACCGCGCTGCCGCACGTGGTGCCGTCGACCTGGTCGAGCCGCACGCCGCCACGCCGTTGCTCGCCGAGGCGGTCGGAGAGCAACGGGTGCCGGCCGCCGGCCAGCGGCCGCACCCGCGCCACCGGTTCAGGAGGCGGACGACGCCGCGCCGCGCGCCCGACCCGGGAGCCGGCCCACCGCGCCATCCCGACCACGGTCCGCATGCCCCGATCCTCCCCCGTGGGCACCGCCGTCCGCCATGGTCACGCGCTCGCTCAGGCCTCCGGCGCCGTCGACCAGAGCTCCTCGCCGTCCTGCCCGCGCAGCGTGCCGTCCGGGGCGACCTCGACCTCGCCGCGGGCGGCGTGCGGAGCATCCCGGTGACCGGCTCGCTCGCGACCCGGCCGTCGAGGTCCTCGGCCGTGACGCGGTGGTGCACCGTGCGTTCGCGCCCGAGCACCCGCGCCTTTCCGGTGAAGTCGGTGTCCGGGGTGAGGACCGGGCCCTCGACGCGCCGGACGTGCTCGAAGCCGGGGTCGTCCGACACCTCCACGATCACCCGGGAGGGGCGGTCCGCCCGCGCCCACACGAGCCCGGACCCGCGGACCACGTCCCCGGACCGGACGCCGTGGGTGAGCACTGGCCGGTCCGACCGGAGGAGTCCCGGGGCGGCGAGCGCGCCGACGGCGGCGGCGGCGCGGAGCAGGGTGCGGCGGTCGATCCGAAGGGAGCGCATGCCCGTGGTGTAGTCCACCCGGGTGGACGCAATGCGGTCCCCTGATGAACGGCGCCGTGGCCCTACAGTGCGACCGTGTCCGAGCTGACGCCCGAGATCCGGGCCTTCCTCTCCACCGGTACGCGCACCGGCAAGCTGGGCTACGTCGCCAAGGACGGCCGCCCGCTGGTGGCACCGGTCTGGTTCGTCCTCGACGGCGACGAGCTCGTCTTCACCACCGGGGCCACCACGCCCAAGGCGCGGGCGATCGCCCGCGACCCGCGGGTGGCGCTCTGCGTCGACGTCGCCGAACCGCCGTACGCGTTCGTGCAGGTGCAGGGCACCGCCACGGTCTCCGACGACCCGGACGAGCTGGTGCGGACCGCCACCGCGATCGGCGGTCGCTACATGGGCGCCGACCAGGCGGAGGAGTTCGGGAGGCGCAACGGCGTGCCGGGTGAGCTGGTGGTGCGCCTGCGACCGACGCGCATCGTGGCCGACCTCGACGTGACCGGCTGACGCCTCCGCACCGCGACCCGCGCGCACTCATAACGCGACCGGCGGGGGCAGCATCCCGGCTCCCACGAGTCGGGGTCCGGGTGCACGCGGGTCGTGGTCAGGCGCGCCGGGACTGGTCGTTCGCCGCGGTGCCCCGCTCGGCATCGGCGGCCCAGCCGTCGGCGAGCGCACTGATCTTCCGTGCGTAGTCGCGCGCGGCGACGGCCGGGTCGTCGGCGCGACCGGCCGCCACGCCGACGAGGAAGGCGGTGACCGGCGCCCCTGGGCGGGAGACGCCGTGGGCCACGTCGGAGGTCAGGTCCAGGACCATGTCGACGACGCCCTCGCGGTCGAGCGCACCCTCGATCCCCAGCTCCCGCACCACGGCGGTGACCCACTCGGACAAGGCGCGTGCATCGCTGCTGTCAGCCACCCCGCGACCCTAACCCGGGCTCACCCGCCGAACAGCGCGGGGATCTTGATCACCAGCTGGTAGAGGCCGTACAGGAAGGGGATCACGACCCAGGCCCAGGCCAGCCACGCGACGGGCGGCGGGCCGGTACGGGCCCCGGTGGTGTCGGGCTGCGTGCTCATGCCGCCTTCGCTCCCGTCGTTCCGATGGCCTGCTCCCCGACCGGCTCGTGGTAGCGCTCGTTCACCGGCCGGATGAGCTCGTTGCAGATGAAGCCGATCACCAGCAGCCCGATCATGATCGAGAACGCCGGTGTGTAGACGGCCGGGCCCTTGTGACCGGTCGCCTGCTGCGCGTCGGCGATGGCGTTCACGATGATCGGCCCGAGCACTCCGGCCGTGGACCACGCGGTGAGCAGCCGGCCGTGGATCGCGCCCACCTGGTAGGTGCCGAAGAGGTCACGCAGGTACGCGGGCACCGTCGCGAAGCCGCCGCCGTAGAAGGACAGGATCAGCATCGACGCGATGAGGAACAGCACCTGGTTCGCGTTGCCCATCAGCGTGATGAGCAGGTACAGCAGGGCCCCGACGCCGAGGTAGACGCGGTAGATGTTCTTGCGCCCGATGTAGTCGGAGGTCGAGGACCAGATGAACCGGCCGAGCATGTTCGCGAGCGACAGGATCGCGACGAAGCCCGCCGCCGCCGCGGCCACCTGCGTGCCCGCGTCGGGGAAGTAGTCCTGGAAGATCGGCGAGGCGCGCTCGAGGATGCCGATGCCTGCCGTGACGTTGAAGGTCAGCACGATCCACAGCAGCCAGAACTGCGGGGTGCGGATCGCGTTCTTCGCCGACACGTTCGCCGTGGTGATGAGTGTGCCGGTCTTGGCGGCGGCCGGGTGCCAGCCCGCGGGCGCCCAGCCGTCCGGGGGCACCCGCACGAGGATCCAGCCCACCGACATGAACACCGCGTAGACGATCCCGTGGACGAGGAAGGCCAGCGCGATGCCGCTCGCCCGGGCGTTGTCGCCGGTGGCCCCGAAGGCGGACAGCATCGACGCCGACCAGGGGGACGCGATCAGCGCACCGCCACCGAAGCCCATGATCGCAAGGCCGGTGGCCATCCCCGGCCGGTCCGGGAACCACTTGATCAATGTGGACACCGGCGAGATGTAGCCGATGCCGAGCCCGATCCCGCCGATCAGGCCGTACCCGACGATGACCAGCCAGTACTGGCCGATCCAGACGCCGAAGGCCGAGACGAGGAAGCCGACCGAGAAGCAGACGGTGGCGATGAACATCGCCCAGCGCGGCCCGTTGCGATCCACCGCCGTGCCGAACACGGCGGCCGACACCCCCAGCATCACGATGCCCAGGGTGAACGGGAGCGCGGTCAGGGTGCCCGCGGCCGGGTTGCCCTCGAGCATCGTGGCCGCGAGGGGGTTCTTGAACACGCTCCAGGCGTACGCCTGCCCGATCGCGAGGTGGATGGACAGCGCAGCGGGTGGGATCAGCCACCTGCTCCAGCCGGGCGGCGCGACGATGCGCTCGCGTTGCAGGAAACCGACGGCCATGACAGCTCCCTCGCCACCTCGCAGAACAGGATCGCGTGACCGTAGATCACGGTAGATGCGCGTGCAACTTCCTGCGCCGACCGGTCGACGAACGGCGGACGAACAGCACGAAACGCAACGACGCCGGCCCGCATGGCGCGGACCGGCGTCGTTTCGGGAGTTGCTCGGTGGGTCAGGCGGACCGTTCGCGGCGCTCCCGGCGAGCCGGGGTGCGGGGCACGATCGTGGGGTTGACGTTGCTGCGCACCGTCTGACCGGTGACGACGACCTTCGCCACGTCGTCGCGGCTCGGGATGTCGTACATGCAGGGCAACAGCACCTCCTCCATGATCGCTCGGAGCCCGCGGGCGCCGGTGCCGCGCAGGATGGCCTGGTCGGCCACCGCCTCGAGGGCGTCCTCGGTGAACTCCAGTTCCACGCCGTCCATCTCGAACAGCTTGCGGTACTGCTTCACCAGTGCGTTGCGCGGCTCGGTGAGGATCTTGACGAGGGCTTCCTTGTCGAGCGAGGTGACCGAGGCGACGATCGGCAGCCTGCCGATGAACTCGGGGATCAGGCCGAACTTGATGAGATCCTCCGGGAGGGTCTCCGTGAAGCTCTCGGCCGGATCGATGTCCCGCTTCGAGCGGATCTCGGCGCCGAAGCCGAGACCGCGCTTGCCCACCCGGTCGCCGATGATCTTCTCGAGGCCTGCGAACGCGCCCGCCACGATGAACAGCACGTTGGTGGTGTCGATCTGGATGAACTCCTGGTGGGGGTGCTTGCGCCCGCCCTGCGGCGGCACGCTCGCGGTGGTGCCCTCCAGGATCTTCAGCAGCGCCTGCTGCACGCCCTCACCGGAGACGTCGCGCGTGATCGACGGGTTCTCCGACTTGCGGGCGATCTTGTCGACCTCGTCGATGTAGATGATGCCGGTCTCGGCCCGCTTGACGTCGTAATCGGCGGCCTGGATCAGCTTGAGCAGGATGTTCTCGACGTCCTCGCCCACGTATCCCGCCTCGGTGAGCGCCGTGGCGTCGGCGATCGCGAACGGTACGTTGAGCAGCTTGGCCAGCGTCTGCGCGAGGTAGGTCTTGCCGCAGCCGGTGGGACCGAGCATGAGGATGTTGGACTTGGCGATCTCGATACCGTCGCCACTGTCGCCGCCACCGCGGCGTTCGCCGGCCTGGATGCGCTTGTAGTGGTTGTAGACCGCCACCGACAACGTGCGCTTCGTCTGGGCCTGCCCGACGACGTACTGGTCGAGGAACTCGTGGATCTCGGCCGGCTTGGGCAGCTCGTCGAGCTTGACCTCACCCGCTTCGGCCAGCTCCTCCTCGATGATCTCGTTGCAGAGATCGATGCACTCGTCGCAGATGTAGACCCCAGGACCGGCGATCAGTTTCTTGACCTGCTTCTGGCTCTTCCCGCAGAACGAGCACTTGAGCAGGTCACCGCCGTCGCCGATGCGTGCCATGAGTGCAGACCCCAAATCCTTCTCTGCGCTGCCCCGGCGGGTCCGGGAGGCGCGCTCTCTGGACGGTACCCGTCCGACCCGGTCCCCGGGGAGCTTCGCGCACCGGAGATTCGGCGACGGGTCGGCGGACGGTCGGCGCCGGCGGAGAAAGCCGACGCCGACTGCGCGCCTCGTGAAGTTGTCAGACCGCGGAGAGCTTGCGGCTCTGGATGATCTCGTCGACGATCCCGTACTCCTTGGCCTCCTCGGCCGTGAGGATCCGGTCCCGCTCGATGTCCTCGTGCACCTGCTCGGGGGTGCGGTGGGTGTGGTGGGCCAGCGTGGTCTCCAGCAGCTTGCGCATGCGGGAGATCTCGGCGGCCTGGATCTCCAGGTCCGACACCTGGCCGTAGAAGCCCTCGGTGGCGGGCTGGTGGATCAGCACGCGTGCGTTCTGCACGGCGAGGCGGCGCCCCGGCGTGCCGGCCGCGAGCAGCACCGCCGCCGCGGACGCGGCCTGCCCGAGGCAGACCGTCTGGATGTCCGGGCGGATGAACTGCATCGTGTCGTAGATCGCCATCAGCGACGTGAACGACCCGCCCGGCGAGTTGATGTACATGCTGATCTCGCGGTCCGGGTCGGCCGACTCGAGGCACAGCAGCTGCGCCATCACGTCGTTGGCCGACGCGTCGTCGATCTGCACCCCGAGGAAGATGATGCGCTCCTCGAAGAGCTTGTTGTACGGGTTGGACTCCTTGACCCCGTAGCTCGTGCGCTCGACGAAGGACGGCAGCACGTACCGGGACTGCGCCGGCTCCGGAGCACGGCCCCCCGGCATCCACATCTGACTCATCGGGCGCTCCCGTTCTGGTTCGCGTCGGGAATCTGGCTGGCGCGGGAGATCACGTGGTCGACGAAGCCGTACTCGAGCGCCTCCTGCGCGGAGAACCACCGGTCGCGGTCGAAGTCGGCGATGATCCGCTCGACCGTCTGCCCGGTGTGCTCGGCGATGAGCTCTGCCATCTCCCGCTTGTGGCGCTTGAACAGCTCCGCCTGGATGGAGATGTCGGACTCGGTGCCGCCGACGCCCGCCGACGGCTGGTGCATCAGGATCTGGCAGTGCGGCAACGCGTACCGCTTGCCGGGCGTGCCCGCCGAGAGCAGGAACTGGCCCATGGAGGCGGCCATGCCCATCCCGTAGGTGGCGACGTCGCACGGGATGAACTGCATCGTGTCGAAGATCGCCATGCCGTCCGGCACTGAGCCGCCCGGCGAGTTGATGTACAGGGAGATGTCGGCATCCGCGTCCTCCGCCGCGAGCAGCAGCATCTGCGCCGCGATGCGGTTGGAGATCTCGGAGTCGACCTGCTGGCCGAGCACGATGATGCGCTGCTGCAGCAACCGCTCGTACACCGAGTCGGACAGCGTCATCGACGTGGGAGCACCACCCCGCCGCATCGCCGGTCCGACGAGTCGGTCCGCCGTACGCGGGCCGATTTCCACTGGCCTCACTTCACCCCTGCCTTCTGCTGGTTCGGCTCGCGTGTCCATCGATTGCGACCCTACGCGGACGAACCTCTCATCCGCCGCGTCTGGCCAGGTTGTTCGCTGTGGGCGTGCCGCGCCTCAGGAGGAGGCCGGCGCCTTCTCCTCGGTGGCGGCCGGAGCGTCGTCGCCCGCCTCGCTGGCCTCGGCGCCCGCCTCGGCAGCCGCGTCCTCCGGCTCGTCGTCGCCCAGGAGCTCGGACATGTCGACCTCGCTGCCCGACGCGTCGGTGACGGTGGCCGCGCGCACGGCGGCGATGAGCGCCTTGCTGCGGCGCACGTCGGAGTAGACCGCGCCCAGCTGACCGGCCTCCTGGATGCGCCGCACGAACTCCTCGGGCTGCATCTGGTACTGCTGCGCCTGGAAGACGATGCGCTCCGTGAGCTCCTGGTCGCTCACGGTGGTCTGCTCGCGGTCGGCGAGCGCGTCGAGCACGAGCCGCGTGCGCACGGACTTCTCCGCCGCCTCCTTGGTCTCGGTGTCGAACTGCTCGCGCGTCTGCCCCTGCGCGACGAGGAACTCCTCGAACCGCGCCTCGTCGTGCTCGAAGGGGTGCACGGCGTCGTGCAGGGCGGAGTCGACCTCGGCCTGCACCACGCTCTCCGGCAGCGGCACCTCGGTGGCGTCGACGATGGCGTCGAGCACCTTGTCCCGGGCCTGCGTGACCTGCTCCATCTTCCGGACGCGGCCGAGCCGCTCGCGCAGGTCGGCGGTGAGCTCGTCGAGCGTGTCGAACTCGCTCGCGAGCTGGGCGAACTCGTCGTCGGCCGCGGGGAGCTCGCGCTCCTTCACGGCCGTGACCTTGACCGTGACCTCGGCGTCCTTGTCGGCGAACTCGCCGGCAACCAGCCTGGAGGTGAACGTGGCCTCCTCACCCGCGGAGAGGCCCTCGATGGCCTCGTCGATGCCGTCGATGAGGCCGCCCTGACCCACCTGGTACGAGAAACCGGTGGTGGTGGCGTCCTCGACGGGCTCGCCGTCGACGGTGGCCGACAGGTCGATGAGGACGAAGTCGTCCTTGGCCGCCGGGCGTTCGACGCCGGTGAGGGTGCCGAAGCGGGCGCGCAGGTTGTCCAGCTGCTCCTGGACGTCGTCGTCGGTGACCTCGACGTCGTCGACCGACACGGCGAGGGAGCCGAGGTCGGGCAGGTCGATCTGCGGGCGGACGTCGACCTCGGCCTTGAACGTGAGCTTGTCACCGTCGGCGATCTCGGTGACCTCGATGTCGGGGCGCCCGATCGGGGTGACGTCCTCGGCGGTGGTGACCGCCTCGCTGTACTTGGCGGGGACCGCCCCGTTGACGACCTCCTCGAGCACGACGCCGCGCCCGAGGCGCGCCTCGATGATGCGGGCAGGAACCTTGCCCGGGCGGAAGCCGGGCACCCTGACCTGCTGCGCGATCTTCTTGTAGGCCCGGTCGAAGTCCGGCTTCAGCTCGTCGAAGGGCACCTCGACGTTGATGCGGACTCGCGTCGGGCTCAGCCGCTCGACGGTGCTCTTCACGGTGGGACTACTCCTCGTTGTACTGGGATGTGCGCGGACCGCAAGCGACACGGGTCCGCTGGCCACGGACACCCGCGGGCGTCCGACGGGTCGTCCTCGCGAGTCTACGGGTCCGGCCGCTCGCTTCCCGGGCGGGCGGCGGGTAAGCGGCGGGTAAGAGGCCACGGTGCCGAACCAGCCACGTCGACGCTCCCGCGCGGCCCGGCTCGCGGCGAGGCGCGGAGACCTGGCCGCCACGATCGCGGCGCCGGCGAGTGCGGCGGCTACCAGCACCACCGCGAAACCGGTCGGTGGACGGCGAACTGGACACCGGCCGCGGCCAGGAACATCACGAACGCCGCCGCGCCCGCGACGGTCCGGTCCGTCGTCGCCAGCAGCTCGACGAGCACCGAGGGCCCCAACGACAGCACGAACGAGGTCGCCGTGATTCCGGGCGCGAACACGGCGATCCCGAGCAGCACCGCGGCGCGACCCGCGGGGTGGACCGCGGGCACCCGGACCCACGCGCGGGCCGCGCCGGAGCGGTCCGGGGGCAGCCGCATCCGGACCACCACCACCAGCGCGGACGCCAGCAGGACGATCTCGACGACGAAGATCGTCACCGTGGGACCGGGAAGGGCCTCGGACAGCACGCCGGCCAGCAACGGGCCCGTCCCGGCACCGAGGACCATCGCCGAGGACAACGCCAGCGCGGCCAGCCGCTCCAGCCCGGTGCCTGCGAGGTCGGTGACCGCGGCCATCCCCGCCGACACCGTCGCCCCACCGCGATCCCGGCGAGGAACCGGGCGAGCGCGAGCACCGGCGCGGACGACGTGGACGCCATCCCACCCCCGCTGCCGGAGCCGGCACCGGACGACATCCGCCTCGAGGACGTGTTCGGCGCGCTCAACGAGCCGCTGCGGCTGGGCGTGGTGCGCAAGCTCCTGCTGGAGGCACCCGGCACCGCCCGCCCGTGCGGCTGGGTCGGCATCGACCCCTCCCCCAAGTCGACGCTCACCCACCACTTCCGCATCCTGCGCGAGGCCGGTGTCACCCGGCAGCGCCAGTACGGCCTCGAACGGCGCAGCGAGGTCCGCATCTCCGACCTCGACTCCCGCTTCCCCGGCCTCCTCGACCCCGTCCAGTCCTGGCAGCCGTCCGTCCGGCAACCGGGCTAGCGTGTCCGGTGACAGATCTCCAGTGACAGATCTCCAGTGACAGATCGAGGTCGTGGTCGGCGGGGGTGCGGTGACGGCGAGCCGGGGGGCGGACGCACCGGTGCCGACGGGTCCGGTGCCGCCCAGGGCTGAGCTCGACGAGGCCACGCTCGTGGTCCGGGCCCAGGAGGGCGACGCGCGGGCGTTCGAGGTGCTCGCCCGTCGGCACCAACCCGCGCTGTACCGGCTGGCCGTGCGCGTGATGGGCGACCGCGCCGAGGCCGAGGACGCCCTGCAGGAGGCGCTGCTCGACGCGTGGCGGCGCATCGGGCGCTTCCGGGGGGAGTCGGCGTTCTCGACGTGGATGTACCGGGTGGTGACCAACCGCTGCCTCGACATGCTGCGCCGGCGCCCGCCGCTGCCGGTCGACCGGGTCGCCGATTCGGCAGCACCCGACTCCCCGGAACGCTCGGCCGAGGTCGACGCCGGCATGGTCGCGCTGAGGCGGGAGCTGCGGTCGCTGCGCGCCGAGCTGCGCGTCTGCTGGGTGCTGCGGGAGCTGGAGGGCCTGAGCTACGCCGAGATCGCGCAGATCACGGGGGCGAGCGAGGATGCGGTGCGCGGGCGGATCCACCGCGCGCGGGTGCGGCTGTCGGAGGTGATGCGACCGTGGCGCTGAACCCCGAACCGGCCGACGCCCCCGTCGCGCCGCTCGCCTGCGGGCGGGATCCCGCCCTGCTGTGGGACCGGGCGGCCGAGGGCGTCCCGCTCGACGCGCACGAGCGGGCCTGCCCGCACTGCCGGGCTGCCCACGCCGACGCCCGGGGCCTCGACGCGGTGGTGCACCGGATGGCCGGGCAGCGGATCGAACCGCCGGACGCGGTGCTGGACCGGGTGATGTCCGCCGTCGCCACCGAGCTGCGACCGCACGAGCTGCTGGCGCTGCCCTCGCCGCACGGGCCCGCCCGGGTGAGCACCGCAGCCGCGGCCGCGGTGCTGCGCCGGGCGGTCGACGGGATGGGGGGCCTGCGCGCCCGCAGCTGCCGCATCGACCAGCAGGGCGTGCCCGGCGCCGACCCGCACGCCGTGGACGTCCGCATCACCGTGACCGCCCGGTTCGGGGTCGACCTCGCCTCGGTCACCGCGCGGGTGCGGCGGCTGGTGATCGCCGCAGGCGAGCAGGTGCTCGGGCTGCCGGTGCGGCGGGTGGACATCGACGTGGTCGACCTGTTCGGGGACGACGAGGCGTGACGGCGCCCGGGCGCACCCCTTCCCGGCCCAGGCACCCCGATTCCGCTGACGCCCGCCGCCGGCGGGTCGCGTGAGCCCGGACGGGTAGCGCGACCCGGCGCGTGGTGCGCGGGCGCCCGGTCAGCCGTTGCCGCCGGGCAGGACGCAGTCGTCGCAGAGGCCTCCGCTCCCTGGCACGCGGTAGTAGAGGCAGCAGCTGCGCCGCCGGAACGTCCAGACCCGATCGGGGTCGCGCGGGGGCAGCAGCTCCCCCGCCCCGGCGAACGCACCGTGCGCCAGCACCGCCTCCGCGGTGGCCGCGGCCCGGTCGGCCACGGCGGGGCGCTGCACCACCAGCAGCCGCTTGGCGGCCGCCACCGTGGATGCCGCGTTGCCCCACAGCAGCCGTTCGGCCACCGGGACCTGCGCCCGGACCGCCGTGACGAGGGGCGTCAACAGGTCGTCGAGCAGCGCCGGGAGCGCGTCGGCGGCGGTGAGAGGCGGCTCGCCGACGCGGGGCACCCAGCCGCCGTCCTCGGTGCGGTGCCAGAAGACGGTCGCGGGGCCCAGCTCGGGCATCGCCCCGTGCAGCACAGCAGCCGCGTACGGGGCGGAGACCAGCCGGGCCGCGAACCCCTGGAACGCGAGCGACGCTGCCACCCGCTCCTCGCACCCCAGCGCCCCTCCGACGTGGCCGATCCGGTCCCGCACCGGTTCGGGGTCGGCCAGCGGCCACCCGGTGGACGCCGCCGGGCCGGTGCCGAGCGCGAAGAACGGGCCGATGCGAGCCACGTCGGCCAGCAGCGAGCGCGCGTCCACACCCGGAAGTGTGCTCCGGTCACTGGGCGCGCACGATCGCTCACGGGCCGAGTAGTCTGGGCGGCGCTGCGCGGTCACACCGACGAAACCGGCCGTACATTTTACAGGGAGCGCGGTCGATCTCGCGCGTTCGAGGCCGGTCACTGTCGTCACTGCTGCTCTAACTGGCGAATCGCCGCTCCGACGTGCGACATTGTTCCGGCGAAACCGCACCCGCTGACGCGTGCGCGCTCGCACCGTGCCTTGTGGCCAGCACCGGAGGCGCTGGACACAGGAACCGGCCCGACGCCGCACAACGGCGTGAGGTCGTCGTACCGGTGTCCGAGGCCCACCACGTCCGGACGCGCGGTGCTGCGTTGCGACCGGGAACACCAGATCCGGCGGAACGGAACGGGGGTCCGCCCCCTTCCCAGCAGGTCGACCCCACCACACACTCGTCCCACCGTCGTCCCGATGCTCGAGTCGAGGTGCACCGAGCCGACAACAGACGACGACTGACTGGAGGCACTCTTGGCTGCGATCTCAGCGGGTACCTCGTCCGGGCTCTACGACCCGGAGTTCGAGCACGACGCATGTGGCGTCGCCTTCGTCGCCGATCTCGCCGGTCGCCGCGACCACGGCATCGTCCGCAAGGCGCTCACGGCCCTGTTGCGGATGGAGCATCGCGGCGCGCGGGGCGCGGAGGTCAACACCGGGGACGGTGCGGGGATCCTGATCCAGGTGCCCGACGAGTTCTTCCGGGCCGTCGTGGGGTTCCCACTGCCCGCAGAGGGCGCCTACGCCGTCGGCACCGCGTTCCTGCCCGTCGACCGCGCCGACGCCGACTCCGCCGTGGCCGAGATCGAGAAGCTCGCCGCCGAGGAAGAGCTGCAGGTGCTGGGGTGGCGCGAGCTGCCGGTCGACCCGGACGCCGCCGACCTGGGCCCGATGGCCCGCGACGCCATGCCGAGCTTCCGGCAGCTGTTCGTCGCCGGGCTGGCCGGCGAGACCGGCCTCGAGCTGGAGCGCCGCACGTTCTGCCTGCGCAAGCGCGCGGAGCACACCACGGGCGCGTACTTCCCGAGCCTGTCGCCGCGCACCATCGTCTACAAGGGCATGCTCGCCGAGCCGCAGGTCGAGGCGTTCTACCCGGACCTGTCCGACGAGCGCGTCACGAGCGCCGTCGCCGTGGTGCACTCGCGGTTCTCCACCAACACCTTCCCGGCGTGGCCGCTCGCCCACCCGTACCGGTACGTGGCCCACAACGGCGAGATCAACACGCTGCGCGGCAACCGCAACTGGATGGCATCGCGCGAGGCGCTGCTCGAGTCCGACGTCATCCCCGGTGACCTCGCGCGCCTGTCCCCCATCGTCACCCCGGACGCGAGCGACTCCGCCACGTTCGACGAGGTGCTCGAGCTGCTGCACCTGGGCGGGCGGAGCCTGCCGCACGCCGTGCTGATGATGATCCCGGAGGCGTGGGAGAACCACGACGAGATGGACCCGGCGCGCCGGGCCTTCTACGAGTTCCACTCCACGCTGATGGAGCCGTGGGACGGGCCCGCGCTGGTCGCGTTCACCGACGGCACCCAGATCGGCGCCGTGCTCGACCGCAACGGCCTGCGCCCGGCGCGCTACTGGATCACCGAGGACGGCACGGTCGTGCTCGCGTCCGAGGTGGGCGTGCTGGACGTCGAGCCGTCGGCCGTGGTGCGCAAGGGCCGGCTCGAACCGGGCCGCATGTTCCTCGTCGACACCGCGGCGGGCCGGATCCTCGACGACGCCGAGATCAAGGGCGCGCTCGCGGCCGAGCACCCGTACGCCGAGTGGCTGCACGCCGGCCTGATCCACCTGGACGAGCTGCCGCCGCGTGAGCGCGAGATCTACGACCACGCCGCGATCACGCACCGGCAGCAGTCGTTCGGCTACACCGAGGAGGAGCTCAACATCCTCCTCAAGCCGATGGCGGTCACCGGGGCCGAGCCGATCGGCTCGATGGGCAACGACGCGCCGCTCGCGCCGTTCTCGTCCCGCCCGCGGCAGCTGTTCGACTACTTCACCCAGCTGTTCGCGCAGGTCACGAACCCGCCGCTGGACGCGATCCGCGAGGAGCTCGTGACGTCGCTGCAGAGCCTGCTCGGCCCCGAGCAGAACCTGCTGGACGCCACGCCGGCGAACTGCCGGACGATCGTCGTGCCGTTCCCCGTCCTCGGCAACGACGACCTCGCCAAGATCATCCACATCAACGACGACGGCGAGCTGCCCGGGTTCGCCTGCGTCACCGCCAAGGGCGTGTTCAAGGCCGCCGAAGGCGGGCTGGGGCTGTCGCGGCGGCTCAAGGAGATCTGCACCGAGGTCTCCGAGGCCATCGAGGACGGTGCGCGGCTGATCGTGCTGTCCAACCGCGGCGTCACGAAGGACTTCGCCCCGATCCCGTCGCTGCTGCTCACCGGCGCCGTGCACCACCACCTGGTGCGGGAGAAGACGCGCAGCAGGGTGGGCCTCATCGTGGAGGCGGGCGACGCGCGCGAGGTGCACCACATCGCGCTGCTGCTGGGCTACGGCGCCGCGGCCGTGAACCCGTACCTCGCGATGGCCACCGTCGAGGACCTCGCCATGCGCGGCGACATCCCCGGCGTCACGGCCGAGCAGGCCGCGAACAACCTGGTGAAGGCGCTCGGCAAGGGCGTCCGCAAGACGATGTCGAAGATCGGCGTCTCCACGGTCGCCTCGTACACCGGCGCGCAGATCTTCGAGGCGATCGGGCTCGGCCCCGACGTCATCGACTCCTGCTTCGCCGGCACCACGTCCCGCCTCGGCGGCGTCGGGTTCGACGAGCTCGCGGAGGAGGTGCTGATCCAGCACCGCCGCGCGTTCCCGGCCGACGACGTCCGGCCCAACCACCGCACGCTCGCGGTGGGCGGCGAGTACCAGTGGCGTCGCGAGGGCGAGCTGCACCTGTTCAAC
The DNA here is from genome assembly GCF_039543345.1 of Pseudonocardia adelaidensis. Classification (NCBI taxonomy): domain Bacteria; kingdom Bacillati; phylum Actinomycetota; class Actinomycetes; order Pseudonocardiales; family Pseudonocardiaceae; genus Pseudonocardia; species Pseudonocardia adelaidensis. The sequence goes on along the minus strand of NZ_BAABJO010000007.1, from coordinate 152,090 downwards.
CCGCAGACGGTGTTCAAGCTGCAGCACTCCACGCGCCAGGGCCGCTACGACATCTTCAAGCAGTACACGGAGGCCGTCGACGACCAGGCGCAGCGGCTGATGACGCTGCGCGGCCTCTTCCGCTTCAAGGAGGGTGCGCGGCCGCCGGTGCCGATCGAGGAGGTCGAGCCGGTCGAGGACATCGTGAGGCGGTTCGCCACCGGCGCGATCTCCTACGGGTCGATCTCGAAGGAGATGCACGAGACCCTCGCCATCGCGATGAACCGCCTCGGCGGCAAGTCCAACACCGGCGAGGGCGGCGAGGACGCCGACCGCTACACCTTCGACGCGAACGGCGACTCCCGGCGCAGCGCGATCAAGCAGGTGGCGTCCGGCCGGTTCGGCGTCACGAGCGAGTACCTGGTGAACGCCGACGACCTGCAGATCAAGATCTCGCAGGGCGCCAAGCCGGGTGAGGGCGGCCAGCTGCCCGGCGCGAAGGTCTACCCGTGGATCGCGAAGACCCGCTACTCCACGCCGGGTGTCGGGCTGATCTCGCCGCCTCCGCACCACGACATCTACTCGATCGAGGACATCAAGCAGCTCATCCACGACCTCAAGAACTCCAACCCGCGCGCCCGCATCCACGTGAAGCTGGTGAGCCAGGTCGGCGTCGGCACGGTCGCGGCGGGCGTCGCGAAGGCCTACTCCGACGTCGTGCTCATCTCGGGCCACGACGGCGGCACCGGCGCATCGCCGCTGTCGTCGATCAAGCACGCGGGCGGGCCGTGGGAGCTGGGCCTCGCCGAGACCCAGCAGACGCTGCTGCGCAACGGCCTGCGCGACCGGATCGTCGTGCAGACCGACGGGCAGCTCAAGACGGGCCGGGACGTCGTCATCGCGGCGCTGCTCGGGGCCGAGGAGTTCGGCTTCGCCACCGCGCCGCTGGTGGTGTCGGGCTGCATCATGATGCGGGTCTGCCACCTCGACACCTGTCCGGTGGGCGTCGCCACGCAGAACCCCGAGCTGCGCAAGCGGTTCGACGGGCGGCCGGAGTACGTCGTCAACTTCATGCGCTTCGTGGCGCAGGAGGTGCGCGAGTACCTCGCGCAGCTCGGCTTCCGCTCGATCGCCGAGGCCGTCGGGCACGCCGAGGTGCTCGACACCGACGACGCCGTGCGGCACTGGAAGACCGAGGGGCTCGACCTCTCGCCGATCTTCCACATGCCGCAGCTGCCCCCCGGCACCGCGCGGCACCGGACGAAGCCGCAGGACCACGGGCTGGAGAAGGCGCTCGACAACACGCTCATCCAGCTGTCCGAGGGCGCGCTGTCCTCCGGCGACAAGGTGCGCCTCGACCTGCCCGTGCGCAACGTCAACCGCACGGTCGGCACGATGCTCGGCTACGAGCTCACCCGGCGCTGGGGCGGCGAGGGCCTTCCCGACGACACGATCGACGTCACGCTCTCCGGCTCGGCGGGCCAGAGCTTCGGCGCGTTCGTGCCCAGGGGGATCACGCTGCGCCTGGTCGGCGACAGCAACGACTACTTCGGCAAGGGCCTGTCGGGCGGCCGGCTCACGCTGCGCCCCGACCCGTCGGCCCCGTTCGCGGCCGAGGAGAACGTCATCGCGGGCAACGTCATCGGCTACGGCGCCACGTCGGGCGAGATGTTCATCCGCGGCGTCGTCGGCGAGCGGTTCTGCGTGCGCAACTCGGGTGCGCTCGCCGTCGTCGAGGGCGTGGGCGACCACGGCTGCGAGTACATGACGGGCGGCCGCGTGGTGGTGCTCGGAGCGATCGGGCGCAACTTCGCGGCGGGCATGTCGGGTGGCGTCGCGTACGTCCTCGACCTCCCCCGGCACCGGGTCAACGGCGAGATGGTGGACATCGACCCGCTCGACGACGACGACCGCGCCTTCCTGCGCGACACCGTCGAACGCCATCACGCCGAGACCGGATCTGCGGTCGCGCGCGCCCTGCTGACCGACTGGGACGACGCCGTCGAACGGTTCGGCAAGGTCATGCCCAAGGACTACAAGCGGGTGCTGCAGGCCCGCGCCGCGGCCGAGCGCGACGGCCGCGACATCGACGAGGCGATCATGGAAGCGGCGCACGGATGAGCGAGAACATCGATGAGGCGGCAGTAACCATTCCTCTTGGGGAGGCCGCGCATGGCTGACCCGAAGGGCTTCCTGAAGGTCCCCCGCGAGACCCCGACCCGCCGTCCCGTGCCGCTGCGGCTGATGGACTGGCGGGAGGTCTACGAGGAGTTCCCGGACGGCCGCCTGGAACAGCAGGCCAGCCGCTGCATGGACTGCGGCATCCCGTTCTGCCACCAGGGCTGCCCGCTCGGCAACCTCATCCCGGACTGGAACAACCTCGTCTACCGCCACGACTGGCGCGAGGCGATCGAGCGGCTGCACGCCACCAACAACTTCCCGGAGTTCACCGGGACGCTGTGCCCGGCCCCGTGCGAGGCGGCGTGCGTGCTGGCGATCAACAGCGATGCGGTCACGATCAAGCAGGTCGAGCTGCAGATCATCGACCACGCGTTCGAGGAGGGCTGGGTGGCCCCGCAGCCCCCGGCCACGACGACCGGCAAGAAGGTGGCCGTCGTCGGGTCCGGGCCGGCCGGGCTCGCCGCCGCGCAGCAGCTCACCCGCGTCGGGCACGACGTGGTGGTGTACGAGCGCGCCGACCGGATCGGCGGCCTGATGCGCTACGGCATCCCCGAGTTCAAGATGGAGAAGAGCCGGCTCGACCGGCGGCTGTCGCAGATGCAGGCCGAGGGCACGCAGTTCCGCGCGTCGGTGGACGTCGGCACCGACGTCACCGCCGATCAGCTGCGGGAGGACTACGACGCCGTGGTGCTCGCGGGCGGGGCCACCGCGTGGCGCGACCTGCCCGCGAAGGGCCGCGAGGTCGAGGGCGTGTACCAGGCGATGGAGTACCTGCCGTGGGCCAACCACGTGCAGCAGGGCGACATCGACGCGCCGCCGATCACCGCGGAGGGCAAGGACGTCGTGATCATCGGCGGCGGTGACACCGGGGCCGACTGCCTCGGCACCGCCCACCGGCAGGGCGCCCGCTCGGTCACGCAGCTGGAGATCATGCCCACGCCTCCGGAGAAGCGCACCGAGGGCATGCCGTGGCCGACCTACCCGATGGTCTACCGGGTGTCGTCGGCCCACGAGGAGGGCGGAGAGCGGCTGTTCTCGGTGAACACCACCGAGTTCGTCGCCGACGAGGACGGCAGGCTGAAGGCGCTGCGGCTCGTCGAGGTCACCCGCGACGCCGATGGCCGGTTCCAGCCCGTGGAGGGCACCGAGAAGGAGATCCCCGCCCAGCTCGTGCTGCTGGCCATGGGCTTCCTCGGCCCCGAGAAGGGCAAGCTGCTCGCCGACCTCGGCGTGGAGCTGGACCAGCGCGGCAACGTCGCCCGGGACGCCGACTTCATGACCAGCGTCGACGGCGTGTTCTCGGCGGGCGACATGGGCCGGGGCCAGAGCCTGATCGTCTGGGCCATCGCGGAGGGCCGCGCCGCCGCGGCCGGGGTGGATGCGTACCTGACGGGCCGCGACGTCCTGCCGAAGCCGATCGCGCCGACGGACCGCCCCATCACCTGAGCGCCGACCGTACGAGCGGCACTCCGATGCCACCGAGGACATGCGTTGGCGTCCGATAGAGCGGTACGGGAGTGCCGTTCGTACCTGCTCGCCGTCGGCGACAGGGGTGCAGACGTGCAGATCGGACCGTATGCTCATCTGCATGCGTACGACCTTGAACCTCTCCGACTCGCTCGTCGAGGCGGCTAAGGCGCGCGCGCGGGCGGAGGGTCGGACCTTCACGAGTCTGGTCGAGGAGGGACTACGCACCGTCCTGGCCCAGGAGATCCCCACCCAGCGCGTGGCACCGCTGCCTGCCTACGGCGACCGCGACGGCGCCTTCCTCGTCGATCCGGAGGATCGGGACGCGCTCTGGGCGGCGCTCGACGCCGACGGTGCGCGGTGATCGTTCCCGACGTCAACGTCCTCGTGTACGCGTACCGCCGCGAGGCCCAGCGCCATCACGAGTACTCGGCGTGGCTCGCCGGCGTCGTCGCGGGCGGTGACGAGCTCGGGCTCGTCGAAAGTGCACTCACGGGCTTCGTGAGGATCGTGACCAACCCGCGGATCGTCGCAGACCCCGCTCCGACGACCGAGGCGCTGCGTTTCGTCCGTGCGCTTCGCACCGGGCACCGGACGAGGTCGCTCGCCGCCACCGACTCGACGTGGACGCAGCTCGAGAGCCTCGCTCGTACCGATCGACAGGTTCGCGGCAACCTCGTGCCGGACGCCTGGCTGGCGGCGATGACACTCTCGCACGGCGGGCGCCTCGCCACTGCCGACCGCGGGTTCGCCCGGTTCGAAGGCCTCAACTGGTTCGACCCGGCCGACGGGTGAGCGAGCCGTTAGCCGCGGATTGCGGGCCTCGTCATCGACTTGTGGCCGGCTCAGCCGTTCGACCAGCGCGAAGGCGCCCGCCGTCAGCGCACCCACGGCCATGCCGGCCACCAGCCCGCGCACCGGATCGCCTCCCGTGAGCGGGCCCAGCACCAGGCCGACCGCCATCATGTAGCCGGCCCACAGCGCGGAGCTGGCGAGCGAGCAGGGCAGGAACCGGTGCGGGGCCAGGCCGTACCGCCCGGCGGCGGTCGTGCTGACCAGCCGCCCCGCCGGCACGAAGCGCGCGGCGACGATCGTGACCGCGGGCCGGCGGGCGATGTTGCGCTGGACCCAACCGGCGATCCCGCCGCCGCCGGGGCGCGCGAGCCTGCGCGACGTGCGGCCGAGCGTGAAGAGCAGGTGGTCGCCCGCCACCGATCCCACGAACGCCGCGGTGAAGAGCCCGAGCGCCATCGGCACGTCATGGCACCCCCCGGCGACCGCGGACGCCGTCATCAGCAGCGGCTCGCTCGGCACCACCGGGAACGGCCCGTCCAGCGCCACGAGCAGCGCCAGCGCCGGCAGCAACCACGCGCTGTGCAGCAGCAGTGCGACGTCCATCCCGCCCCCTCGATCACCTTCGAGGGTGGTCGGCGCGCGCTCCCGGGGCAGTACCGCAGACACCCCGATCGCACCGGGGGCTGTCCCCACCCGGCGGGCACTACGGTGACGCGGAGCGTCGGACGGGTGAGGAGTTGCGGGGGCGTTATCCGACCGTAACGGCCGCGTGCGCCCGAGGGGTTGACGCTAACCCCTGTTAGCGCTCACATTGGGTCGCCCGCTCCAGGCGGGACCCAGGTTCGGTTCGGGGCAGGCATCTCGAGGAGGAGACGTGTACAGGAAGCTCGGATTGGTCGCCGCGGGCGCCGCAATGGCGCTCGCGCTGGCGGCCTGCGCCGGCGGTGGCGCCGGCGGGGGTGCCGGCGGGGGCGGCGGCGCAGGTGGGAACGCCCAGCAGCAGCAGCCTGGCGACCTGCTCGTCGGCGTGGCGATGCCCACGCAGACCTCGGAGCGTTGGATCGCCGACGGGAACGCGGTCAAGCAGCAGCTCGAGCAGGCCGGGTACCAGGTCAACCTGCAGTACGGGAACGACGACATCCCGACGCAGTCGCAGCAGATCGACCAGATGATCACGCAGGGTGCCGACGCGCTGATCATCGCCGCGATCGACGGGACGGCGCTCTCCAGCCAGCTGGAGACCGCGAAGTCCCAGAACATCCCGGTCATCTCCTACGACCGGCTCATCCGCAACAGCGCGAACGTCGACTTCTACGTCACGTTCGACAACTTCCAGGTCGGCGTCGCGCAGGCCGAGGCACTGCTGACCGGGCTCGGCATCAAGAACGCCGACGGCTCCCAGGGCTCGGCCAAGGGACCGTTCAACATCGAGCTGTTCGCCGGCTCCCTCGACGACAACAACGCCTTCTACTTCTGGAACGGCGCGATGTCGGTGCTGCAGCCGCTGCTCGACAACGGCACCCTCGTCGTCAAGAGCGGCCAGAAGGCGATCGAGCAGGCCGCCATCCTGCGCTGGCAGCAGGAGACCGCGCAGAAGCGGATGGAGGACCTGCTGACCTCCGCCTACAGCGACGGCAGCAAGGTCAACGGCGTTCTGTCGCCGTACGACGGCCTGTCCCGCGGCATCATCACCGCGCTGCAGAACGCCGGCTACGGCCCGACCACCGGCGGTGGCGCGAACCCGATGCCGATCGTCACCGGCCAGGACGCGGAGATCGCGTCGGTCAAGCTCATCTCCGACGGTGTGCAGAGCTCGACCATCTTCAAGGACACCCGCAAGCTGGCCGAGCAGGGCGTCATCGCCGCGAAGGCCTTCCTCTCCGGCAGCCAGCCGCAGGCCAACGACACCACGACGTACGACAACGGCGTCAAGGTCGTCCCGTCCTACCTCCTGCCGGTCGTCACCGTCTACAAGGACAACATCCAGAAGGAGCTCGTCGACACCGGCTACTGGACGGCCCAAGAGGTCGCCAGCGGCCAGGCGGGCTGACGCGGGAATCCGAGCGCGGCGGGCCCCGGCTGCGGATGCTGCCGGGGCCCGCCGAACCACGAACGACCGGGACGGCTCGACCGAGAAGAGATCCATGGACGACTACATCCTGGAGATGCGCGGCATCACCAAGACCTTCCCCGGCGTCACCGCGCTGGCGGACGTGAACTTCGCCGTGCGGCGCGGCGAGATCCACGCGATCTGCGGAGAGAACGGCGCAGGCAAGTCGACGCTCATGAAGGTGCTCTCCGGCGTCCACCCCACCGGTGACTACGAGGGTGAGATCGTCTACGACGGCGAGCCCGTCCGGTTCTCGGGCATCCGCGACAGCGAGCACGTCGGCATCGTGATCATCCACCAGGAGCTCGCGCTGGTGCCGTACCTCTCGATCGCCGAGAACATCTTCCTGGGCAACGAGCGCAGGGGCCGCGGCGGGCTCATCGACTGGAACCGGACGAACGCCGAGGCCACCCGGCTGCTCGCCGAGGTCGGCCTCGCCGAGACCGCCGTCACGCCGGTCGGACAGCTCGGCGTCGGCAAGCAGCAGCTCGTGGAGATCGCCAAGGCCCTGTCCAAGGACGTGCGCCTGCTCATCCTGGACGAGCCGACCGCCGCGCTGAACGACAACGACTCCGCCCACCTGCTCGACCTGCTGCGCGCCCTCAAGGAGCGCGGCATCACGTCGATCATGATCTCGCACAAGCTCAACGAGATCGTCAGCATCGCCGACCGCACCACCGTCATCCGCGACGGCCGCACCGTCGAGACGATGGACATGGCCGATCCGGACGCCACGCAGGAGCGGATCATCCGCGGGATGGTCGGCCGCGACCTCGAGAGCTTCTACCCCGAGCGGGAGTCGAGCCCCGGCGAGGAGGTGCTGCGCGTAGAGGACTGGACGGTCTGGCACCCCACGCAGGAACGCACCGTCGTGGAGGGGGTGAGCTTCACCGCCCGGGCGGGCGAGGTCGTCGGGATCGCCGGGCTCATGGGCGCCGGGCGCACCGAGCTCGCGATGAGCATCTTCGGACGGTCGTACGGGCGCAACATCTCCGGGCGGATTTTCATGCACGGCAAGCAGGTGCGCGCGCGCACCGTCGCCGAGGCGATCGAGAACGGCATCGCCTACGCCACCGAGGACCGCAAGCGCTACGGCCTCAACCTCATCGAGGACATCCGGCGCAACGTCTCGGCCGCCGCGCTCGGCAAGCTCTCCTCGCGCGGCTGGGTCAACGGCAACGAGGAGATCAAGGTCGCCGAGGAGAGCCGCCGCAACCTCAACATCAAGGCGCCCAGCGTCATGAGCGTGGTGGGCAAGCTCTCCGGCGGGAACCAGCAGAAGGTCGTGCTGTCCAAGTGGCTGTTCACCGACCCCGACGTGCTGATCCTCGACGAGCCCACCCGCGGTATCGACGTCGGCGCCAAGTACGAGATCTACACCATCATCAACCGGCTCGTCGCGGCGGGGAAGGCCGTGGTCGTGATCTCGTCCGAGCTGCCCGAGCTGCTCGGCACCTGCGACCGCATCTACACGCTGTCCGCGGGCCGGATCACCGGTGAGGTGCCGGTGGGCGAAGCGACCCAGGAGAACCTGATGACCCTCATGACCAGGGAGAGGGAGTCGGCGGCATGACCAGGACCGCACCCCCGGAGGAGAAGGCGCCCGAGGGCGCCACCACGGCGGCAGCGCTGCACACCGGCACCAGCAACGTCCGCGAGCTGCTCACCCGCAACATGCGGCAGAGCGGCATCTACGTGGCGTTCGTGGCCATCGTCGCCCTGTTCGCGATCCTGACCGACGGCGTGTCGCTCAGCCCGATCAACATCACGAACATCATCCTCCAGTACTCCTACATCCTGGTGCTGGCGATCGGCATGGTCATCGTGATCATCGCCGGCCACATCGACCTCTCCGTCGGGTCGGTGGTCGCGCTCACCGGCGCGGTCTCGGCGGTCCTGGTCATCCAGCAGGGCATGCCGTGGTGGGTCGGGATCCTCGCCGCGATCGCCGTCGGCGTGGTGATCGGCGCCTGGCAGGGGTTCTGGGTGGCCTACGTCGGGATCCCGGCGTTCATCGTGACCCTCGCCGGCATGCTGCTCTTCCGCGGCCTCACCCAGCAGGTGCTGGGCAACATCTCGCTCTCCCCGTTCCCCGCGGAGTACCAGGAGGTGGCCACCGGCTTCCTCAACGGCCTCTTCGGCGGCCCCGGCTACGACGTGTTCACGCTGGTGATCGGCGCCCTCGGGGTGGCGGGCTACGCGGTGAGCGGCTTTCGCACCCGCCTGGCCCGGATCACCTACCAGCAGCCTGTCGAGTCCTTCCCGCTGTTCGTCGCCCGGGTCGTGCTGGTCGGCGTGGTCGTCATGTACTTCGCCTGGCAGCTGGCCAACGCGCGCGGCCTGCCCGTCGTCCTGATCATCCTCGGCGTCCTCGTGCTCGCGTACGGCGTCGTCACGCGGCGCTCGGTGTTCGGGCGGCAGGTCTACGCGATCGGCGGCAACCTGTCGGCCGCGACGCTCTCCGGCGTCAAGGTCCGGGCCGTCAACTTCTGGATCTTCGTCAACATGGGCGTCCTGTCCGCCGTCGCGGGGATCATCTTCTCCTCCCGCTCCAACGGCGCCCAGCCGGGCGCGGGCAACATGTTCGAGCTCGACGCGATCGCGGCGGCGTTCATCGGCGGCGCGGCCGTCACCGGCGGCGTCGGCACCGTCGTCGGCGCCGTGGTCGGCGGTCTGATCATGGCGGTCATGAGCAACGGCATGCAGCTCATGGGCATCGAGCAGCCCATCCAGTCCGCGGTCAAGGGCATCGTGCTGCTGCTCGCGGTGGCGTTCGACATCTACAACAAGCGCCGGGCGGGCTCGGCCCGCTGAGGGAGGTTCGGCGTAGACGTGAGCGGGGTTTCGGCGGCGCTCGACCCCGGTCACGTCTACGTCGTGCGTTCCCGGGCGCGAGTGAGCTGCGCGACGACCTGGTCCTGCCTGCGCTGATGTCTACGGCGGCGCTGTGGCGCGAGCCGAATGCCCGTCAGCGCGGCGGACTGCCGAAGCCCTACCCCGGCAGGACGATCCGGTAGTCGAAGTCCCGGCCGTCCGGCGCCACGATCTCCAGGTCGTCGGTCATCACCCGGTGCAGGCGCAGCGTCTCCACGGTCGGCGGGTCGTGCGGGGCGCGGACGGCGGCGGAGAACTCGCAGCCATGCCCGAGCTCCAGCCGGACGGCGAGCCCGGCCTCGTTCACGACCTCGGCGCTGCGGCCGTCCGCTGCCACCACGGCGGCCTGCCGGCTCCCCTGCATCGCGGCCGCCCACAGGTCCACGCAGAACTCGTTCGCGACCCGGTGGCCCGGCAGGGTGCCGGTGTAGGACACGTGCACGACCCGGCCGTCCAGGCGCACCGTCTTGCGGAACCGGCCGAACGCCTCGACGTCGTGCAGCACCACGCCGCGCTCGCCTGCGCGCTTCGCCCGGTGGTCCTCCGCGAGCCGGGCATCCAGGTCCTCGAGGTCGTCCGGCGCGGCGTCGGGCGGGTCGCCCTCGCCGTACTCGAACGTGACGGCCACCGGATCGGCACCGGCGACCTCGTCGTAGGCGTTGAAGTTGTCCGGGTAGTACCAGTCGAACGCGGTGTCGCCCGCCGGGCTGGTGCCGGTGGTGCCCCGGCTCGCGTCGACGTCGCAGGCGACGTACCCGTGGTTCGGCGTCCACACGGTGTTCTGCAGCACGATGCCGTCGCACTGCACGCCGCTGTCGGACGACCAGTCCATGTCGAGGAACTGGTACGCCTTGCACGTCCCGCTCACCGAGTACGGACGGCCGTCGGCCAGGCAGAACAGGTGGGTGATCCGGCCGCCGTTGCGGTCGAGCACCACCAGCGCCTGCGCGTTGTAGAGCACGACGCCGGGCAGCGGGTCGTGGTCCCAGTGCAGCCCACGCACCCGGCGCCACGGCGGGGTCGCGTCGCGATCGACGAGGTCCTCCAGCTGCGCCACCCGGTGGACGACGGGACCGGCGTCCCGGAAGGCGCCCTCGGGCCCGCGCTGCGCCCATGCCGCCCACACCGCGGCGGCGAGGTAGACGTGCGCGTTGCGCAGCTGCAGGGACTCCGCGGTCACGAAGTCCTCGGGCTCGGTGCCGCCCTGGTCGTTCTCCGGCACCCTGGCGCGCTTGGACCACTGCGACTCGTGCAGGTTGAGCGTGAAGTACAGCCGGGCGATGTCGAACAGCTGGTTGCGGCAGTCGGCCGGGCAGGACGAGATGGCCCGCTCGGCCCGCTTCGAGACCGTCTCGAGGTCCTCCCCGAGCCACGCGGCCCGGGTCCGGGCCCACGCGGTGTACCAGGTGTCGAACGCCAGCCCGAAGTCGTGACCGGCCACGATCGGCAGGTGCAGCCGCCACTCCTGCTCGATGTACGGGTCCGACGCGCGCACCAGGTCGAGGTCGCCGACGCAGTCGGCGTCGCCGAGATCGTCGGTGGTGACCACCTGCACCCACGGGTGGGCGGCGAGCCAGGACAGGGCTGCCTGGTACTTGTGGTTGAACTGCAGCTCGTTGCCGTTGTAGACACCGTCGAACCAGCCGTTGCCGCTGGCCTTGTCGGCGTCGTCGGAGTAGACGAGCAGGTTGCCGCGCCGCAGCTGCGGCTGCGCGGCGAGCTCGATGAACTTCCGGCGCAGATCGTAGGCCACCTTGCCGCGGTCGGCGTCGCGGTCGTCGGCCCCGAGCAGCTTGTCCTTCATCTCCGGATCGATGAACAGCACCTTGAGGCCGCTCGCGCGGTCGCGCCACAGGTACTGCCAGCTCACCCACCGGCCGTCGGTCTCCCGGCCCATCGGCGGGCCGGCGTTGCGGACGACCGTCGCGGTGTCCTCCTCGCCGTTCTCGCGGTGCCCCCCGTCGACGACGAGGAACTGCACGCCTGCCTTCTGCAGCGCCTGCACGACGTTGGGCCGGTCGGTGACGATCCGCGAGTCGGGGTAGTAGACCGGCCGGGTCGCACCGAGGATCGCGCGCATCGCGTCGGAGCCGAGCGTGATCGCGTCGAGGTTCGTCGCCGCCGTGTAGTAGGGCAGCCGGTGCGCCCCGAACCCGGCGACGACCGGCACGAGCAGCCCGTCGCAGACGTCCTGGCGCATCCGCTCGAGGTCCTCGGGGCAGTCGTGGGCGAGGAGGTCGAGCAGCCCGCCGTTCATCGCCCACATCTGCGGGATGCCGTAGTGGCGGTGCGCGTCCAGGGTGAACGCGTACCCGTCACCGGTGTTGCTCTCCCTGCTGCCCGGGCGGCTGCTGTAGCTCGCGGCCGGATCTCGCATCGTGACCTGCGCGTACGTGCGCGGCGTCGGGTAGTCGTCGTCGGCGGTGGCGAACAGGTCGTTGAGGCCCTGGATCGCGAAGTTGACGAACACGATGCGGGCGGTCCCGACCTCCGCGCGCTCGGCCAGGTCGACCTCCACGTCCCTGCCGTGGTGGGTGACGACCACCGGTGGCAGGTCGTCCCCGCTGCGCGGCACGGCCATCGTGACCGAGTCGGCGGAGAGGTCGACCAGCGGCAGCGGGTCGGGCTGCGGCTCGCGCAGGTCGAACAGCCGGTCGCCGATCCGCACCGCGAGGTCGGGCCGGTCCTGCCGGTGGGCGAACAGGTCCACGACGTCGACGCGGATCTCGTCGCGCTCGGGGGTGCGCCGGTGGTAGAGCACCCACGCGTCGAGCGCGGCGCCCGGCTGGGGGATGAAGATGCGCCGGATGTCGTCGCGCGTGAAGCCGGGGGCCACCGCGACCGTGCGGTAGGTGGCGGATCGGACCTGCTCCCCCTGCGAGAAGGTCACCTCGAGCGAGTAGGTGATCCGGGCGCCCGCAGGCACCGCGGGCAGCCTGGCCTCCAGGTACTGCGTGCGTCCGGTCCGCAGCGCCTCGTCGAGCCCGACGTAGTAGGGCAGGTGCTCGAAGCGGAACCGGCCCTGGGTCCGCATCTGGTGGCGCAGCCAGTCGGCGAAGCCCTCGCGGATGTGCCGCATCCGGGCCCGGGTGGACCACGGTCGCCCGTCCACCTCCACCTGCAGCCGGTACGCGGCGATCGGGGCGTTCGGCACGTGGGTCTCGATGCGGAACGGGAGCAGGACGTCCAGGACGCCTTCGGGCCCGGCGAGGAGCCGCGGATAGGCATCGGGCGTGAAGTGGACGATCCCGGCGTTCATTTGCGACTCCCCCTCGACGAGCGACCCCGACCGGTCGCTCGCGCCTCGTGTCCGGTCCGTTACGGGGCGGGGCCATGAGCTGCACGTCATTGACGTGGGCTCGCCTCGGCGGCAACGCTTCTCCGCGGGATTCCGAGTCCTGCACCCGTCCTGCACCGAGGAGTGGCGAAGCGTGACCTACGGCGCGAGGAACCGGGACCCGGGAGTGGTGCTGCACGTTCTCGGCGACTTCGCGGTCACCGTCGATGACGGGCTCGTCGCTCTCGGTGGCCCGCGGCAGAAGGCGGTGCTCGCCCGCATCCTGTCCGGGCGCGACGAGACGGTCTCCGCCGAGCAGATCGTGGACGACGTCTGGGGCGAGCGGTCCGCCGACTCCACGCTGGCCTCCGTGCACGCCTACGTCTCCCGGTTGCGCAGGCTGCTGGGCGGCGCGGCGATCCCGAGGCTGGCCGGGCGGTACCAGCTCGACCGCGGCGTCGTCACGGTCGATGCCGACCTGTTCGCCGACGACGTGTCCCGTGGCCGGGCGGCGCTCGCCCGCGGGGCGGACGACGCGGCGGCGGCCATCCTCGAGGTGGCGCTCGCCCGGTGGCGCGGCCCGGACGCGTTCGGCCCGATGCGCGAGGCGCATTTCCTGGCCCCCCTCGCGACGAGGTGGGAGGAGCTGCGGGTGCTCGCCGCGGAAGCGCTGGCCGACGCGCATGCCCGCTGCGGGCGGTCGGCCGACGACGTCGCGCTCCTGCAGGAGCTGGCCGAGCGGGACCCGCTGCGCGAGTCGGTGGCGGTCCGGCTGGTCAGGGCCCTGTACGCGGCCGGGCGCCAGGCCGATGCGCTGGCGGCGTTCGAGTGCTGCCGGCACACGCTCGCCGAGCAGCTCGGCGTCGACCCGACCCCCGAGCTGCGCCGGGTGCACGCGGCCGTGCTGGCCCAGGAGCTACTCCCCTCGGCCGTCTCCGCGGTGCTCCCGACCAACCTGCCACCGCGGAACCGTTCGTTCGCGGGGCGGGAGGACGTGCTCACCCGGCTCGGCGGTGGCCTGGACGACGACGAGCGCCGCCCGCGGGCGGTGGCGCTGGTCGGCCTGGCGGGCGTCGGGAAGACCGAGCTGGCGTTGGAGCTGGCGCACCGCAGGCGCCGCGCGGGCCGCGTCGCGTGGTGGATCGCGGCCGAGGATCCGGCCGGGACCGCCACCGGGCTGGCCGACCTCGCGGCGGCGCTGGGCATCGCCGCGTTCGAGCGCGGAGAGGACACCCACGCGGCGCTGTGGGCCGAGCTCGACCGGGCGCCGGGCTGGGTGCTCGTGTTCGACAACGCCGACGACCCCGCGCTGCTGGAGCCGTTCCTGCCCGCCGCCCGGCACGGGGACGTCGTGATCACCTCGCACAACCCGGCGTGGCGGCGGCTCGCCCGTCCGGTCACCGTGCCCCCGCTGAACAGGGCGGAGTCGGTGCGCTACGTGGTGGACCGCACCGGCGACGCCGCAGGCGAGGCGGACACGCTCGCCGAGCAGCTCGGGGACCTGCCGCTCGCGCTCGAGCAGGCGTGCGCCTACATCGAGCAGACCGGGATGTCCGTGCCCGACTACGTCGAGCTGTTCCGCGAGCGGCGGGAGAGCCTGCTGCTGCGCGATCCGCTCGACTCCCGGCCGACGGTCGCCACGACGTGGGGGCTCGCCTTCGACCGGCTGCACCAGCGGTCGCCCCGTGCGGCCGGGCTCCTCGAGGCGATGGCGTTCCTCGCCCCGGACGCGATCGGCGTCGCGACGCTGCGCAGGCTCGGCCCCGAGGTGTTCGCCGACGAGCTCGACCTGCACGACGCCCTCGCGGAGCTGCTGCGGCTGTCGCTGGTCGACCGCGACGCAGGCGTCGTGCGGATGCACCGGCTGGTGCAGGACGTGGTCCGGGCCCGGTTGCCGACCGGCGTCCGGCGGCACCGGCTCGTCGAGGCCGCCCGGGCGTGCACGGGAGTGGACACCGACGACGTCGCCGCGCACCTGGTGTGCATCGCCGCGCACGCCGAGGAGCTCGCCACCGTGCCCGACGGGCTGGTGGAGGCGCTGGCCGAGCTGGCGCACCGGCAGGCGGCACGTGCGCTCTACCCGGCCGCGCAGCGCGTGCTGGAGGCGGCGTTGCGGCTGCTGGAGGGGTCGGGCGACACCGTGCTGCACGGCCGGCTCGTGTGCCGGCTCGGCGAGGTGCTCGACGCCGCCGGACACCTCGCGCCGGCCCTCGACCTGCACCGGCGCGCCGTGCAGATCCTCGACTCGACCCTCGATCCCGACGACGTCGTGCTCGCGCACGCCTACAACCGCCTCGGCCACGTCCTGAACTGCGCCGACGACGCGCTCGCCGCCATCGAGGCCCACGAGCGCGCGCTGCTTGCTCTGCAGAAGGCGGGGAGGGACGACCTCGTGCCGCCGGTGCTGACCGACCTCGGGTACACGCTGTGGGCCGCGGGCAGGCTCGGGCCGGCGGGCGAGGCGCTGCGGGCGGGACGGGGACTGCTGGAGAGCCAGGGCCGGCGCGACGGCCGGGACTGGGCTCACGCCAGCGCGGGGCTCGGCCTGGTCGAGCAGGACACCGGCAACCTGGAGGAGGCGGCGGCGCTCCAGCGCACCGCGCTCGACGTCTTCACGCGCGTCTGCGGCCCCGACCACCCCGACACCGCCCAGACCCTGGACAAGCTCGGCTACGCGCTGCGGCTCTCGGGCCGCGCGGGCGAGGCGGTCGCGGTGCACCTGCGCGCCGTGCGGCTCCTGGAGCGGGTGCTCGGCACCGACGACTCGCGGGTGGCGATGACCCTCACGAACCTCGGCCTCGCCTACGCCGACGCGGGCCGCGGGAGCGACGCGGTCGAGGCACAGGCGCGGGCGCGCCGGATCTTCCGCACGGCGCTCGGCCCCGAGCACGCGAGCACGCTGCTGGCCGGCAGGCGGCTCGCCGTCGCGCTCGCGGCGGACGGGCATCGCATCCGGGCTCGGAAGCTGATGAGCACGATCCTCGAGGTCGCCGGGCACCGCCTGGAGGGCGACCCCGCCGAGCGGGCCCGCGTCGAGGCCGACGCGGCTCGCGTGTTCGGGAGCGACACGGTCTAGTCCATTGCAAGGCCGCTGCAAGCGCGAGAAGTGACGGTGTACTCCCGCAGGCACTGGGGAGGCAGCCATGGTCAGCCCCGATCCCGGCGCGCCCACGCCGCCGAGCACCGCCCAGCTGGTCAGGGACGCGTGCGACCGGCAGCCCGGCGCGTGGCGGGAGCTCGCGGCGCGGTACGAAGGCCTCGTGCGCGCCGTCGTCGGCTCCTACCGGCTCCAGGAGGCGGACTTCGCCGACGCGGTCCAGAACACCTGGCTGCGCGCGCTCGAGCGGCTCCACACGGTGCGCGACCCCGACAGCCTCGGCGGCTGGCTCACCACGGTCGCCCGCCGCGAGTGCCTCGCGCTGCTGGCCCGGTCACGCCGGGAAGCGCCGACGGCGATGGCGGAGGACCAGCTCGTCGTGCAGGACCCCGGCCCGGAGGCGGTGGTGCTTGCCGAGGAGGCCCGCCGCGCCGTCGCCCACGCGGTGACCGAGCTGCCGGTGAAGCCGCGCGCGCTGGTCAGCGTGCTGTTCTCGACACCTGAGCCCAACTACGCCGAGGTGTCCCGCCTGATGGGGCTGCCGATCGGCAGCATCGGGCCCACCCGGCAGCGGGCGCTGCAGACCCTGCGGTGCGGGCTCGCGCGGGTGGGTCAGGACGTCGTCGCGAGCTGACCCAGCTCAGCGGCCGCGGAACCACGCGTTCGCGGCCGCGCCGAACATCAGCGCCATTGCCGAGATCACCGCGACGATGTGCGCGATGCGCAGGCCGGCCGCGGCGAACGCGAGCGCGTCGGCCGTCACGATGAAGAGGCCGGGCGATCCACCGGCGAGCAGCCAGGAGATCGGTTCGATCACGAGCGAGAGCGTGCCGAACCCGCCGAGCAGCACGGCCACCGTCCACCGGACGGCGTTGCGCCCGGTGCGCAGCGCGAGCACCAGTGCGGCGAGCACCGCGTAGAGCCCGAAGC
Organism: Pseudonocardia adelaidensis; assembly: GCF_039543345.1. NCBI lineage: Bacteria > Bacillati > Actinomycetota > Actinomycetes > Pseudonocardiales > Pseudonocardiaceae > Pseudonocardia > Pseudonocardia adelaidensis. The sequence goes on along the minus strand of NZ_BAABJO010000007.1, from coordinate 135,380 downwards.
GCGCGGCGAGCTGGCCCGCGGTGGGCGGCTCGGGGAACAGCAGGTGGAGGAGCGCCTCGGCGGCCCCGGCGCCGATGGCGCCGAGCCAGAGCAGCACCGAGAGCTGGACGGTGGGCGGCGCGCTGCGGACGGCGGCGGAGGTCATGCACTGGAGTGTTCGCCGCACCAGTCGCTCCGGGCTGCCCGGCGAACCCCCGTGCCGGAACGGGGGAAATCCCCACCCGGGACCCGGAATCATCTGGTAGAAATGAAGATTGCGCTTGCCACTGAATAGCGGCTTTCGCGCTTCTCAAACAATTCTACCAGAGGAGTTCGGGAATTGTCGAGCGTGGATGACGACCGGCGCCACATCGCCCTCCTGTACGACCGTTTCGACGCCGAGCGGGCCGCCGCGGAGCGCGAGCTGGTGGCCGCCCAGCGGGGGTCGGGGAGCTCGCCGGGCGAGCGCGCGCTGCGGGAGGTCGCGGTGCGCGTGCAGACCATGCGGCTGGGCCGGTTGCGCGCCGGCGGCGACGGGCTGTGCTTCGGCCGCACCGACGCCGTCGACGGCACCCGGACGTTCGTGGGCAGGCTCGGCCTCCTCGACGAGGACCTGGAGCCGATGCTGATCGACTGGCGGGCGCCCGCCGCACGCGCGTTCTACACGGCGACGGCCGCGCGTCCCGAGGGCCTCGTGCGCAGGCGGCACTTCCGCACCCGGGGGCGGGCCGTGCTGGACGCGCACGACGACGTGCTCAGCCGGGAGGGAGCGGACGGCTCGGCGGGCGCGGACGCCGCACTGCTCGCCGCCCTCGACGCGCCGCGCACCGGACCGATGCGCGACATCGTCGCCACGATCCAGGCCGAGCAGGACGAGATCATCCGGCTCGGGCACACCGGGCCCACCGTCATCGAGGGCGGTCCGGGCACCGGGAAGACGGCCGTGGCACTGCACCGCGTGGCCTACCTGCTCTACACGCATCCGCAGCTGGCCCGGCGCGGCGTGCTGGTGCTCGGTCCGCACCCGCGGTTCCTCGAGTACATCTCGGCCGTGCTGCCCTCGCTCGGGGAGACCGACGTCGTGTTCGCGACGCCGGGCGAGCTGCTGCCCGGCCTCGCCACCGGCCGGGAGGACGACCCGGACGCGGCGCGCGTGAAGGGATCCCTCGCGATGGTCGACGTGCTCGCCGCGGCCGTGGCCGACCGGCAGGAGGTGCCGGCCGAACCGATTGCGGTCGAGCTGGACGACGTCACGGTCGAGATCACCGCGGAGCTCGCGGCGGCGGCCCGCGAACGGGCCGTCGCCGGCGGCCTGCGGCACAACGAGGCCCGTCCGGTCTTCGCCGCTGCCGTGCTCGACGCGCTCGCCGAGCAGGCCGTCGACCGGATCGGCGCAGGCTGGCTCGCGCCGCGCGAGGTCCCCGAGCTGGCCGCCGACCTCCGGGCGGATGCACGGGCCGAGCTGGGCGGGAGCCCACAGCTGCACGCCGCCGTGGACGCGCTGTGGCCGGAGCTCACGCCGCAGCGGCTGCTCGCGGACCTGTTCACCTCACCGGAGCGCCTCGCCGTGGCGGCGGCCGCGCTGCCGCCCGCCGACCGGGCGGTGCTCTCCCGCGCGGACGGCGCGGACTGGACGGTGGCGGACGTGCCGCTGCTCGACGAGGCGGCCGAGCTGTTGGGTCCGCAGGCCGCGGCCCGGTCCCGCCGGGTACGAGCGAGGCGCCGCGCCGCCGAGGGCCTGGGCTACGCGGCGGACGTCCTGCGGTTGCTCGACACCGAACCGGCGGACGACGACGAGATCCGGGCCGCCGACCTGGTCGGCGCGGACCTGCTCGCCGAGCGGCAGGAGGAGGTCGACCACCGCACGATCGCCGAGCGGGCCGCCGCCGACCGGGAGTGGGTGTACGGGCACGTCGTGGTCGACGAGGCGCAGGAGCTGTCGGACATGGACTGGCGCGTGCTGGTGCGCCGCTGCCCCACCCGCTCGTTCACCGTGGTCGGCGACCTCGCCCAGCGCCGGTCGGCGGCCGGGGCCCGTTCGTGGGCCGCGGCGCTGGACCGGCACGCGCCGGGGCGCTGGACCCATCGCGTGCTCACCGTCGGCTACCGCACGCCCGCCGAGATCATGGCGGTGGCCGCCGACGTGCTGGCCGCGCACGCCCCGGGCGCCACCCCACCGGAGGCCGCACGCAGCACCGGCGTGCGGCCGTGGGCGCGGCGCGTGCAGCCGGACGAGCTCGAGGCCGCCGTGCGCGAGGAGGTCGACGGCGACGGGTCGGTGGCGGTGATCGCGCCGAGCCCGTTCCCGGACGTACCGGGGGCCACCGTGCTCACCCCGCGGGAGGCCAAGGGCCTCGAGTTCGACACCGTCCTGCTCGTCGAGCCGCAGCGGATGGACGCTGCGGACCTCTACGTGGCGCTCACCCGGGCCACCCAGCGGCTCGGCGTGCTGCACAGCGAGCGGCTGCCGGCGTCGCTGCACCGGCTCGTACCCCGCCGCGGGCATCAGGTCCCGGCGAGGAGCTCCACGACCGGGGCGAACTGCTCGAGGAACGAGCCGTTGACGCTGACGTAGGACAGGCCGTACTCGTCCCGGCGACGCCGCAGCTCGTCGGCCATCTCGGCGGGCGTGCCGCCCACGAGGGTCTGTGAGTCGTGGGCGGCGAGGGTGGCCCGGTCCGCACCGATGAACTTCTGGGTCCACGGCGGGATCTCGTCGTCGCCCACGGCGAACAGGTTCATCGAGATCTCGATGTCGCCCGCCCGCTCGCCCGCGGCGTCGCGGAGCGTGGCGGCCATGCCCGCGAGGTGGTCGCGTCCGGCGAGCGGTGGCGCGGCGAGCGTCACGATGTCGGCGGTGCACGCCGCCAGCGCGAGCGCCTTCGGGCCTCCGGCCGCCACCAGCACCGGGGTGTGGCGGTCACCGTCGAGCTCGCGCAGGTGCTCGATCGACTCGGCCACCCCACGCAGCCGCTCCCCCGCCGAGCCCCACGGCCTGCCCAGGGCCTCGGCGAACCGCTGCGCCTCCGGGCGCCCGGTCCCGATGCCGAAGTCGAAGCGACCCTCGGTGAGCACCGAGAGCGAGTGCCCCTCCCAGGCCGCGGCCCGCGGGGACCGCAACGGACCGGCCAGCACGAACGCGCCCACGCGCAGCGTGGTGGTTGCACAGGCCGCCACGGCGAGCGAGGGGAACGGGGACAGCAGCTGCAGCCCGTCGGGCATCAGCAGGGTGGAGTAGCCGAGCTCCTCCACCCGTTTCGCCGTGGCCGCCCACTGCGTGCCGCCGCCCTCCGGCGTCACCACCACCCCGAAGCGGAACTTGTGGTCCGACATGACCCCTCCAGAACGATTACAAATCTGAACGATTACTTGGAGAGTACCGTTCTAGCGCTGTACGGTCTACCCCGTGGCACTGGAGAACCCGCCCGGATCGGCCTTCCTGCTCGCCGCGGTCGGCGCGCACGCCGCCGCCCGCTTCGCCGAGCGCGTGGCCGAGCTCGACCTCACGCCCCCGCAGATCGGCCTGCTCGGGCTCATCGCCGCGTCGCCGGGGCAGAGCCAGCAGGCCGTGGCCCACGTGCTGGGCATGCCGCCGAGCCGGCTCGTGGGCCTGGTCGACGCGCTCGCCGACCGCGGGCTCGTCGAGCGCAGGCGCAACCCGACCGACCGACGCCTCCACGCGCTGCACATCACCGACGCCGGCCAGGCCGCGCTCGGCAAGATCGCGACCATCGGCCGTGAGCACGACGACGCGCTCTGCCGCAGCCTCGACAGCTCCGAACGCGAGACGCTGCGCACCTTCCTCTCCCGCATCGCCGCCGACCAGGGCCTGCGTCCCGGCATCCACCCCGGCTACCGCACCGTGTAGCGGTACCGCTCCCGCACGGCGGCGCCCCGTTTGCCGACATCCCACGGACGGGTAGTCACGGCGTTTCGAAGCCCTTCGAGCCGAGGAGATGGCGATGGGGCTGCTAGGAGGCCTGACCGGCCTCGTGTCGGGGCTGCTCGGTGCCGTGGTCGGCCTGGTCTCCGCCGTCCTGCGCGGAGTACTGGCCCTGGTCCTCGCGGTGCTGGCGACGGTATTGCTGGTCGTTGCGGCGCTGCTGTGCGCCACCATTCTGCTGCTGCCCCTGGGAATTCCCCTCGGGGCGATGGCCCTGGACCTGTACGGGCAGGCGGCGAAGATCCTCACCGGGAACACCGGGCCGGAGAGGACGCTCCGCAGGGCCGGGGACGCACTGCGCGCGCGACGCAGGCGGTCTCCGATCTGAGCCGGGTGTTCAGCGCGATCACGGCGAGGTGGTCGTCAGCCGATCTCCGGTAGCAACCATCTGCCCGTGGTCACCGGAAGGCGGTCACGGGCCGCAACCCCGACGCGTGATCAGGCCCGCGCATGACCAGGTCGACACCACGGGTGCTGGTCCACGGTCGAAGACCCACGTCGTCGACCTGACCATGAAACGCTGCCGTGGGCGCGCCGCACCGGATCGGGAATCGGTCATGTTGATGTGGCCTGCACCCATACGACCCGACGATCGATGGGGCCCGAACACAGGGTGGAACGGCCGCCGCCGCCGTACCGTCCAGCGGCATGACCACCGCCGCGGCACCGCCGCTGGCCGGGCGCCGCGCGCTCGTCACCGGTGCGGCGTCGGGCATCGGGGCCGCATTGGCCCGGCGCCTCGCCGCCGATGGGGCGCAGGTGCTCGCCGTCGACCGGGACGAGGCCGGACTCGCAGGCCTCGCGCGGGACGCGGCCGTCGAGCCCGTGCCGTGCGACCTGTCCGACCTCGCGGCCGTCGACGCGCTGCCCGCCGACGTCGACGTGCTGGTCAACAACGCCGGGCTGCAACACGTCGCCCCGATCCACGAGTTCGATCCCGAGCGGTTCTCGCTGATCCTGCGCGTGATGCTGGAGGCGCCGTTCCGGCTGGCGCGCCGCGCGCTGCCGCACATGTACGCCCGCGGCTGGGGCCGGGTCGTCAACATCTCGAGCGTGCACGGGCTGCGCGCCAGCCCGTTCAAGTCGGCGTACGTGACCGCGAAGCACGGCCTCGAGGGCCTGTCCAAGGTCATCGCGCTCGAAGGCGCGGAACACGGCGTCACGAGCAACTGCATCGATCCCGCCTACGTACGCACGCCGCTCGTCGAGCGGCAGATCGCCGACCAGGCCCGCATCCACGGCATCGATCCCGGCGCCGTGGTGGAGCGGGTGATGCTCGCGCCCGCCGCCGTGAAACGGCTCGTGGAACCGGACGAGGTTGCCGAGCTGGCCGCCGTGCTCTACGGGCCGGCGTCGGCGTCGATCACCGGAACGTCGCTGTCGATGGACGGCGGCTGGACCGCCCACTGAAGGAAACGGAGACACCGTGGTCACCGATCGACAGTCCCGCACCAGCATCATCAGGGTCGTGGCGGCCAGCATGGCCGGCACGGCCGTCGAGTGGTACGACTTCTTCCTCTACGGGGTCGCGGCGGCCGTCGTGTTCCCCGCGGTCTTCTTCCCGTCGGACGACCCCGCGGTCGGCACCCTGCTCGCGCTCGGCACGTTCGCGATCGGGTTCATCGCGCGGCCGCTCGGCGGCCTGGTCTTCGGCCACTACGGCGACAAGATCGGGCGCAAGAAGCTGCTGGTGATCAGCCTGGTCGCGATGGGGGCCGCCACGTTCGCGATCGGCCTGCTGCCCGGGTACGCCACGATCGGCCTGGCGGCGCCGCTGCTGCTGGTGGTCCTGCGCCTCGTGCAGGGCTTCGCGATCGGCGGGGAGTGGGGCGGGGCCGTGCTCATCGTCTCCGAGCACGGCGACCCGGCGCGGCGCGGCTACTGGGCGAGCTGGCCGCAGGCCGGCGTGCCGGTCGGCCAGCTGATCGCCAACGCGCTGCTGTTCCTGCTCGCCGCGGTGCAGAGCGAGGCGGCCTTCCAGTCGTGGGGGTGGCGGATCCCGTTCCTGCTCTCCGCGGTGCTCGTGCTGATCGGCCTCTACATCCGGCTGTCGATCGAGGAGTCGCCGGTCTTCCGGGAGGCGCAGGCCCGGGCCGCCGAGCGCGCGGCCGCCGGCGAGCGGGAGGTCGTCCCGATCGTCGACGTGTTCCGCCGCTACCCGCGCGAGGTCTTCACGGCGATGGGCGCGCGGTTCGTCGAGAACGTCTCGTACTACATCTTCACGATCGTCATCACGACCTACATGACGAAGCGGCTCGGGCTGTCCAGCTCCTTCGTGCTCGGTGCGGTCCTCATCGGCACCGCGGTGCACCTGGTCGTCATCCCCATCTGGGGAGCGCTGTCCGACCGCTTCGGCCGCAAGCCGGTCTACCTGATCGGCGCCGCGGGCGTCGGGGTGTGGGCCTTCGCGTTCATCGCGCTCATCGACACCGGCAACTTCGCCCTCACCACGCTCGCCGTGATCGGCGGCCTCGTCTTCCACGCCGCGATGTACGGTCCGCAGGCGGCGTTCCTGTCGGAGCTCTTCGGCACGAAGGTCCGCTACTCGGGCACCTCGGTCGGCTACCAGCTCGCCTCCGTCGTGGCCGGCGGGCTGGCACCGATCATCGCCGTGGCGCTCTACACCTCGTTCGACAGCGGGTACGCGGTGGCGGTCTACGTGGCGCTCAGCGCGCTGCTCACGATCGCGGCGGTCGCGACCTACGGAGAAACCCGCCACCGCGACCTCGCCGAGGACCACGCGATCGCACCCGCCCGCTGATCGGTGGGCGCCACGGCGGCCGATGGCATCATCACCGCCGTGTCGCGCACCGCGCTGGAGCTGCTGCGCCTGCTCGCCCAGGACGTGCCCGCCGAGCGCATCGAGGAGCAGGCGCGGGTGCTCGCGGCGGCCGACCCGGAGACCGGCGCGGTCGCGCGGGAGCTCGCCCTGCGCGTCCGGGCCGGGATCGACGCGCACCGGCGCCGCGAGACGGAGCTGTCCGCGCTCGTCGACATCGCCCGCGACCTCGCGTCCCTCCCGGATCCGGGCGGCGTGCTCGACACGATCGTGCGGCGCGCCCGCAGCCTGCTCGGCGCCGACGTCGCGTACCTGACGCTGGCCGACCCGGAGCGCGGCGACACGTTCATGCGCGCCACCGACGGGTCGATCTCCGGCCGGTTCCAGACCCTGCGGCTGCCGCTCGGCGCCGGCCTCGGCGGCCTCGTGGCGCAGACGCGGCGGCCGCACTGGACCGCCGACTACCCGTCCGACGCCCGCTACGACCACACCACCGAGATCGACGCGGCCGTGGACGAGGAGGGGATCGTCGCGATCTGCGGCACGCCGCTGCTGGTCGGCCGGGAGTTCGTCGGCGTGCTGTTCGCCGCGCACCGCACGCGGCGCCCGTTCGCCCGCACCGAGGTGGCGTTGCTCGGCTCGCTCGCCGCGCTCGCCGCCGTCACGCTCGTGCAGGTGCGCCGCGCGGCGGAGACGGCGGACGCGCTCGCGGCCCTGTCGGACGCGCACGCCGGGATCGAACAGGCCGCCGCGGCGCACGACCGGTTCGCCGGGGTCGTGCTCTCCGGCGGCGGGGTCGACGACATCGCCGCCACCCTCGGCGAGCTGCTGGGCTGCTGGGTGGCGGTGCTGGACGTCGACGACCAGCGGCTCGCGGCCCACGGCCCGGTGCCCGACGGCCTGGCGGAGCTCCCGGCGGTACGGCGGGCCGTGGACGCGGCCCGGCTGGTGGGTGCCGACGGAGCGTCCGCGGTGGCGGTGCGCGCGGTCGGCCAGCGCCTGGGCACCCTCGTGCTCGGCGGCCGTGCCGCGCTCGACGACGGGCAGGTCCGCACGGTCGAGCGGGCGGCGATGGTGACGGCGCTGGTACTGCTGTTCCGGCTGCGTGAGGCCGAGGCCGACCAGCGGGTGCGCACCGACCTGCTCGCCGACCTGCTGGCCCGCCCGGCGGGCGAGGTGGACCCGGCGTTCGTCGAGCGCGGCAGGCTGCTCGGGCTGCGGCTGCGCACGCCGCACGTCGTCGCGGTGCGCCGGGGCGGTCGTGGCCTCGGGAACGGGCTCGCGGGCCGGCACGACGGGTGGGCGGTCGCCGTCGTACCGGGGCGCGACCCCTCCGTCGTGGCCGACGACCTGGCCCGACGCCCGGGGCGCGACGCCGGCGCGGTGGGCGCGGCGGGCCCCGTCGTGCCCGCAGCGGGTCTGCGCGACGCGTTCGCCGACGCCCGGCGCACCGCGGACGCCCTCGCCGCGCTGGGCCTGTCCGCGGGCTCCGCCCGCGACCTCGGCTTCGCCGGGCTGGTCACCGGCGACGCCGCGGACGTCGAGGGGTACGTGGAACGCGTGCTCGGCCCGGTCGCGGCCCACGACGCCCGCCGCGGCACGGACCTGCTGGCCACCCTGGAGGCCTACTTCGCCGCCGGCGCGAGCCCCACCCGCGCGGCCGGCGCGCTCCACGTCCACGTGAACACGGTGGCCCAGCGCCTCGAACGGGTGGCGGCGCTGCTCGGCGACGACTGGCACACGCCCGACCGCGCCCTGGAACTGCAGTTGGCCCTCCGGCTGCGCCGGCTGCGCGGGGGCTGAGGCCGGGTCCGGCGATCGCAGCAAGGCCACCTTCACGCAACGTGGTTGCAGGAATGGCCACCTTGCCGACGACCCGGCACCGACGCACGACGCGGCGCCGGATGGTTCCCGCCGGTCGCTCGGCGGCTACCGTTCGGCGGCGATCTCGTCACAAGCCGATCACCGATCGTGATCGTCCACTCGACGGACCACCCACATCCATCCGCAACCCACCCATGAATCGTGCGTTGAGCCCGATGACCGGGGCCGGCGGAACGGGGAGCCTCCGCCGGCTTCGGTTGATCTTCTTGTCCGGGGCTCAGCGCAGGCGGAACACCGGGTAGCCGGGGGCGATCGCGAGCAGGGTCTCGTCGGACGCGGTGTGGTCGACACCGTCGAAGAACACGCCCACCTCGAACTTCCAGCGCCGCAGGTACGCGCGCAGGATCCCGGGCTTGTCCGCGTCGGCCAGCTCGTCGGCCACGAACGCCTCGGTCCGCCTGCCGAGCCGCAGCTCCCCCGCTCCTCCCGCGGCCCGCAGGTTCCGCACCCACTGCGTGTGGCCGCGCGGGGCAACCAGGTACCGGGCGCCGTCGTGCGTGAGCAGGTTGACCGGCACGGTCCGGTATTCCCCGCTGCTCCGGCCGCGTACGGCGAGCACGCGGGACCCCCAGATGCTCACCCCGCGCGCAGTCAGCCACCTGACGACGATGTTGAACAGCTCGGTACCGCGGCCGGTCTCGACGTAGCGCGGGGTGGCGCTCATGGTGACTCCTGATTCGATTTGCGAGCAGTGCTCTTGTTGGAGACAAGTGAACCGGAGCAGGCGTCGCCTGTCAAGAGCAGTGCTCTCGTTTCGAGATGCAGATCAGACCACGGCGGGGACCCGGTTGCGCCGCAGCTTCGACAGCAGCGCGAACCCCGCCGCCGTGACCACGGCCATCCCCACCCCCGCGCACAGGCTGAGCAGCGGATCGCCCCCGGTGACCGGGCCGAGCGCGAGCCCGACCAGCAGCATGTACACGCTCCACGCCGCCGAGCTCGCGATCGACCACGGCAGGAAGCGGCGCACCGGGAGGCCGAAGCGCCCCGCCGCCGCCGTGCTCACCAGGCGCCCGCCCGGCACGAACCGCGCGCCCACGAGCGCGATGCCGGGACGCCGGAGCATGTGCCGGCGCACCCATGCCGACACCTCGTGCTCGTTGTCGACGGTGCGCGCCACGAGCTTGTGCGAGCAGCGGCCGAGCCAGAAGACCACAGCGTCACCGAGCACCGAACCGGCCAGCGCGGCCACGAAGAGCCCGATCACCATGCCCACGTCGGCGCCGCCGAACGCGGTGGTGGCCGCCGACATCAGGATCGTCTCGCTGGGGAGGACCGGGAACGGCGCGTCGACCGCGATCATCACGACGAGCAGCGGCAGCAGCCATGAGCTGTGCAGGAGCGCGTCGCAGACGGTCAGGACGTTCAACAGCGAGGTCCTCTCGATCGCGCGCTCCCGAGGGCACGGGGCGGGGGGAGCCTGCCCAGCCTCCCAGACGCCGCACGCCGGCGTCAGTGCGGTCCCCGTCACTCCGTCGCGGGACGAGCACGGCGCCGCCCGGAAAGTCGATCTACGCTCGCCGCGTCCGCCGCCCGTCCGGGAGTGATCCGTGGTCCTTCGCCGCATCGCCGTGCTCGGCGTCGCCGTCATCGCACTGGCGCTCGTCGGCGCTCCGGCGCACGCCGCGCCGGCCCCCGCGGCCCCGATCACGCCGGGCGCACTGATGATCAGCCCGGTGGACGAGCACGTGACGAGCTCGTGCACGGCGGCCTTCGTCTTCGCGGGCCGCGCCACGACCTACCTGGGTTACGCGGCGCACTGCGCCGGGGCGAGCGAGTCGATGGGCCTCTCCGGGTGCGAGGAGCCGACGCTCCCGCTCGGCACCGGCGTGACGATCGTCGGGAACGACGGCTCCCGTGCGTCCGGCCACCTCGCCTACACCTCGTGGGGCACGATGCAGCAGCGTGGGGAGTCGGACCCCGAGCTGTGCCTGCACAACGACTTCGCCCTCGTCGAGCTGAGCCCCGCCGACGGCGCACGGGTGGACCCCACCGTGCCCGTGCTGGGCGGCCCGACGGGGCTGGACTCCGACGGCACGGTGTCCGGCGAGCCGGTGGCCAGCTACCAGCCGCAGGCCGGCCCCACGAGCGTCAAGCAGGGCCGCAGCCTCGGTATGACCGGCGACCGGCTCTCCCACCGGGTCGAGACGAGGCCTCCCGGCCGGCCGGGCGACTCCGGTAGCGGCTACCTCGACGGCGACGGCAGGGCCTTCGGCGTGCTCTCCACCCTGTTCACGGACGGCAGCTCCACCAACGGCGTGACCGACCTCGCCCACGCGCTCGCCTACGCCAACACCTTCGGCGGGATCGGCCGGGTGGCGCTGGTGCCGGGAAGGCAACCGTTCAGGCTCCGCGACTGAGGACGGCGGTCAGGAAGCCCTCCACCAGCGGCCCCAGCACCTCCGTGCGGAGCATCAGCTCGGTGTGCCGCGTCCTCGGGAGCACCGCGAGCTGGGCGTCGGGGATGAGCTCCAGCATCTCGGCGGCGTGCTCGATGGGCACGAAGTCGGTGTCGCCGATCACGAGCAGCACGGGGGCGGTGATCCGGCGCATGTCGTCGGCGGACCAGCCGGGTGCGGTGTGCACGATGTCGTTCAGCTTCGGCCACGTCGTCGGCGAGGTCGGGGTAGGTGGGCGTCCCGTCGGTGTCGGCGGTGCGCCCGTGGCCCTGCAGCTCCACCGCGATCACCCGGTGGGACGCGGCGAGCCGCGGGATCGACCGCCCGAACGAGAGCTCGATGGTGTGCAGGCCGCCGTGCAGCAGCACGAGCGGGTGACTGCCGCCGTGCTCCTCGTAGTAGAGCTGGAGCCCGTTGACGGGCGCGATGGTCATGCACTACCGACCGCAGTACGCCACCGGAATCACCGCTACGGTTCGACCGCCACCTCGAGCACGAGCGGCCGCGACCGCTCGCCCAGGGTGGGCACCACCTCGTCGAGGGCCGCGACGAGCCCGGCGTGATCGGTGACGCGCCGGGCCGGGCAGCCGAGTGACTCGGCGAGGCCGGCCACGCTGACCTCGTCGAACGCCGGCCATGGCGGCTTGCCGCCGTGCTGCTCGGCGAGCCGGTCCATGATCGCGTAACGCCCGTTGGCGAGCACGACGAACAGCACGCCCACCCCGTAGTGCCCCGCGCTCCACAGCGACTGGATGCCGTAGAGCGAGGAGCCGTCGCCGACCACCGCGACCACCGGACGCCCGGGATCCGCCATCCGCACCCCGATCGCGGCGGGCAGCGCGAACCCCAGCCCGCCCATCGCGGCGCTGAGGAACCCGAGCGGGCTCCGGGCGGGCAGGAGCCGGTGCAGGTCCGGCCGGCTGGACGGCGTCTCCTCGACGACGACCGTCTCCGCCGGGACGCGCGCCGCGAGCGCCGCCACGACGTGCGCGGCACGCAGTGGCTCGCCCTCGCCCGGCTCGGCGGGGACGGGAGCCCGCGAGACCGTCGGCGGCGCCGCATCCGGCCGGTCCGGCACCCGCGCGGCGAGCAGGGCGCACGCGGCGGCCGGATCGGCGAGCACGGCGAGGTCGGCCGGGCTGTGGTGCGCGTCCTCCGCGTCGTCGGTGACGAGCGCGACGGCCGTGCCCCCGGCGACGAGCGGCCCCTCCTCGTACGGGTACTGCCGGAACACGGGCGCACCCACGACGAGCACGAGGTCGTGGCCGGCGAGCGCCTCCCGCAGCCCGGCCCGCCCGGCGGGCAGGTGCCCGGCGAACTGCGGGTGGTCCTGCGGGAACCCGGCGCGGGCGGAGAACGGCTCCTGCCAGACGGGGCAGCGCAGCCGCTCGGCGAGCCGGACGAGGGCGTGCCAGGCGTCGGCGTCGTCGGCGTCCGCCCCCACCACGAGCGCCGGCGACGCCGACCCGGCAACCAGTGCGACGAGCTCGTCGACCACGGCGGGGTCGACGGCGTCGGCCCGGTGCAGCACCGCGGGGGCGGGCACCGGACCGTCCTCCGCGGGCGCGGACCAGTCGTCGCTCGGCACGATCACCAGCGCCGGTCCCCTGCCTGCGCGCGCCTCGTGCCACGCCCTGGCAACGGCGCCGGGCACGTCCTGCGGCCGCGCGGGCGTGCGCACCCACACCGGGTAGTTCCCGGCCAGCCCTTCCAGCTCGCCCGCGAGGAACGGCTGCAGCGCGAGGTGTCGGCGGTCCTGCTGGCCGACCAGCACGACGAGCGGCACGCGGTTGACCCGCGCCGTGGCGAGGGCCCCGACCGCGTTGCCGAGGCCGGCGGTGGTGTGCAGGTTGACCAGCGCCGGCCGGTCCAGCGCGGTCGCCCAGCCGGTGGCCATGCCCACCACGGAGCCCTCGTGCAGGGCGAGGACGAACGCGATGTCGTCGGGCAGGTCGGTGAGGAACGCGACCTCGGTGGAGCCGGGGTTGGCGAAGATCGTGGTGAGCCGGTGCCGGCGCAGGACGTCGAACGTGGCGTCGCGGACGGTACGGATCACGCGGTGTCCCTGGTCGTGGGCGTCGTCGTCACGCCTGCGCCGACCGCGGCCACGGCGACCGCGCCGATCGCCGCCACCACTGCGAACACGTAGAAGCCCCACGGGTAGGCGATGCCCGCCGTGAGCAGCGCCCCGCCGATCAGCGGGCCGCTGATCGCGCCCAGGCGGCCGACGCCGCTCGCGGCGCCGATCGCGGTGCCACGCGCGGCCGCCGGGTAGAACTGGCTGACGTACGCGTAGACGAGCACCTGCGCGCTGAACACGAACACCCCGGCCAGCAGCACACCGATGTACACGCCGATCCCGGGCAGCCGGATGGAGAGCACCGCGAGGAAGAGTGCCGCGGCGGTGAACCAGGCGAGCACGGCCGGCCGGGTGCCGACCCGGTTGGCCACCTGGCCGGCCACCAGCAGGCCCAGGATCGCGCCGATGTTCAGCACGAGCAGCAACGCGAGCGCCGCGCCCAGCTCGTACCCGGCCGATCGCATGATCTCGGGCAGCCACGTGTTCAGGCCGTAGACCAGCAGCAGGCCCATGAACGAGGTCACCCAGAACGCGATCGTGGCGCGCAGGTAGCCGCCGCCGAACAGGATGGCGACCGGGTTGTGCCGCTCGCGCGCCTTGTCCTGGAGGAAGGACTCCGACTCGGGCAGGTACCGGAGGATCAGCGGCACGAGCACGAGTGCCGGCAGCGCGCCGATCACGAACATCGCCCGCCAGCCCAGCGCCGGGATGACGACGATCCCGAGCAGCGCGGTGATCACGGCACCGACGTGGTAGCCGGTCATCAGCACGGTGGTGGCGCCGCCGCTCCTCCCGACGCGGGCGTACTCGTTGACCAGCGCGATCGCCACCGGCAGCACGCCGCCGAGCCCGAGCCCGGCGAGGAAGCGCAGCACGCCGAACGTCCACGGGTCCGGCGCGACCGCGCACAGCAGCGTGAGCACCGAGAAGCCGAGGACGGTGAAGAGCATGGTGCGGCGGCGGCCGATGACGTCGGTGACGGTGCCGATCGCGATCGCCCCGACCATCACGCCGACGAGGCCCACCGAGGAGATCAACGCCCCGGCGTTCGGCGTGAGGCCCCAGACGCCGTCGCGGAGCATGGGGGACAGGACGACGCCCAGCACCACGAGGTCGAAGCCCTCGAGCGCCACCGACGCCCATGCGAGCGGCGCCACCCATCGGGCCCCGCCCCGTTGTTCGGTCGGATACTGCGTCGGATCCGCTGACATGCGCGGGAGTATCGGCGCGGGGGTCGATCCCGTCAGGGCCTCCTCCCACTCAGCGGAAGATGACGTGGTCCGAGTGCCCGGCCGATCGCCGCTGCAGTCAGGCGCACCGCCGGGACCAGTGGCTGGAGGTTCCCGGTGCCGCTGGGCACCACCACGGACACGCTGGCCACGACCTTCCCCGCCGGCCCGGTGATCGGCGCGGCCACCGAGGCGGCCCCGTCGGTCATCTCGTCGCGCGACAGGCAGTAGCCCGCCCTGCGCACCTCGGCGAGGGCGATGGCCAGTTCGTGCGGGTCGGTGATGGTGCCCGATGCCATCCGGGGCAGCCCGCGCTCCACAACGCCGGCGACGAACGCCGGAGGCGCGTACGCGAGCAGCACCTTGCCCGGCCCGCTGGCGTGCGCGGGCATCCGCCTGCCCACCCGGGACCGCACCGGGACGTCGGCGTGCCCGGGCAGCCGTTCGAGGAACAGCGCCTGGTGGTCGTCGAGCACGACGAGGTGCACGACCTGGCCCGTGACGGCGCCGAGGTCCTGGAGGAACGGGAGCGCGGCGTCCCGCAGGTCACGGGCGAGCGGCGCGAGAGCGCCGATCTGCCACAGCCGGATGCCGATCCGGTACCGCCCGCGGCCGGGGCGCTCCAGCGCTCCCCACGCCACCAGCTCGGCGACCAGCCGGTGCACGGTGGCCGCGGCCAGCCCGGTGGCCGCCACGATCTCGCCGAGCGCCTGCTCCGGGCGTTCGTCGGAGAACGAGCCGAGCACCGCGAAGGCCCGGTCGAGCACCGATCGTCCGGGTTCGGAGGCCCCGCCCGCCATGGCCGTCCCCTCCCGACCGCTGAGTTCTGCCGCGCGCCCAGGTCCTACTCCCGATACCACGTACGCGCCACCCCGGAGGAACCCGATGACCACCGCCGGCACGACCCGCTCCCGAACCGCCCACCGCGCCCTGTGGGTCCTGCAGATCCTGCTGGGGATCTTCTTCGTCGTCGCGTCGGCGGCGCCCAAGTTCTGGGGCGACCCGTACGCGGTGCAGCTCTTCACCGACATCGGCGCCGGGCAGTGGTTCCGGTACTTCGTCGGCGCCGTCGAGCTCGCGGGCGGCATCGGCCTGATGGTGCCGCGGCTGGCCGGGCCGGCGGCCGTCGGCCTGATGGCCTTGATGGTCGGGGCTGCCTACACGCAGGCGGTGGTGCTGGGCGCCCCGGCGATGGTCCTCACCCCGGTCATCGTCTTCGTGCTGGCCGCCGTGATCGCATGGGGCCGTCGCGACTCGATCGCCGCGTGGCTACCGGAGCGGTGACGCGGCCCGCGAGACCGAGAAACGGGCACCCCGACCGGGGCGCCCGTTTCTCGGTACACATTTCCGGAATGCGGGTCAACGTTTCGCCGTCAACTCGCACTTGATCGGGGCATCGCCGACCTGCGGGTCCGACGAGCCGGTGCCGAGGATGCCCAACAGGTTGCCCAGCCCGAGCGTGGCGGTGACGTCCGGACAGACGTTCAGGCCGTTCAGCACGTTGAGGTCACCGAGGTTGAGCAGGCCGTCCTGTGGCGCGTCGTCACCGGTGATGGCCTGTTCCGAATCTTCGTCGCCCTCCGGCGACTCACTCGCGTTGGCGATCGGGGCGAGCGCCAGCACGGCCGCCAGGCTCGCGGATACGACGATTCCTGCTTTCTTCCACACTTCGTCTCCTGAGTGGGTGAACTGTGCGGTCGCAACTGACAGTCAGAAAACTAACCGCGCGATCGCGGCCGCTACCACGGGTGTCCCCCCATCGTGTGCTCGAATCAGGAGTGCGTGTTTACCGCGGCCGGGAGCTGGGAAGCGGAATTGCGGCCGCCACTCTTCGTGATCGACTTCCGCGGACTCCCCGGAAGATCACCTGGACGCCATCACGGTGAGTGATGGGCCGGTTCCCCTCCGCGCGGGCGACCCCGACGGCGCGTCCGGGTGATCATCGGGGACCGAGCTCGGCCCGCCGCCGCTCGAGGAACGCGCGCTCGGCCGCGTTGCCGGCACCCGCGATCGCGGCGTCGTAGGCCCGCCCGGCCTCCACGGCACGGCCGAGCCGGCGCAGCAGGTCCGCCCGCACGCCGTGGAACAGGTGGTGGTCGCCGAGATCCAGCCGGTCCACGAGCTCCAGGCCCGCGGCCGGGCCGTCGACCTCGGCGACGGCCACGGCCCGGTGCAGCGCCACCACCGGGTTCGGCGCCACCGCGAGCAGCTGGTCGTAGAGCGCGACGATCTGGCGCCAGTCCGTCGCCTCCACGCTGGGCGCGTCGCTGTGCACGGCGTTGATCGCGGCCTGGATCTGGTACGGCCCCGGCCGCCCGCGGCGCAGGCACTGGCGGACCAGCGCCCGGCCCTCGGCGACGAGCGCGCGGTCCCAGCGCGAACGATCCTGGTCGGCGAGCAGCACGAGGTCCCCGGACTCCGTCGTGCGGGCGGGCCTGCGGGACTCCACGAGCAGCATCAGCCCGAGCAGCCCGACGGCCTCCGGTTCGTCGGGCATCAGCTCGACCAGCAGCCTGCCGAGCCGGATGGCCTCCGCGCAGAGGTCCTCGCGCACGAGCCGCTCCCCCGCGCTCGCCGTGTAGCCCTCGTTGAACACGAGGTAGACGACGGCGAGCACCGCGCGCAGCCGGTCCGGCAGCTCGGCCTCGTCCGGCACCCGGTACGGGATCCGGGCCTTGCGGATCTTGCCCTTCGCCCGGACGATCCGCTGCGCCATCGTCGCCTCGGGCACGAGGAACGCGCGGGCGATCTCCGCGGTCGTGAGGCCGCCGAGCAGCCGCAGCGTCAGCGCGACCCGGGCGGCGGTGGCGAGGGCGGGGTGGCAGCAGGTGAAGATCAGCCGCAGCCGGTCGTCACGCACGGCGAGCTCCTCGTCCGGTTCGTCGCTGCCGGCGGCGAGCAGCGCGGCCTGCGCGTGCCGGTCCGCGCGGGACGCCTCCCGGCGGAGGCGGTCGATCGACCGGTTGCGGGCGGTGGTGATGATCCAGCCGGCCGGGCTGGGTGGCAGGCCGGTATCCGGCCACCGCTCGACCGCGGTCGTGAAGGCGTCCTGCACCGCCTCCTCGGCGGCGTCGATGTCGCCGAGGACGCGGGTCAGGACCGCCACGGCCCGCCCGTACTCCCGGGCGAACACGCCTTCGATCTCGGCGGTGGAGAGCACAGGCCGTCAGCAGGTGCCGAAGTGCAGCGGCCGCACCTCGATCGGGAGCGTGATCGCCCGCGCGAGCTTGCGCCCCCACTCCAGCGCGGCGTCCAGGTCGGGCGCCTCGATGATCGTGAAGCCGCCGAGGTGCTCCTTGCCCTCCGCGAACGGGCCGTCCGTCACGAGCACCTCGCCCTCCTGCGCCCGCAGCACGGTGGCCGTGCTCGGGTCGTGCAGACCTGCGGCGAACACCCACGCGCCCGCGGCACGCATCTCCTCGTTCACCTGCTCCAGGTCCCGCATGATCGGCTCGAGGATCTCGGGCGGCGGCGGGTCGCCCGCGGGCTGGTAGATGCCGAGCATGTATCGGGCCATGTGTCTCCTCCTCCTGGTGGTTCACCCTCCATACGAACGGCGACGCCCCGCATCGACAGATCCTGTCGGACTTCCTGGCTAGCGTCCGCCCCCGTGACCGAGCCTGCCTTCCTCACCACCACCCGGGCGTCCTACGACGTCGTCGCTACCGACGCTGCCGAGCGCTGGAAGGACGAACTGGCCGGCCAGCCGCTGGACCGGGCCGTCCTCGCCGTGTTCGCCGAGCTCGTGCTCGCCGGGGGTGGCGGGCCGGTCGCCGACGTCGGGTGCGGCACCGGCCGGGTCACCGGCCACCTGCACGGCCTCGGCCTCGACGTCTTCGGGATCGACCTGTCCCCCGGGATGCTGGCGATCGCCCGCAGCGACCACCCGGGGCTGCGTTTCGACGTCGGCTCCATGACCGCCCTCGACGTGCCGGACGCCGCGCTCGCCGGCGTCATGGCCTACTACTCGACCATCCACGTCCCCGACGACCTGCTGCCGCAGGTGTTCGCCGAGTTCCACCGCGTGCTGGCACCGGGCGGCCACGCACTGCTCGCGTTCCAGGTCGGCGACGAGCCGCTGCACATGTCCGAGGCGTGGGGCCACGAGATCGCGCTGGTGTTCCACCGCCGCCGCCCGGAGCACGTCAGCGCGCTGCTCGCCGCCGCGGGCCTGCCCGTCCACGCCCACGCGGTGCGCCAGGCCAACGCAGGCGAGCGCACCCCGCACGCCTACCTCCTGGCCCGCAAGGCGGCCGCAGGCGGATGATGCCGCCCATGGAGGCCGACGAGGCGAGGCGCTGGTTCGATTCCTACCTCGCCGACTTCATCGCGCTGGGCCGCGGCGATCTCGACGACGTGCGGCGGATCCTCGACCACTACGGCGTGCCGATGCTGATCAGCACCGATGCCGGCACCACCGTCCTCACCGACGCGGAGCAGGTCCACGCCGTCGCGAGGCAGCAGGTGGACGGCATGCGCGCGGCGGGCTACGACCGCAGCGAGGAGCTGACCGGGGAGACCACCGTCCTCAACCGCACCTGCGCCGTCCACCGCGCACGATTCGCCCGCCTGCGCGCCGACGGCACCGAGATCTCGCAGCTCGAGGCCACCTACGTGATCACCGACGGCGCCGGTGGCCGGCGGGTCTCGGCGATCATCGTGCACTCGGAGCGCTAGCGGGGGCCGCGCCGTCACACACCAACGTCGGTGCCGGCACACCAACTGCAGTTGGTGTGTGAGCGCACGAGTTGGTGTGTGGCCGGCGGGCTTCCCGCCGGCCGAGGCGTGACACACCAACTTCGGTGCCCGCACACCAACTGCAGTTCGGGTGCCGGCACCACGGCTGGTGTGCGAGCCGAGAAGTCGCCCCGCGGCGCCTGCCTGCCGCCCACGCACCCCGAATCGCTCGACGCACCTCCCGCCGCCCGACGCCACTCGTCGACGGCGAGCGCGACGCACCAACCAGTGCGTGAGCCCGCCGCCTCCGCCGTCGCCCCGGGCAGGAAGCCGTCGAGGAACCGCTCGGTGACGGGCATGAACGTGCGTGACGGGGAGTACATTCACGGTTGGTGTGCCGGGAAGCCTGGTCGGCGTCGGATCGGATCGGCTTGATCGGAGCGCGCCATGGTCCCCGTCTCCTCACCCACGGTCGTCTCGCTCGGCGACGTCGAGCCCGGGGACGTCGGCCTCGTCGGGGGCAAGGCCGCCGGCCTCGCCGAGCTGATCAGGTCCGGTGAGCGCGTCCCGGAGGGCTTCTGCATCACCACCGAGGCGGGTGAGCCGGCAGGCGACCTGCGCCGGCGGATCGTCGAGGCATACGAACGGCTCGGGTCGGGCGCCGTCGCCGTCCGGTCGAGCGCCACGGCCGAGGACCTGCCGCACGCGAGCTTCGCGGGCCAGCACGAGACGGTCCTGAACGTCCGAGGCGCCGACGCGCTGATCGAGGCGGTGCGGCGCTGCCGGGACTCGCTCGACACCGAGCGCGCGGTGGCGTACCGCGCGGCGGGCGGCTTCGGCGACGCGGCGGTGCAGATGGCCGTGGTCGTCCAGCGGATGGTCGACCCGGCCGCCGCGGGCGTGCTGTTCACCGCCAACCCGATCACCGGTACGCGCACCGAGATGGTCGTCGACGCCGTCGCGGGGCTCGGCGACGTCGTCGTCGACGGCAGCGTCGTCCCCGACCACTACGTACTGGACGGCAGGCCGGACGAGCGCGCCCACGGATGCCTGACCCCGGCGCAGCTCGCGGAGCTGCGTGAGACGGGCGACCGGGTGCAGCGGCGGGCCGGATCACCGCAGGACGTCGAGTTCGCCTTCGACCGCGACGGCACGCTGTGGCTCCTGCAGTCCAGGGCGATCACGACTCTGTTCCCGCTGCCGACGTCCCCGCGTCCAGGGCCGCGCGTCTACTTCGAGGGCGGCCACATGCAGGGCATGCTGCGGCCGTTCACGCCGATGGGCATGTCGGTGATGCGGGTCGCCACGGCGTTGTACTTCCGGTCCATCGGCATCCCCGCCGATCCGCTCGACGGCCATCGCGGCATCGTCGACGTGGCCGGCCGGATGTACCTCGACCTCACCGGATACGTCCGCTACAGGCCGTTGCGGACGAAGCTGCCCGGCGCGATGACGATCTACGGGCCGCGGGTGGCCACGGCACTGGCCCGCGTGCTGGACGATCCCCGGTTCGCACCCCTGCCGGGCAGGCCCTTCCGGCTCCGCACGGCGATCACGGTGACGGCGCGGGTGGCGCCGGGACTCGTCGCCGGGCTCGTCAGCGCGCTGGTGAACCCGGCCCGGGCCCGGGAGCGGGCGTTCCGCGCCGCCGCCGACGTGGAGCGCCGGTCGCACACGCCGGAGGGCCTGGGCACCGCCGAGCGCCTGCGCGTCGCGGCGGCGTTCCAGGGCTCGTTCCTGAGCACGGGGATGGCCGAGATGCTGCCGCCGCTCTACGCGTCGATGCTCGCGAGGGCGGGCGCGATCGGCCTGCTCCGGGGCGTGGCCGCGGAGAGCGAGGTGGACGAGACGCTGCGCGGGATGCCGGACAACGTCACGACCGAGATGGACCTCGCCCTCTGGCGGCTGGCGGCGGCCGCGGGCGAGCACCGCGACCTGCTGCTGAACACCCCGCCCACCGAGCTCGCCGCCCGCTACCTCGCGGGCGGGCTGCCCGAGTTCGGGCTCGGTGAGTTCCTGCGCGCCTACGGGCACCGGGGTGCGGCCGAGATCGACGTGGGCGTGCCGCGGTGGGCCGAGGACCCGGCCCCCGTGTTCGCCGCGATCGCGGGCTACCTGCGGCTCACCGACCCGGAGCAGGCGCCCGACCTGCGCTTCGCGCGGGCCGCTGCGGAGGCCGTCGCGAAGATCGACGAGCTGGTCGCGCGGGCGCGCCGCACGCGGCCGGTGCGGGCCCGGATCGCCGGCTTCCTCCTGCGCCGCTCCCGCGCCCTCGCCGGCCTGCGCGAGCTGCCCAAGTTCGCCTGGCTCCACGCACTCGCCGAGATGCGCAGGCAGCTACTCGCGGCCGGCGCCGAACTGCGGGAGCGCGGCCTGCTCGACCGCGCCGACGACGTCATGTTCCTCGACGTCCGGGAGGCCATCCTCGCGGCCGGCGAGCCCGGGGACCTCCGCAGCCGGATCGCCGACCGCCGCGCCGAGTACGCGCGGGAGACGGCGCGCCGCAGCGTCCCCGGGCTCCTGCTCTCCGACGGCACCATCCCCGAGGCGCTGGCACCCGCCACCCCTGCCCCGGAGGGCACGCTGGCCGGCATGGCGGCCGCGCCGGGCAGCGCCACCGGCCGGGCCCGCGTGATCCTCGACCCCGCAGGCGCCCACGTCGAGCCCGGCGAGATCCTCGTGGCGCCGACCACGGATCCAGGCTGGACGCCGCTGTTCATGACGGCGGGCGGCCTGGTCACCGAGACCGGAGCGGCGATGGCGCACGGCCCCACCGTGGCCCGCGAGTACGGCATCCCGGCCGTCATCTGCGTCCGGGACGCCACGCAGCTGATCACGACCGGCCAGGTGATCACCGTCGACGGCGCGGCGGGGACCGTGACAGTGGACCAGGAGGACGGGGCGACATCCCCGGGTAGCCGACCGGATCGTTGACGCAGGAGCTACGTGGCCCAGCCGTTCTCGAACATCGCGAAGATCTCGGCGATCGCGCGCTCCGGGTCGGCAGCGGGGGCGGCCAGGTCGCGCGCCTCGAGCGCGAACCGGGCCAGTGCCGCGCACCTGACGTCGTCCTCGGGCGCCCCGGCCTCCTCCGCGATCGCCCGCCCGAGCGCCGTCTCGTGCCGCAGCCACATGCGGTGGGAGTAGGCGCGCAGCGCCAGCGTGTCCTCGACCAGGCGCAGGAACTGCGCGAGCTCCTCCACGTCCCGCCTCGACCGCGCGAGGTGGGCACGCAACGCCTGCGGGATCGACACGCCGGTGCGCGCTCGCGCACGGCGGCGACCAGCCCGGCCTCGACGTCCTGGTCCTCGTCGAAGACCGGCGCCGCGCCGCCCACCTGATGCCACCGCTGGGCGTGGGCGCGAACCTCGCGATGCTCGACGGCGCCGAACTCGCCACCGCCATCGCCGCCGAGCCCACCGTGGACGACGCGGTGCACGCCTACGAACGCGTGATGCTGCCGCGCTCCGCCGAGATCGCGAAGGAGTGCCTGGAGGGCCTCGACCAGTTGCTGCCCGCGGCGTAGCCGGCCCCCTCGGCGTTCACGCCGACATCAGGTCGATGAGCGTCCGCGCCGCCACCGACGCACCGTCGCTGCGGATGGTGGCGCTCACCTCTCTCGCCCGCTCGTTCGTGTCCTCGCGGAGAGCGGATCCGAGTGCGGTGGACAGGGAGGCAACGGTCGGCGCCGGACCGTCGTGCCCGGCGCCGATGCCCAGTTCGGCCACACGCTCGGCCCAGTACGGCTGATCCACGATCTGCGGCACGATCACCTGCGGTGCGCCCGCCAGCGCCGCCGTCGTCGTCGTGCCGGCGCCGCCGTGGTGCACGACCGCCGCCACCCGCCGGAACAGCTCGCGGTGGTTCGCCTCGCCGACGGCGAAGCAGTCGTCCTCCTCGTCGACCAACCCCAGGTCCGCCCAGCCCCGGGAGACCAGCGCGCGGCGGCCCTGCGCTCGGATCGCCTCGACGGCCACCGCGGCCGCGTCGGGCGCGCCGGCCATCTGCATGCTGCCGAACCCCACGTACACCGGGGGGTCGCCCGCCTCCAGGAAGGTCACGAGGTCCGCGGGCAGCGGCCGGTCGTCCGGCATGATCCACGCCCCGGTCTGCAGGGGGTCGAACCCCAGCGTGTCCTGGAGCGGCCAGAGCACCGGGTCCACCGCGAGCCAGGGCCGCGCGGTGAAGACGTGGTCGCGGACGTCGTCCACCGGCGGCAGGCCGAGCGCGGCCCGGTGCGTGTTGAGCGGCTCGCGGTACAGCGCGTTCACCCGCTCGGCATCGATCTTCCACAGGACCCGGCGGTCGGTCTCGCCCGGTGGGAACGGCTTCCCCGGCCGCGGCCCCGGCCTGCGGTGCAGTGACGGGATCCCGACCGGGTGGAAGCCGGCGAGCACGTAGTGGATGCCGAGGTGCTCGGCCACCGACCGGACGCCCGCCGGCATCAGGCCGGTCGCCACCACCGCGTCGCAGTCCTCGGCCGCCTTCCCGATCACGTCGAAGTGCTCGGCGACCAACGCGGCGGCCACCTCCGCCGGTGCCGGCTTCGAGGCCACCAGCTCGCGCACCGCGAAGCCCATCGGCACGAACGGCACGCCGACGCCGGCCACCCGTTCCGCGAAGTCCGGCGGCGCGCACATCCGGACGTCGACGCCCCGTGCCCGCAGCTCGAGCCCCAGCCCCAGCAGCGGCTCGACGTCCCCTCGGGACCCCCACGTCGACAACAGAACTCGCACTACGCCACTCCCCGTTTCCCCAGTTCCCGCGTCCGGCCGGGAATTGTGCGCCATGAATGGGGTCTTGCCGCAAGGCCGGGGGCGTGTTATACGTTGAAAATGGAAGGGGTCGATCTCCTTCCATTTTCCGTCTTCCCGCCGGCGAAGTCAGCTGCTGACGTCCATGCGTTGGGTGCCGACGACCGACAGCAGGCGCAACGCCTCCTCGGACGGCGAACCGGGATCGGCGGTGTAGATGACGACGTGCTGATCGCGGTCGGCCACATCGAGCACGTCGCAGTTGACCGTGACCGGACCGACCAGCGGATGCCGGAAGGTCTTGCACAGGGTCCTCGGGGCGTCGACAGCCCCCGCCTCCCACAGCCTGACGAACTCGTCACTCCCGCCGAGCAGCTCGTCCACCAGCCCGGCCACCTCCGGCGAGTCGGGGTACCTGGCCATCGCGCCGCGCAGGCCGACGGCCACCGAGCTCGCGAACTCCTCGACGTCCGACACCCCGTACAGCCGGCGCCCGTCGGGCCACGGCCCGAGGAATGCTCGGCGCGCGAGGTTCCGGTCCCGGCGCGACGCGGCCGAGAAGTCCTCCATCAGGGCGGCCGCCAGGTCGTTCCAGGCGAGCACCTCGTAGATCGCCGAATTGACGGTGGCGGCAGCCAACGGCAGCCGCCGCACCAGGTCCAGCAGGCTCGGCCGTACGTCACGCGGCGGGCCCGGCGGCCGAGCCGGTAGCACGCCCGCCAGGTGGTGCAGGTGATCGCGTTCGGCGTCCGACAACCGCAATGCCCGTGCCAGACCGGCCAGCACCTCACGCGACGGGTTCGGACCGCGCGCCTGCTCCAGGCGGGTGTAGTACTCGGTGGAGATGAACGCGAGCTGCGCCACCTCCTCACGGCGCAGGCCGGGCGTCCGCCGACGGCGCCCGGCGGGCAGGCCCACGTCGGACGGGGTGATGCGCGCCCGCCTGCTGCGCAGGAACTCGGCCAACCCCGATCCGGTCACGACCCCAGTATCCGCAAGCTGCACGGCCCTGCCAGGTACAGCCAGTGCATGGATGAGCCCCGGGCCCGCGCCGCATGCTCGACGACATGACCACGACGCCGAACCCCCACCCACCTTCCCGCGATGCGACGGCGGGCCTGCTGGCCGGAAAGGTCGCCTTGGTCAGCGGTGCCGGCCGCGGCATCGGCGCCGCCGCGGCACGTCTGTTCGCGCGCGAGGGCGCCACCGTCCTGCTCGCCGCCCGCACCGAGTCCGAACTCGAGACCGTCACCGAGCAGATCCGGTCGGAGGGAGGCACCGCGGACCACGTCGTGTGCGACCTGGCCGACCCGGCCGACGTCCGGGCCGCCGTCGAGCGCACCGTCGACCTGTTCGGCCGGCTCGACGTCGCCTTCAACAACGCAGCGACGATCACCCCGCCCCTCCCGGTCGACCAGGTCCCGCTGGCCGACTTCGACCACCTCTACGAGGTGAACCTGCGCGGCACCTGGTTGGCGATGACGGCCGAGGTCCACGCCATCCGCGCCACCGCCGGTGCCGGAGCCATCGTCAACAACTCCAGCGTCGGCAGCCTCCGCGGCAACCCCGCGCTGCCCGCCTACGGCGCCATGAAACGAGCGGTCAACAGCCTCACCGAGTCGGCCGCCGTCACCTTCGGGCCCGAGGGCATCCGCGTCAACGCCGTCGCGCCCGGGAACACGCTCACCGAGATGATCCGCACCTGGGAACAGCATTCGCCCAACCTGCAGGAACGGCTCGCCGCCGCAACACCCCTGCGCCGCGGTGCCGCCCCCGACGAGATCGCTCAGGCCGCCGCATGGCTGCTCAGCGACCGCGCGTCCTTCGTCACCGGCGCCGTCCTGCCCGTCGACGGCGGCGCACGAGCATGAACCGGCCGCGTACCGGACGGTGGGGTCACCGACGGGGCCTCACACGCCCGGCCCGATCTGGGCGACGACCGGGCGGCGTCTGCCCTGGCCAGCGGGGTGGAGCGGGCGACGGGAAGCGAACCCGCGGAGCGGACCGGCTGGGCAGGAAACTCCGCCACGACGCGGAGCGACTGTCACCGCGCGCTTACGTCGCTTCCCGGGGCGCGGCATTCGCGGGGGGTCGATCGCCGCTTCGGTTGATCTCGATCCGCCGTAGCGAGGGCACGAGTAGCGGCGCGAACATCGCCACCGCGGCTACCGCGCCGCCGGCAACCGCGACCGTCGCGGTTCCGAAAGCCACGGCGAGGAAGGGTGCGGACAGCTGGCCGATGGGGATGGGCACAAAAGACCAGAACTCGTCTTGGGCACCAACCCGGGACAGCAGCCGTTCCGGGATGTGGGTGTTGGTGACGGTCGCCCACACGACGGTGAAGAACTCGGCAACCACTCCCGCCACGAACGACGCCGCCGCCAACCAGAAGGTGTTCACGCCTGCGCCGAGCAGGATCAGCGGCACGGCGGCCAGCGACATCGCGGCCAGCGCCGGCCCCATCGGCCGTCGCACGGTCAGCTTCACCATGACCACGCCGGCCAGCAGCGCCCCGACACCGCGCGCGCTCAGCACCACGCCCCAGGCCTCGGCGCCGACCGTGTCGTTGGCGATCACCGGGCCGAGGATCTGCCAGACCCCCATGTTGAGGGCGTTGTTGACGGCGAAGGCCGCCGTCACCGCCCAGATCCAGGGCTGGGAGCTGAAGTAGCCCCAGCCCTCCCGCAGCGCCCCGAGCATCGTCGGGTCGTCCGCGGTGCGTGACCGCAGCGTCGGCAGGGACATTCGGGCGAAGCACGCGGCCGCCACGAGGAAGGACACGGCGTCCGCAGCGACCGCCCAGCCGCCGCCCACCGAAGCGGTCAACAGACCGGCCGCCGTCGGGCCGAGGATCTTCGTGGTGTTCCCGACGGACGCCAGCAGGGAGCTGGCCCGCTGGATGCCGCGTCCTGCCGCGAGATTCGCGACGATGCCGCGTAGTGCGGGCTTGGTCAGCCCCTGGAAGACGCCGTTGAGGGCGGACAGCGGCAGCAGCAACGCCGGATGCTGGTGGGTCAGGAGGACGAAGGCGACGCCGGCCTGGGTGAGACCAGCACCCAGGCTGGTGAGGCAGAGGACGGTGTCGCGCCGGTGCCGATCCGCGACACCCCCGCCGAGCAGTAGCGACGCAACCATCGGGACCAGGGCTGCAGTGGTGACTGCGGCCAGCCAGGCCGCACTGTCGGTGGCCTCCAGCACGCCGAAGGCCAAGGCCACCGGGGACATGGCGCTGCCAGCCATCGAGATCGACTGCCCGCCCAGGAACCAGCGGAACGCAACGGAGCGGAGCGGCCGCTCAGTTGCGAGGCCGGTACTGGCTACCCGTGCCTCGTCCCCTTCTGACCGTCCACGATCTCGACTCCCTGGCGCATCTGCTGCAGACACAAGGGGCCGACCTTGTCAGCGCAGGCAGGACGCCTCAAGTGGTTTGGCCCAGCGGCTGCGCCGCTTCGAGGCGTGGCCACGCAGCACGGACCGACGCGCAGAAGCCCCGAGTGACCGTGCCGTACCGAGGCTGATCGCACCCCCGATCGCACGGCTCGGCCCGACGCGTCGCCGCTGCCCCCATCCGCACCCCGCCGTGGGCGCCGTGCACGCTGACGCGGCGGTTGCAGCCGATACCCCGAAAGGCTGCGCCGGGGCCGCCCGGAACGCACGCGGCTCGGCCCGTCAGAGCACGAGGAGGCCAAGGCCTGGGCGGCCAACGCGGCGATGGCGGCGAGGCCGCCCCACAGCCGCCGGGTCGACCCGGCCAACGCGGGGCGACGCCCACGATGGCGAGGGTCATCAGGAGCGTGAACGCCGCTTGCGAGAGCGCGATGCCGACGCTGCCCGTGCGACGCGTCGCCGGTGAGCGTGCCGGTCAGGTCCGAGATCACGAGCTGCACGTTCGTGCCAGGAGCGGGCTGCAATCCGAACGTCTCGATCGCGCCTTCGGGTAGCTCGACGGTCTCCCCGTCGGTCATCTCGGCCCAGCGGAGCACGCTGTCCGGGCGCGCGACGACAACGGCATCGTGCCGGCACTTCGGGCCGACCATCTCGGTCACCTTGAGGGCCACCTGCGCCGTACCTGCACCGAGAGCCGCCCCACCCGCGATCGCGGCCGCGAGTGCGGTGCTGCCCCGGCGGGTTCGGCCGGCGAGGAACGCGTCGTCCTTCAGCCAGGACGCACCTGCCGGATGTCCTCCCGCTGGGCCCGATGCCCCGTCCCGTGCAGCGACATCGCTATGACCCATCCCTCGAAACCGTCGCGCTCATCCTGACCGCGCACCCCCAGGAGGGGCTCCGAACTGGGCGGAGCCGACCGAGCGGACGCTGCGTGCCGGTGTCCGATCCGGTCGATGATCACCCGGAGTGGTATCGGGGCGCCGGATCCGGCGTGCCGGGTCCGGCGCCGGCGTCCTGGCACCACCTCCGATGATCATGAGCCGGTCGCGAGGCGGGGGTCGGGGTGCTCCTCCCCAAACGAGCATGTGGCCCACTGACGCCGGCTAATCGCACACCGATCGCACGAGACGGATCGACGCCCGCTTCCATGATCGGAGGCGGGCGCCGTTCGTGCTGGTCAGCGGGTTGGAGCGGGCGACGGGAATCGAACCCGCGTAGCCAGTTTGGAAGACTGGGGCTCTACCATTGAGCTACGCCCGCATGCCCCCGAGGCTACCGGACCACGCGGCTGCCCTCGGAGCCACCCGGTATCCGGTGTCCCGGCGCGCAGGGCGCCGCTTAGACTCCCCTCCAACGGGGTGTGGCGCAGCTTGGTAGCGCACTCGCTTTGGGAGCGAGGGGCCGTGGGTTCAAATCCCGCCACCCCGACCAGGTCAGGGCGTTTGCCCTGGTCAGCGCCTTCTCTGCACGGACAGTAGCACGGCGCGGGGCCGCCACACGGCTCTGATGTCCCCTCGCTTCCCGTCAGCGCTGTCCGGCTCCGCGCTGTCCTCCCTCGCGGTCCGGGCAGTGGCTCACCTGTGCTCGACCGACCTGCGCCACAGCCGGTCGAGCGTGATCCTGGACACGACGACGCCCCCACAGCCCAACTCCGGCACGAGCCGAGCGAAGAGGTCCGTCCGGGGTCAGCTACGCGGGCGGCAAGCCGAAAAGGCCGCGGGGCTTCCGGTGGTGCGTCCCGCGGAACGGGCGGTTCACCACTTCCTTCACGAACCACCACGCGTCCGCCTCCGTCTCGGCCCACCCGTGCGACGACTTGCCGCCGTCGAGGACGACGGTCCAGCGGTAGCGGCCGCTCCGCTCACTGAAGTTCACCGACACCCGCCCCTGCGCCCGGGCGATCGCTAGCCGCGCGTCTGCCTCGTCTGCCGCCTCGCCCATAGCGCAACCGCCTCCAGGGGTCTCTGTCCACCAGAACGCCACAAGCCCAAGATAGGCCATTCAGGCCACTCATGTCACAGGGGCATGACAGGCCGTCTGAGCTGCTCAGGCCGTGTGTGCGACGTAGCGTCGGGGCATGGCGGACGAGGATCGGCTGGTGACAACCGGCGAGGCGGCGCGCGCCTTGCGGGTCGCGCCACGGTCGCTGTCCAGGTGGGCCAAAGACGGCCTCGTCAAGCCGACCATGGTGAGTCCAGGTGGTCGGTACCTATGGGACGTCGAGGAACTCCGCGAGCAACTTCTACGGCTCCGGACTCGGCCCGAGTAGGCGTCGGCGGACACACCATCCGCAGGAGGCCGCTCCCCTCACGGTCAACCGCGCGCCTATGGGCCGCCGGTCATGCACCGGCAACGGGGAGCTGGCGACGTCGGGTAGCGATCATCCCCGCTGGCCGCAGACCTCAGTCGAGGCTTCGGGAGCAAGGGGCCGTCGGCTCGAATCCCGCCACCCGACCAGGTCAGGGTCGGCCCGGGTGATCTCCGGGCTGTGCCGGCCACCGTGACGTGCGGCCGACCGGCTTCCGCTCGCCGTGCTACCCGTGGGGCACCGCGACCATGGCCAGCACCTCGTCGGCCAGCTCGGCCGGGGTGAGCCGGTCGGAGCGCAACATCTCCGGGGCCCGGCTGTCGTCGATCAAGGGGGATGGTCGCCAGTCGATCTCCGCGAGCAGCATCTGCCCTTGGTCACCAACCTGGGGCGAGTCGACGCTGGGACGGCGTGTGCTCGAACCCCCACCTCGAACTCCTGCGCCGCACGTAGCCGCCGGCTCCACCAGGCCGCGCGTCGCGGCCACGCGGATGGCCGTGGGAGCGGCCGGATCGGCCGGGACCCGGATCGACTCCATCCCCGGTACCCTAGGAGCGCCCTGATCAACTCGGGCCTACTGCGCGACGCGCGAAGACGATCGCCCCGGGAGAACCCTCGTCGGGATCGAGCAGTGTCTCGGCCTCGACGGCGAAACCGGTGTCGCGCAGCCAGGCGCGCACCCGGCCGGGCGGGCGGCGGTGGACGTGCACCTTCGTGGGGAGGCCGCCGTAGCCCTCCGTCTTGAGCCGCGATCCGTCGCCCGCGTGGAAGCCGAGCAGCAGCGGCGCGCCGGGGCGCAGCACGCGGTGGAAGTGGTCGAGAACCGTGCGGATCGCGTCGTCGGGGACGTGGACCAGCGACCACCAGCCGAGCAGGCCGGCGACCGAGGCGTCGGGGAGATCGAGGTGCGTCATCGAGCCCACCTCGAACCGCAGGCCAGGGTGCTCCCGGCGGGCCACCTCGATCATCGCGGGAGACAGGTCGATTCCGAAGGCGTCGACACCCAGCTCGTGCAGGTGGGCGGTGACATGGCCCGGCCCGCAACCCACGTCCGCGACGGGGCCACGTCCGCGAACCGTGTCGGCGAACAACGCGAGCGCCGCGCACAGGTGCGGGTATCCGGCCAGTGCGTCGCGGAGCAGGTCTGCATAGTTGGCCGCGACCGTGTCGTACGAGGTTCGGGTGTCGATCAGCCCGCCGTCCGGGTCCACGTTCCGAGACGGTAGGGGTCGGCCACGACAGCGCCCGGCCGACGGACCGCGAGGGGGTTCGATCCGTCGGCCGGGCTGACACCTCTGTGCCCGATCTTCGCCGCCGGCACACCCGGCGACGTTCGCACGAACCGGGGACATACCCGTGCCGGTACGTTCCCGGGCATGTTCGACGGGTTCGAGCGCGTGCGGATCGACACCGGCGGGGCGACGATCAACGCCGTGCACGGCGGCACCGGTCCACCGGTGCTGCTGCTGCACGGGTTCCCGCAGACGTCGGCGATGTGGCACCGCGTGGCGCCCGCGCTGGCGCAGCGGCACACGGTGGTGGCCGCGGACCTGCGCGGTTACGGCGACTCCAGCCGCCCGCCCGCCGGCGACGACCACGCCGGATACTCGTTCCGCGCGATGGCTGCCGACCAGGTGGCGGTGATGCGCTCGCTCGGGCACGAGCGGTTCGCGGTGGTCGGGCACGACCGGGGCGCTCGCGTGACGCACCGGATGGCGCTCGACGCGCCGGACGCCGTCACGCGGCTCGCGGTGCTCGACATCCTCCCGACGCTGCACGTCTACACCCACGTCGACCGCAGGCTGGCCACGGCCTACTACCACTGGTTCCTCTTCATCCAGCCCTACGACCTGCCGGAGCGGCTCATCGCCGGTGACCCGGTCGGCTACCTGCACCGCCTGCTCGGCACGTGGGGCGGCGTGCTCGACACGTTCGCCCCGGGGGCGGTCGCCGAGTACGAGCGCGTCTTCGCCGACCCGGACGCCCGGCACGCCATGATGGAGGACTACCGGGCCGGCGCCTCGGTGGACCTGGAGCACGACCGCGCCGACGTCGGCCGCCGGGTGCAGGCGCCGCTGCTCGCGATGTGGGGCACGCGCGGCGTCGTCGGGACCGGCCCGGACAACCCGGTGGCGGTGTGGCGCGAGCACGCCGCCGACGTCCGCGGGGTGGCGCTGGACGCCGGGCACTTCCTGGTGGAGGAGCGGCCGGAGGAGTCGCTGGCCGCGCTCGAACGGTTTCTGGAGGACGGATGATGGGTGAGCTGATCGCGCGGCTCGGGCGGGTGCAGGTCTCGTCGCTCTCCGACGCGGACAAGACGTTGCCGGTGTGCGACCCGGCGATCCACGCGCTGCTGGCGGACGTCACGCTGGTGGGCACCGCGTTCACGGTCCGCGCCGACGGCGACCTGCTCGGCATGATCGAGGCGATCGGGCGCGCGGAACCGGGCAGCGTGCTCGTGGTGGCCACGGACGGCCGCCCGCTCGCCGCCTCCGGCGAGCTGTTCGCCACCGAGGGGCGCCGGCGCGGGCTCGCCGGGATCGTCGTCGACGGGTACTGCCGAGACCTGCGCGGGATGCGCCGGGTCGGCCTGCCGGTGTTCGCTCGTGGCACGACGCCCGCCGCGGGCCCCGCGCTCGGGCCCGCGGTCGTCCAGGAGCCGGTGACCGTGGGCGGGGTCCGGGTGCGACCCGGCGACATCGTCGTCGGGGACGACGACGGCGTGCTCATCGCCCCGCCCGAGCGCATCGCCGCCGCCGTGGACCGGGCGGAGGAGATCGAGCGCGTCGAGGCGGAGGTGGCCGCCGGGATGCGCGGCGGTCGCAGCCTGCACGAGCTCACGAACGCCCCTGAGCACCTGCGCGCGGTCGCCGCGGGCGAGCCGAGCACGTTCCGCTTCCAGCCCTGACGCGCCGGCGCACCGCTGCTGGCGCGCCCTGTCGACCGGTAGCGCGAGCCGACACGGGTGGCGCGGGCAACGGGCAGGCGGGCACCCCGTCCCCGACGTGACCGACGTGCCGGGCCCGCTACCCGATGCAGAACTCGTTGCCCTCGGGGTCGCGCATGACCGTCCAGCTTGCCCCGTTGCCGGAGCGGTGCTCGCCACGGGTGGCGCCGAGGGCGACGAGGCGGGCGATCTCGGCGTCCGGGTCGCGGGTGGCGAGGTCGACGTGCACCCGGTTCTTGCCCGCCTTGGGTTCGGGCACCTGGAAGAAGAGCAGGTGGCGGACGCCGCGGGGGTCGGTCGCGCGCAGCCGTACGAAGTCCGGCCGCTCCTCGGCCGTCTCGTACCCGGTGACCCCGGCCCAGAACGCGGCGACGCGGCGCGGGTCGGCGCAGTCGAAGGTCACGTTGAACACGAAGGACGTCATGGCGGTCATGATGGACGCGTTCGGAGGGCGTCCGCGACGACGGCGTCGAGCCGCCTCCCGTGCGCGCCGCGCCAGTACACGCGGCCGCAGGTCCGGCATCGGGAGAACCGCTCGTAGCACCGCCGGGTGCCGGGTTCGAGGAGGTCGACGACCTCGTCCTTCGGCACGCGGGCGAGCTCGCCGTTGCAGGCGGAGCAGCGCGTCCACGGCGCGAGCGGGGGCGCGAACCGGTCCAGCACGTCGGCGAGCTGCGCGTCCGCCCCGTGGCCTCGCACGTACGCGCCCGCCCGCAACGTGCGCCGCATCAGCAGCCCGCGGTCCTGGGTGAGCAGGACCCGGCGCTCCCGGCCGGCCCGCTCGACGAGCTCGTCGTCGTCGGCCGGGTTGTCGTAGGCGGTGTCGACGCCCAGCAGCCGCAGCCGCCTGGCGAGCGACCCGAGGTGGACGTCGAGCAGGAACCGGGCTCCGTCGGGCAGCGGCTGGGGGCGGGGCGGCGGCTCGAGCTCGATCACGGCGGCCTCGTGCGGCCGGCGCGTCACCTCGGAGGGGGCCCCGTCGACCGCGGGCGGCGCCACCTCGGTCAGCGGGACGCCGAGGGACTGGACGACGTGCCCGAGCGACGCGCTGCCGTCGTAGGGCACCACGATCTCCTCCCGCCGGCGACGCGGCGGGAGGAACAGCCACAGCTGCTGGGCGGGCCGGACCACCACGTGCATCACGGTCGAGTGAACACCCGGCCGAGGTGGTGGTCGACGCCGACCACGAGCCCGCAGCAAGGTGGCCTTACTCCGGTTGAACCGGAGTAAGGCCACCTTGCTGCAGTCCGGCGCGCACCCCCGCCCTCGTCCGCTCCTCGTCACCGGTCGCCAGTAGGTCCAGCAGGGCGCCGCGCAGCGTCGCGAGCACCGCTGTCGGGTCGCCCGCTGGGCCGAGCACCTCGGCGAGGACGTCGATCCAGTCGTGGACGCTCTGCGCGGCGAAGCCGGCCCACGGCCCGTCCGGCTCCACGACCGACCGGGCGTAGCCCTCCGCCCAGAGGCGCAACAGGTCGCGCCGGTGTGGCGCGGCGAGCCACTCCCAGAGCCGATCGAGGACGTCCGCAGGCCCGCCGCCTGCCGCCCGCACGTCGGCGAGCAGCGCGAGCTCCTCGGTGCGCGACCGGGCGAGGAGGGCCTGGACGAGGCCGTCCTTGGAGCCGAACAGGTACAGCAGCACGCGCGGGCTCGACCCCACGGCCTCGGCGAGCGGGCGCAGCGACATCGCCGCCATGCCGTTGCGGAGGACGTAGGCGTACGCCAGCTCCAGCAACTCCTCCCGGCGGGGTGAGGGGACTTGCGGATCGGCGCTCATGACGCCAGTCTGCACTGAAACAGTTGTTTCAGTCCACGGAGGGCAAGCGATGGGTGAGGTGCGGATCCGCGAGCTCGGGCAGCCGGGTGACCTGGGATGGGTGGTGCTCGCCCACGGCGAGCAGTACGCGGCGGAGTTCGGCTGGGACGGCTCGTTCGAGGCGCTCGTGGCCAGGATCGTGGCCGACTTCGGCGAGAACC
Source organism: Pseudonocardia adelaidensis (assembly GCF_039543345.1). Classification (NCBI taxonomy): domain Bacteria; kingdom Bacillati; phylum Actinomycetota; class Actinomycetes; order Pseudonocardiales; family Pseudonocardiaceae; genus Pseudonocardia; species Pseudonocardia adelaidensis. The sequence goes on along the minus strand of NZ_BAABJO010000007.1, from coordinate 101,040 downwards.
ACGACGCGGCGCGCGAGCGCGCCTGGATCGCCGAGCTCGACGGCAGGCGCGTGGGCTGCATCTTCTGCGTGGCAGGCGACGAGCCGGGCACCGCGAAGCTGCGGATCCTGCTCGTGCACCCGGACGCCCGCGGCCATGGGGTCGGCACCCGGCTCGTGGACACCTGCGTGGCCTTCGCCCGCGACGCGGGCTACCGGCGCGTGCGGCTGTGGACGAACGACGTGCTGGCCGCCGCCCGGCGGATCTACCTCGCCGCAGGCTTCCGGCTCGTGGCCGAGGAGCCGCACCACAGCTTCGGCGCCGACCTCGTGGGGCAGGACTACCAGCTGGAGCTGTGAGCTATGCGGCCATGGCGTCCCACCGCCACTTCTCGGTCATCGGCTCCCCGCAGTCCGGGCAGGGCACCTCGCAGCCGGCTGTCGCCGTGACGGGCAGCTCGGCCTCGACGCCGCAGCCGGTGCAACCCCACCATCCGGTCGTGATCGTCGTGTCCATGGCACGATGCTAAATCACACCACTGTCATTCCGAGCGATGCGCGCCGACCCGCACACTGGGAGTAACACCCGCTCGGCGTGCCACGAGTGGATGCGCGGGGGTGGGGTTGACCACGGGACCCGCGCGGGCGCGCTGGGCCCGCGCGCGTCCCCGGCGCCACGCCCGGCCGGAGATTCCCCTCCTCGACGGCCCCGGACCCGCGCCGACGTGCCCGCGTGGCGCGGGTCCGGCCAGGAAACCGTTCAGACCTCGTCCACGAGGTCCGCGATCGAGGCCACCACGCGGTTGGGGCGGTACGGGAAGCGCTCGACCTCGTCGGCCTGGGTGATCCCGGTGAGCACCAGCACCGTGCGCATCCCCGCCTCGAGCCCGGCGATGATGTCGGTGTCCATCCGGTCGCCGATCATCACCGTCGTCTCCGAGTGCGCCTCCAGCCGGTTCAGCGCCGCCCGCATCATGAGCGAGTTGGGCTTGCCGATGAAGTAGGGCTCGACCCCGGTGGCCCTGCTGATCAGCGCGGCCACGGCACCGGTGGCCGGCAGGATCCCGTCCACCGACGGCCCGGTCGGGTCCGGGTTCGTGGCCACCCACCGCGCACCGCGCTTGATCAGCCGGATCGCGGTGGTCACCGCCTCGAAGCTGTAGGTGCGCGTCTCCCCCAGCACGACGTAGTCGGGCGCGTTGTCGGTCAGCACGTAGCCGATCTCGTGCAGGGCCGTGGTGAGCCCGGCCTCGCCCACGACGTAGGCGCTGCCCTGCGGCCGCTGGTCGTCCAGGAAGCTCGCGGTGGCGAGCGCCGAGGTCCAGATCGACTCCACCGGCAGGTCGATCCCGCTGTTGCGCAGGCGGAACTGCAGGTCTCGCGGCGTGTAGATCGAGTTGTTGGTGAGCACGAGGAACGGCCTGCCCGTGTCGCGCAGGCGGATGATGAACTCGTCGGCACCGGGGATCAGGCGGCCCTCGTGCACGAGGACACCGTCCATGTCGGTCATCCAGCACTCGATCGGCTTGGCATCGGCCACGGCTGGGCAGCCTATTGGAACGCGGCGGGGCCCACCTGCGTTGACCGGATGACCGGCACCGGTGAGGAGTGGTTCGAGTGACGGGCACGATCCTGACCATCGTCGTCATCGCCCTGGTCGTGGTGGGCGTCGCATGGCTCATCCGCCAGCGCAACGCCGCCCAGGCCCGCGAGCTGGAGGACGCCAGGTCCGAGGCCCGGCGCTGGGTGGAGCGGCTGGGCGGCCAGGTGCTCAACCTCGTCGGCACTGACGACGCGTCCAAGCAGGCCATCGCCGACGCCGCGGAGCGCTACAACGCCGCAGGCTCCCAGATGGAGCAGGCGCGCAGCGTCGCCCAGGCACGCCAGGTCACCGAGACCGCCCGCGAGGGCCTCTACTACGTCCGCGCGGCCCGCACCGCGATGGGCATCGACCCGGGCCCCGAGCTTCCCCCGCTCCCCGGCCAGCAGCGCGCGGGCGCCGTCACCGAGGAGCGCGAGGTCGAGGTGGAGGGCCACTCGTACGGCGCGTCGCCGGTGCCGTCGGCCCGCAACCAGCACTACTACCCCGGCGGCACCGTGGCCGGCAGGCCCGTTCCCCAGGGCTGGTACTCGGAGCCGTGGTGGAGGCCCGCCCTCGTCGCGGGCGCGTGGGGGGTCGGGTCGGCCCTGCTGTTCAGCGCGATGTTCTCCGGCATGTCCGGCGTGGCCTACGCCGACGGGTTCGCCGACGGGGCCGCGGCCGACGGTGGCTTCGACGGTGCCGGCGCCGACGACGCGCAGGGCGACGTCGGCGCCGACATGGGCGACCCCGGCGGGTTCGACGGCGGCGGCTTCGACGGCGGGTTCGGCGACTTCTGATCTCGTGAGTGGATACGAGTGCCCGGGCACTCGTATCCACTCACGACCCCTCGTCAGGCGGCCTCGGGCACGTGACCCTGGATGCACGCGGCGCAGCCGTTGATCCGGCTGACCCGCAGTCCCACCAGCTCGAGCGTGCGCTGCGGCACCCCGCCCTGCGTCGTCGCCCTGAGCAGCTGCTCGATGCCCTTCATCGCGTCCGGCGGCACGAAGGCCGGGTTCGTCATGCGCATGGGACGCCTCCTGTCACATCGGTGTCCCTCGGTGGGTCAGAGCACCGACACGCGGAGACGGAAGGATGTGACAGGTGGACGGGCACGAGGACTTCCTGGTCGAGCGGTTCGAGGAACACCGCGGCCATCTCAAGGCGGTGGCCTACCGGATGCTCGGATCCCACGCCGAGGCCGACGACGCCGTGCAGGAGGCGTGGCTGCGCACCACCCGCGCGGACACGGCAGGGGTGGACAACCTCGGCGGGTGGCTCACCACCGTCGTCGCGCGCATCTGCCTCAACGTCCTGCGGTCCCGCAACCAGCGCCGCGAGGAGTCGCTGGACGCGCACGTACCCGACCTGGTCCTCGCGCCCGCTGAGCACGCCATCACGCCCGATCCGGAGAAGGAGGCGGTGCTCGCGGACTCGGTCGGCCTCGCGCTGCTCGTCGTCCTGGAGACGCTGAGCCCCGCCGAGCGCCTCGCGTTCGTACTGCACGACATGTTCTCGATGCCGTTCGACGAGATCGCCCCCGTCCTCGACCGCTCCGAGGCCGCCACCCGGCAGCTGGCCAGCCGAGCCCGCCGCCGGGTGCGCGGCGCCCACCCGGAACCCGACCCCGACCCGGGCGCCCAGCGCGCCGTGGTGGACGCGTTCCTCGCCGCGGCCCGCGGCGGCGACCTCGAGACGCTCGTCTCCCTCCTCGCGCCGGACGTGGTGGTGCGCGCCGACGCCGGGAAGCTGCGCCCGCGCACCGTGCTCCAGGGCCGGGAGGCGGTCGCCCAGGGCGCGATGACGTTCGCGCGGGTCGCCGAACTCACCCGCCCCGCGCTGGTCAACGGCGCGCCGGGGGCCGCGGCGTTCAGGGACGGCCGGCTCGTCTCGGTGGCGGCGTTCACCGTCGCCGGCGGGCAGATCACCGCGCTCGACATCGTCAGCGACCCGGAGCGGATCGCCCGGATCGACCCCGCCGTGCTCGACGGCTAGTGCGCTGGCTCTCAGCGGAGTGCCGGCCAGGACCGCACGGCCGGCCTCCGGGGCCCGCTAACGTTGTGACGGTGACCACATCGACCACGCCGTCGCCGTTCACCGAGACCACCGGAACGGCCCGGCACGCCGCCTTCGCCGAGCTCGCCGCCACCGGTCCGGTGCAGAAGGTCGTGCTGTTCACCGGCGTCCCGGCGTGGGTGGTCACCGGGTACGCCGAGGCCCGCGAGCTGCTCGCGCACCCGGCGCTGGTCAAGGCCGGCGGCCGCCCGCACATGGACGCGATGCCGCCGGAGCTCAACGCCGCGATGAACACGCACCTGCTCAGCATGAATCCGCCCGACCACACGCGGCTGCGCAGGCTGGTGACCGCCGCGTTCACCGTTCGCCGCGTCGAGGCGCTGGCGCCGCGCGTCCAGGAGATCGCCGACGCCCTGCTCGACGACATTGCCGCGGCAGGCGCCGACGGACGCCCGGTCGACCTCGTGGACGGCTTCGGGTTCCCCCTGCCGATCACCGTCATCACCGAGCTGCTCGGCATCCCGCCCGGCGACCGCGCCGACTTCCGGCGCTGGTCGTTGATCGTCGTCAACGGCAACGTGCACCCGGCCGAGGTGTACGTCGACGCGGCCCGGAACATGGTCGGCTACGTGCGCGAGCTGATCGCCGCGAAGCGCGCCGACCCCGCCGACGACCTGCTGTCGGCGCTCATCGCGGTGCACGAGGGCGGCGACCGGCTCTCTCAGGACGAGCTCACGTCGATGGTGCTCCTGCTGCTCGTGGCCGGGCACGAGACCACCGTCAACCTCATCGTCTCGGGCACGTACGCCCTGCTCAGCAACCCCGACCAGCTCGCACTGCTGCGGGCCGAACCCGAACGGCTGCCGGCCGCCGTCGAGGAGCTGCTGCGCTACGACGGTCCGGTGCAGGTGGCGTTCCCGGCCGTCGCGGCCGCGCCCATCGAGGTGGGCGGGGTGACGATCCCCGCGGGCGACGTCGTGCTGCCGGCCCTGCTCGCCGCCAACCGCGACCCGGCGCGCTTCCCCGAACCGGACCGCCTCGACGTCACGCGGCCCTCCAACCCGCACATGGCGTTCGGCCACGGGCTGCACCACTGCCTCGGAGCGCCACTCGCCCGCCTGGAGGGGTGCATCGCGCTCGGCGCGCTGCTCGCGCGCTTCCCCGGGCTCCGGCTCGCCGACCCGGCCGCCGAACCGACCCGCAACCCGGGACTGCTCATCAACGGGCTGGTCGCGCTGCCGGTCGTGCTCGGCTAGTGCCCGCGCGCCTGCGCCGCCCCGACTGGCACGTCGGGCACCAGAACAGGTTGCGGGCGGCGTGCGCGGCGTGCGCGATGGGGGTGCCGCAGACGAGGCACGGCAGCCCGGCACGGCGGTACGCGTAGACCTCGCCGCCATGCCGGTCCTGACGCGGTGCCCGGCCCGTGCGCTCCGGGTCGTGTTCGGGGGCCACGGTGTCGATCCGGCCGGTCCGCACACCCTCGCGCATCAGGGCGACGAGGTCGTCCCACATCGCATCCCAGTGCGCCCGGCTGAGTGACCGGCCCGGCAGCTGGGGGTCGATCCGGTGTCGGAACAGCAGCTCGGCCCGGTAGACGTTGCCCACGCCCGCGATCACCGACTGGTCCATGAGCAGCGTCGCGAGCGGAGCGCGCGAGCGCGAGATCCGGGCCCACGCGCGCTCGGGGTCGGCGTCGGCACGCAGCGGGTCCGCACCGAGGCGGGCGCGCACGGCGGCGGCCTCGGCATCGGTGACGAGCTCGCAGGCCGTGGCGCCGCGCAGGTCGGTGTAATGGGTGGCCCCCACCATCCTCATCCGAACCTGTCCCACGGGCTCCGCGGTCGGTAGTGGCGCCTCACCGAACGTGCCGTAGAGCCCGAGGTGGACGTGCACCACGAGGTCCGGACCGTAGTGGTGGAACAGGTGCTTGCCGTGCGCCTCGGTGCGCTCCAGCACCCGGCCGTCGACGAGCGCCGCGCTCGCCGCGAACCGCCCCTGCGGGCTGGAGACGGCCACCGGGCGCCCGGCGTAGCGGCGGGAGTGCAGGTCGGCGAGCCGGTGGAGGGTGTGGCCTTCGGGCATTGGGGACGCTAGGTCGTGGTGGTGGGCGCGGGGATCTGCTCGGGCGGGAGCGCGGGCGGCACGCCGGTGCGCTCGTACTCGGTGAGCAGGTCGATCCGCCGCTGGTGGCGCGGCTCGCCCGAGAACGGGGTGTCGAGGAAGGTCGCGACGATCTCCGCGGCCTCGTCGAGCGAGTGCATGCGGGCCCCGACGGCGACGACCTGGGCGTCGTTGTGCAGGCGGCCCAGCTTCGCGGTCTCGACGCTCCACGCGAGCGCGCACCGGATGCCGGGCACCTTGTTGGCCGCCATCTGCTCACCGTTGCCGGAGCCGCCCAGGACCACCCCGAGGCTGCCGGGGTCGGCGAGGGTGCGGCGGGCCGCCTCCACGCAGAACGGCGGGTAGTCGTCCGCCGCGTCGTACGCGGCGGGACCGACGTCGATCGCCTCGTGGCCCAGCCCGGTCAGGTGTGCGACCAGGTGGGTCTTCAGCTCGAAACCGGCGTGGTCGGAACCGAGGTACACGCGCACGGTGCGTCATCCTCCCCCATGCCTCAGCTCCCGCCCCGGCCGGGACGCGCCTCCCGGTCGCGCATCTCGGGGACGTCGGCGTCGGGAACGTCGGGGCCCGGGCCGGGGTCGGGCACGTCGGGATCGGGCACGGTCGGGTCCGGGGTGGGTGCGCCGGGGAGCCCGGCGACCACCTGCACGGTCTCCAGCGGGGGGTCCACCTGCGGCGACGGGCCACCGCTCGCGCGGGCGTCGACCCGCTCCCCCAGGTAGCGCACGACGACGGACGCCGCGGCCACCACCGGCACCGACAGGAACGCGCCCGCGATGCCGTAGAGCGTGCTGCCCGCGGTGACGGCGAGCAGCACCACGGCGGCGTGCAACCGCAGGCTGCGGCCCTGCAGGTAGGGCTGCAACACGTTGCCCTCGAGCTGCTGGACGAGCACGATGATCGCCAGCACGATCAGCGCGGTGGTGAACCCGTTGCTGACCAGCGCCACGAGCACCGACAGCGCCCCGGCGACCAGCGCGCCGACGATCGGGATGAACCCGCCGAGGAACGTGAGCACCGCGAGCGGGATCGCGAGCGGCACGCCGAGCACGACCAGCCCCGCCCCGATGAGCACGCCGTCGATGAACGCCACGAAGGCCTGCACGCGGATGAAGTCGCCCAGCGTGGTCCAGATGCGGCGCAGCACCTCGACCAGGTGCCCACCGGCCCCGTCGCCCGCGAACGCCAGCAGCCACGGAAGGAACCGCGGCCCGTCCTTCACGAAGAGGAAGGTGAGCACGAGCGTCAGCAGTGCGGTGACCACACCGGACGCGACGCTGCCGACGCCGGTGAGCACGCTGCCGGTGATCGTGGAGACGCTCTGCTGCAGCTGCCCGGTGGCCGTCTGCAGGGCCGCGTCCAGCTGGCTCTGCGCGAGGTTGAGGGGAGGCCCGGACAGCCACTGCTGGATGGCCTGGATGCCGCGGGTGGCGTTCGTGCCGATCTCGGGGACGCTGCCGACCACGGAGGTCGTGATGAGCGTGACCAGCCCGGCGAGCACCACCATGCCGGCGAGCAGCACGGTGGCCGCCGCGAGCGCGGGCGGGAAGCCGCGGCGGCGCAACCACGCGGTGGGCGGCCAGAGGACGGTGGCGACGATCACCGCCAGCACCGTCGGCATCACGATCGACCAGAGCGCCCCGATCAGCAGCCAGGCCAGCACGACGCCGCCCGCGACGAGGATCAGCCGCAGGCTCCACCGGGCGGTCCACGTGATGCCCTCGCCGATGGCGGTGCCGCGGCCCCGCTCCGGGGCGTCGCTCCTCGTCACGGCCCTCTCCTCCGTTCCCCGCCGACCGGGTTCCCGGCCCTAGGCTCCCAGACACCGACGCCCCTCGTCGGCCGTGTCTACGATCGCCCGGGTGATGACGCCCCGAACAGCCGGCATCGTGCTCGCCGGGGGACGCTCGTCCCGGATGGGCGCGCCCAAGGCCGCGCTGGAGTGGCACGGCTCCACCCTGCTGCGCCGGGCCACCGGGGTGCTCGCCCGCGCCGTGGACGGGCCGGTCGTCGTGGTCCGCGCGCCCGCGCAGCCGCTGCCGCCGCTCCCGGACGCCGTCGAGCTCGTGGCCGACCCGGTCGAGGGGCTGGGCCCGGTGCAGGGGATCGCCGTCGGGCTCGCGGCGGTCGCCGACCGGGCCGACGCGGCGTTCGTCTGCTCGACCGACCTGCCCTTCCTGCACCCCGCCTACATCCGGCGGGTGCTCGGGCTGCTCGACGGGGACGCCGTCCTCCCGCACGCCCGCGGCCACCGCCAGCCGCTCGCCGCCGCCTACCGCACGACGCTCGCGCCCGTGCTCGCGCGGATGGCCGAGGACCGGCAGCTCAAGCTCGGGCAGCTGTTCGAGCGCTGCCGCACCCACCACACCGACGACGCCGAGCTCCTCGCCGACCCGCTGCTGCGCGGCCTCGACCCGGACCTGGACTCGGTCGTGAACGTGAACGAGCCCGCCGACTACCGCGCGGCACGGGAGCGGCCCGCCCCCGAGGTCACGGTCCAGCGGTTCGGGGCGCTGGCCCGCCGCGGCGGCGCGGTCCCCGGCTCGGTGCGCGCCGCCACGCTCGCGGCCGCGGCCGCCGGGGTCGGGCTGGAGCTCGACCGGCACGTCGTCGCCGCGCTGAACGGCGACCAGATCACCCGCGATCCCGAGACCCCGCTGGTCGCGGGCGACTCGGTCGCCTTCCTGTCGGCGGACGCGGGGGGTTGATCGGCACGTTCGTGACATGAGCCGCAGGCCCGCGGTCCATGTCACGGAAGTGTCGATCACGGCCGCCGAGTTCCGCGAACCGCCACGGCCGGGCCCGGGAACGGCCCAGATGCCCGGCGTGTCCTTCGACCGGCTGGTGGCCCGCCAGGCCGGCGTGGTCTCCCTCGCCCAGGCCGTCGCCGCCGGGATGTCCCCGGACACCGTGCAACGCCGCGCCCAGCAGGGACGCTGGTCCCGGCTGCACCCCGGCATCTACCTGCTCGGCGGCCACCACCTCACGCCGGAGGCCCGAATCCGCGCCGCATGGCTGTGGGGAGGCCCGTTCGGCGTGATCACCGGGCCGGCCGCCGCACACCGGCACCACATGCTCGAGCACGCACCCGCGATCGTCGAGCTCTCCGTCCGTCCACACCAGCCCACGGCCCCGGCCCGGCATCCGGCTACGCCGCCGCGACCTGTACGACTCCGACGTCCAGGAGCTCGACGGCATCCGCCTGGCCGCACCGCCGTTCGCCGCCCTCGAGACCGCCGTGGCCCTGCCGGACGGCTCCACCTTCCTCGACCGCGCCCTGCACCGACACATCTGCTTCCCCGCCCTGTACCGCAGCTTCTGCCGCAACATGGGCCGCACCGGCGCCTCCGCGGCCGGCCGGCTCCTCGTGGCCGCCGCCGACCGCGCCGACTCCGCCGCGGAACGCCTGCTCGTCCGGCTGCTCCGCGACGCCGGCATCGACGGCTGGGTACTCGGCCATCGACTCGGCCCATACGCGATCGATCTGGCCTTCCCGGCGCACCGGCTGGCGATCGAGGTCGACGGCTGGGCCTACCACGTCGACCCCGACAGGTTCCGCAACGACCGCCGCAAGGGCAACTACCTGGCCCGCTGCGGCTGGGACCTGCTGCGCTTCACCTGGCACGGGCTGAACGCGCAGCCCGATCACGCGGTCGCCGAGATCCGGGAGACCCTCGCCATGGCCGCATGATCGACAATCCGCTGATCACAGCATCGTCGCGCGGATGCGCATACAGTCGGCACCATGACGGCAGGCGGCTACTCCGGGCGCGCGCTGGTCGTCGACGTCTCCGGCACGTCGGCCACCGGCGGGGTGCTCGAGCTGCCCGACCGCGTGCTGCGCGCCTACCTAGGCGGGGTCGGGCTCGGCACGTGGCTGCTGCACCGCCTCGCACCCGCCCGGGTCGACCCGCTGGCCGCCGAGGCGCCGCTGGCGTTCGTCTTCTCCCCGCTCGTCGGTACCCCGCTGACGACGAGCGCGAAGTTCGCGGTGCTGGCGAAGTCGCCCCTCACCGGGCTGCTCACCGACGCGCTGGCGTCGTCCCAGTTCGCGATCGCGGGCAAGCTCACCGGCCACGACGCGATCGTCGTCCGCGGGCGGGCAGCGGAGCTGTCGGTCCTGCTGGTCGACGCGGACGGCGTCCGGCTCGAACCGGCACCCGAGCTGGCCGGGACGTCCGCGGCCGCGGCGGAGTCGGCGGTGAAGGAGCGGTTCGGCCGCGGCTGGCGCACGGCGGCGATCGGCTCCGCGGGCGAGCGGGGTGTCCGCTACGCCACCATCAGCCACGACGGCCGGCACGCCGGTCGCGGCGGGCTCGGGGCCGTGCTCGGGGCGAAGAACCTCAAGGCCGTGCTCGTGCGGGCGGGCACGAAGGTCGAGGTGGCCGACCCGGCCGCCGTGCTCGCGGCGGCCAAGGACCTGCGGCAGCGCAGCTTCGGCCCCGCCACGGCGAAGTACCGCGAGCTCGGCACCCTCGCCAACCTGCTCGCGTTCAACGCCGTCTCCACGCTCCCGACGCGCAACTTCACCGCGGCCACCTTCGCCGACGCCCCCAGGCTCGCCGCCGAGGAGCTGCACGAGCTGCGCGGCGTCGCCCGCAACAGCTGCGCGTCCTGCTCGATCGGCTGCGAGCACATCTACTCGCGCAAGGGCGGCGGGTCCCAGCGCATGGAGTACGAGAACGTGTTCGCGCTCGGGCCGCTCTGCGGGGTGTCCGACCCGGACGACGTGTTCGCCGCCAGCGCCCGCTGCGACGAGCTGGGCATCGACACGATCTCGGCGGGGGGCACCATCGCGTGGGCGATGGAGTGCGTCGAGCGCGGGCTGATCGACGCCCCGTGGCTGACGTTCGGCGACGGTGCCGCGCTGCTGCGCGCCCTGGACCTGATAGGGGCCCGCGAGCCCGGCATCGGCGAGCTGCTCGCGCTCGGCTCCCGGGCGGCGGCCGAGCTGGTCGGGCACGGCTCGATCGACTTCGCGCCGCAGGTCAAGGGCCTGGAGCTGCCCGGTTACGAGCCGCGCTCGCTGCAGTCGATGGCGCTCGGCCTCGCCGTCAACGCCCGCGGCGCCGACCACAACCGCTCCGGCGCCTACGAGGCCGACCTCTCCGGCGACCTCGACCGCCTCTCCGGCGGGCCGGCCCACGTCGCCGCCGCGATCGGCACCGAGGACCGCGCCGCCGTCATGGACTCGATGATCCTCTGCAAGTTCTTGCGCGGGGTGTTCACCGAGCCGTTCGACGAGTGGGCGGCTCTCCTGCGGCCCGTCACCGGCTGGGAGGTCACGGCCGACGAGCTGCGCGCGACGGCCCGGCGGATCGTGCTGGCCAAACGCGAGTTCAACGCCCGCGAAGGCGCCACCACCGACGACGACGTGCTGCCCCGCCGGATGCTCGACACCCCGCTGCAGCTGGGGTCCGGTCGCACGGCCACGCTCACCGCGGAGCGGCTCCGCACGATGGTCAGCGGCTACTACGCGGGCCGTGGCCTGGACGCCGATGGCCGGCCGGCCCCGGCGGACCTCGCCGACCTGCTGCTCTGACGGCCACCGTTCACACCTGCACACGTTTTTCCGCGTTCGCCCACGGGTGACTTCCCGGGCTGCCACGGTTCCGCACCGGACAAGAGAAGTCACTCCCCAGTTGTGAGGCCAGCGGAATGGATGCAGGCAGCTTCGTCATCGCACTGCTGACGGCGGCAGGAACCGCCGCCGGCCCGGCTCCCCTCGGCGCGCTCCCGGACGTCACGGCGTCCGCCGCCCGCTGCATCGCCGCTCCCGGCGAGGACCGGTCCGGCGCCCAGGCGCCGGCCCGGCTGCGGGCCGGCTCCGACGCCGGCCTCGACCGGGGGCAGGACGGGGCCGCGGCCTCGTCGGCGCTCGCCGAGGAACTGGCCCAGGAGCTCGCCGACGTGGTGGCCGAGAGCGACGACCCCACGTCCCGCCGCCTCGCCGCCGCGCTCGCCGCCGCCGGCTTCGAGGCGAGCGTCACGGCCGGGTCGGGCCAGCAGGCCGCGGCGGCGCGCACCGACGACCGGATGCGCGACGACCGGATGCGCGCCGACGCGCTCGACCGGAACCGGATGGGCACCGACGACCGGCTCGACCGCAGCCGCGCCGAGGACGTGCCGGACTGCGCCGACCGCGGGCGGCAGCAGGACGCCGGGATCGAGGACGACGGGCTCGAGGACGGCAGCCTCGAGGACGGCAGGGGCGCAGCGAGCGGCGCGAACCGCTCGAGCGACCTCGACGACGTCCTCTCCTCCAGCGGCTCGGCGCGCTCCGGCCGGCCGAGCGCCCCCGTGGAGCGCGGCGGCTCCGGCATCGCCGCGGCGCTCGAGCGTGGCGAGCGGACGGCCGGATGAGTGGCGAGAGCGGAGCGCCCCGGGCGTGGCGCCGCCCTCCGGTGGCCCGGCGGGCCCGCCCCCGGATCGCGGAGCCGCCTGCCCCGCCGCACCTGCGTCCGGCGCCCCCGCCGGGCGGGGCCACCGACCGGCCCCGCACCGACCTCGCCTCCGTCGGCCACCCGCACGCCACCGCCCCGCCGCCCGCGGCCCTCCCGGCCCGGCGCGCCGACGCGGGAGCGCTGGCCGCGGCGTTCGGCGTCGACTTCCTGTCCTGGGACGAGAGCGACCCCGAGCGGCGGGGCCGCGCGCTCGCGCCGTACGTCGTCCCACCGGTGCGGGAGGAGCGGCTCGCGGCCGCCGGATGGCCGGGCAGCGGCCGCCAGCGGGGCGAACTGGCCCTGCCGGGCGCGGTCATCGCGCTGGCGGAGGACCGCCTGCTGGTCCACGTCCGGGTCCGGGTCACACCGTTCCGCAGGCTCACCCGGGAGCCGGTCTGCGTGCGGCAGAGCACCGACGTGCTCCCGTACCCGGCCGCCGCGCCCGCGCCGACGGACCCGGGATGGGTGGGTCTCGACTCCTACTGGTACGAGCTGCTCGTCCCGGTGCGGGAGCTCACCGGTCAGTGGCGGGTCGACATCGGCGCGGTCATCGTGGTGCCGCCGCTGCCCGATCCACAGGGCGGGGTGGTGCCGCCGTGAGCGTGCAATCCCACGGGTACCACCCCGGCTTCCCCGCCGACCCGCCGTTCGGCGAGGCGGGCGGCCGGGGATGGTGGCGGCCACCCGCGTACGACCGGCCCTACCACGACGGCGACGACCCGCCCACCGAGGAGATCCCGGTGATCCCCCCGGGTCCCGTCGTCCCCGACTGGAGCCGGCTCGCCCCCGCCCAGCCGTACCAGCCGTCGACGGAGTTCCTCCCCACCACCGACATCGACGTCGCCAGCGCCGCGGTGCTCACCGACGAGTCGCTGGTCCGGCACCAGCGGGCCACCCCGACCGAGGGGTGGCGCCTCGCCCTGTACGCGGCCTCCGGCGGCCGCATCAACCCGGGGCAGAGCCCGCACGAGGCCGCGCGGGTGGAGCTGGTCCACCGCATCCGGCGCCCCCTGCCCGCGCCGCACCGGGTCGCCGTCGTCTCCGTCAAGGGCGGGGTCGGGAAGACCACCGTGGCCGCGTGCCTGGGGCTGGTGCTGGCCGAGCTGCGCGGCGACCGCGTCGTGGCGCTCGACGCCAACCCCGACGCCGGCACGCTGTCCGAACGCCTCACCGGTCCCGGCGGGCCCACCGTGCGCGACCTCTACGAGGACATGCCCAACCTGACGTCGGTCGCCGAGCTCACGCGGTACACGCGCAGCGCGGGCCGGTTGCACGTGCTGGGCAGCGAGCAGGAGCCCGCGATGGGCGAGGCCTTCAGCGCGGAGGAGTACCTGGACGTCACCTCGCTGCTCGAACGCTTCTACAACGTGATCATCACCGACTCGGGCACCGGCATGGTGCACTCGGCGATGGAGGCCACGCTCGCCACCGCCGACAGCCTCGTGGTCGTCGGCTCGCCCACCGTCGACGGCGCCAACCGGGCCAGCCGCACCCTGTCCTTCCTGACGGACGAGGGCTACCGGGTGGCCGCCGAGCAGTCGGTCGTCGTGCTCTGCGGCGACCGGCACAGCCCGGACGTGGACCGCGCCCTCATCCGGTCCCACTTCGCCACCCGCTGCCGCGCGGTGGTCGACATCCCACCCGACCCGCACCTGGCCACGGGCGGCCGCATAGACCCCACTCTCTGGCGGGGCCCGACGCGCGACGCCTGGTACCTCCTCGCCGCGCACGTCGCGGACGGGTTCGGTGCCCCGGCCGCGACGGCACCGGCGCCCCCGTTCGCGATGCCGGTGCCCGACTCCGGCTGACCCCACCCCGACGACCCAGCAGCAACGAACCGACGTACGAGGACGGCGATACCGATGGATCCGATGAAGAGCCGGAGGTGGATCGCTGCGGCCGCGCTCGCCGCCGCCGTGGTGTTCCTCGTCATGGTCACCGGCGAGCACGGCCCGGCGGCACCGGACGCCGCGCCCGCGCCGGTCGCGTCGTCCGAGGCGGTGCTGGCCTCCGACGGCGGCCCTCCCGAGGACGCGAACGGCGGTGCCGGGGCGATGGAGGCCGATCGCGACGAGGTCATCGGCGCCCTGCAGGGCCTGCTCGACGCACTCGGCGTCTCCGCCGACGAGCTCGCCGACGGGGCCGACAAGTCCGACTGCGCCGGCGGGCAGGAGAAGTCCGACTCCGGCCGGAACAGCGGTAACGGGGGGGCGAACGACTGCACGCAGTCCGAACCGGCATCCGACGGGCGGTCCGGCGACGCCAAGATCACGATCGCGAGCTTCGCGTTCGGGCAGCCGCTGACCGTCGCGCCGGGGACGAAGGTCGAGGTCGTGAACACCGACGCGGCCACGCACAACGTCACGGCCGCCGACGGGAGCTTCGAGACACCCGACCTGAAGCAGGGCGACACGGCCACCATCACCGCGCCGACCACGCCGGGGCGCTACGAGTTCAGCTGCACCCTGCACCCCGAGATGACCGGCACGCTGATCGTCGAGGGCGGCGGCGGCGAGCAGGGCCGGTCGCGGTCGTCCGGCGGCAACGACAGCTCCCGGCAGCACGCGACCATGGCGCCGGGCCGCGACGGCATGGGCGGCTCCTCCAATGGCTACTGACGCAACGCCGGGCCGGGGCGGGCGAGCGGCACGCTCGCTCGCACCCAGGAGCGCCCTGGACAACTCGGGCCCACTGCGCGACGCCCAGGCGCTCGCTACCGCCGGAGTCGTTCAGGACCCTCCCAGCGCGCCGCAGTGCCGTTCGCTCCGCCGGAGCCACAGCCGCCACCGGGGTGAGGCGCGGTGACCAGCTCGCTCGAGGTGCAGGCCGGGCCCGGCTCGGTCGCGGCTGCGCGGGGCTCCGCGCGGCTGGTGCGGCGGTGGTTCGTCGGTCTCGCCGTCGTGATGCTGGCACCGCTCGCCGTCCGCGTCGGCGCGGGCGGCGCGGCACCGCTGTGGGCGGTGCTCACCGACCTCACCGGCCTCTTCGCGCTCTCGGCGTTCGTCTGCACGTTCGTGCTCGTCTGCCGGCTGCGCACGCTGTCGCGGGCGGCCGGGATCACGGCGCTGCTGTCGGCCCACCGGAGCATGGGCGTGCTGGCCGCGGGGAGCGTGGTGCTGCACATCGCCGTCGTGATCGCGGCCGACCCCGGCAACCTCGGCCTGCTCACCTGGGTCCACGCCCCGCCGCGGGCCAGGGCCGCCACCGCGGCCACCGTCGCGCTCGCGGCCGTGATCGCCCTCGGCGTGCTGCGGCGGCGGGTGCGCCAGGAGTACGAGCTCTGGCGCTGGGCGCACCTGGTGCTGAGCGTGGCCGCGGTCGCGCTGTCGGCGTTGCACGTCCAGCTCGTCGGGCAGCTGCTGGCTGACCCCGTGATGCGGTGGGTGCTGGTGGCGCTGGCCGCGGCGCTCGTCGCGGGCACGGTCCACCGCGCGCTCGCGGCGCGGCGCTCCAGCGAGCACGTCGTGCGGGAGGTCCGCCACGACTCCGACAGCGTCTGCACGCTGGTGCTGCACCCGCGCGGCACACCGCTGCGGTTCGCCCCGGGCCAGTTCGCCTGGCTGCGCCTGGGCCGCAGCGGCGGAGAGGAACACCCCTTCACGATCGCCTCGTCGGCGGCGGGCGGCGGGTGCGCGTTCACGGTGCGCTCCACCGGCGACTTCGGCACCGTGCTGCGGAACCTGCCGCCCGGCACACCGGTGTGGGTCGACGGGCCGTACGGGTCGTGCAGCCTCGACCTGATCCCCCAGCCCGCCTCGGGCGTCGCCATGATCGCGGCGGGCCTGGGCATCACGCCGATGCTCTCCATGGTGCGCACGCTCGCCGACCGCCACGACCCGCGCCCGCTGCTCATGGTGCAGGCCGCGGGGGAAGCGCACGAGCTGCTGTTCCGGCACGAGCTCGGGCAGCTGGCGCGGCGGCTCGACCTCACGGTCGTCGAGGTCCTGCGCAGGCCCCCGCCGGGCTGGACGGGCGCCGCGGGCGACGTCGGCACCCCGCTGCTGCGCGCGGTGCTGCCCCACCCCGGCGAGCGCTCGGCCCTCGACTACTTCGTCTGCGGTTCACCCGGCTTCGTCACCACCGTGACCCACAGCCTGCTGGAGCTCGGCGTTCCGGAGCACCGCATCCACTCAGAGCAGTTCTAACGGTTCTCGACGCGAAGGACACCGGTTGTGCGATCACCTGTCTCGAGGGCCGCGCGCTGGGGCGGCGCGGTCGTACTGGGCGTCATCGTGACGATCGCGGTGTTCAGCTCGGGGAGCAGCGGCGGTGGTGCCGCGGCCACCCAGCAGCCGGGCACCGCCACCCGTACCGCGTTCGGCCCGCTCTCCGCGTCCGACGTCGACCTGGTGGTGAAGGTGCGCCAGGCCGGGCTGTGGGAGGGCCCGACCGGCCAGCAGATGGAGCAGCGGGCCACCAACGAGGTGGTGCGGGACGTGGGAAGGCGTATCTCCACCGAGCACGCCGAGCTCGACGCGATCGTCCGCCAGACCGCCGACCAGCTCGGGGTCACCCTGCCCAGCCAGCCGTCGGCGCAGCAGCAGGGGTGGATGGAGCAGATCTCAGCGCAGACCGGCGCCGACTACGACCGCACCGCGGTCAACCTGCTGCGCCAGGCGCACGGCACGGTGCTCCCGATCATCGCCCAGGTGCGCTCGGGTACCCGGAACGAGCTGGTCCGCCAGTTCGCCACCACGTCCGCCCAGTTCGTCACCCGCCACCACGAGTACCTCGAGAGCACCGGCCTGGTCGACTTCGAGGCGCTTCCCCAGCCGCCCGCTCCCGCGGCGGTGCCGGCTCCGGCTGCGCCCCTCGCGGCCGGGGCCGGCGGTGCGGCACCGGTGCCCACGCCGGTCGCGAACCAGGCGGGCGGGACGTTCGACGGCGTGCTCACCTCGGTGCGCGACGCCTCGCTGTCCTCGTGGCTCGCCGCCGGGCTCGCGTTCGTCGCCGTGCTCGGCGGCGGGGCTCTGCTCGACATGGTGTTGCGTGACCGCTCCCGCACCCGCCCCGCCGGCGCCAGCACCACACCCGCCTATCCTCCGGCGCGCCCGTTCCCCGCGCCGCCACGGCCGCCTGCGCCGCCACGCCCGCAACCGCCACGGCGGCGGCCGGATGGCAGGCGCAGGCCGGGCGGGCCCGCCGTGTTCGGCCTGCTCGTGATCGGCGTGCTGGCGCTGCCCCCGGTGCTGGAGGGCGCCGTGTCGACGCCGTCCCGGTCCTCGACGTCCACGGCCGTCGCCGCGGGCTTCGCGGCCCTCGACCCCGTTCCCGACCACGTCCTCGCCCTGGTCGCCGCCACCGAGGACGACCCGTCCGACGATGACGACGGGGGGAAGCGGGACGAGGGGAAGGACCGGGACGACGACCGCGCCGAGGCCGGTGGCGGCGCGGGGGGCGAGGACGGCGGCGACGCCCGGGAGGCGCTCAGCCAGGCGCTCGCCGCCCGCCAGGCCGACGAGGACCAGGACCAGAACAAGAACAAGAACCAGGACCAGAACGAGGACGAGAACGCCGACGCGGACGCCTTCCCCGGCCGCGAGAACGCCGCCCCGCCCGCACTCGCCGACTTCGCCGACATCGGTGAGGTCAGCGCGGTCGTCGCCGACCCCACCCCGGACGCCAACGCCTCCACCGGCAGCTTCGTGTCCGAGTGCGGCGAGCCGGACCCGGCGCTGCGCAACTCCGACAACTGGATCGCCAACCCCGGTGCCGTCAACGGCGCCCAGCACATGCACGACTACCTCGGCAGCGTCGCGACGGACGCGTCCACGGACGCCGGCGACCTGCTGGCGTCGGAGACGACGTGCGAGCTGGACAACCGCTCCACGTTCTTCTGGCCCGTGCTGCGGGACACGTCGAAGGTCGGTGCGGACGACAACGACGACGGCGGCGGCCTGGACGGCAACGTCGGGGAGATCATCGAACCCGCACAGGTCGTCATGCAGTTCCTCGGCAACCCGACCGGGCCCGTCTCGCCCATGCCCCAGCTGCTGCGCGTGATCACCGGGGACGCCAAGGCCGTCACCAACGGGGCGGACAACGTCCACGCCCAGTGGACGTGCCGGGGCTTCGAGGACCGGGCCACCACCCAGTACCCGCTGTGCCCGCAGGGCAGCCGGTTGCTGCGGGTGCTCGACTTCCCGTCCTGCTGGGACGGCGAGAACCTGGACTCGGAGGACCACCGCTCGCACATCGCGTTCGCCGACGAGGACACGGGCGCGTGCCCGCGGGACTCGGTCGCGGTGCCGCAGCTGCGGATGATCCTCGCCTACGACCAGCCGGGGGGCCGCAACTTCGCGCTCGACAGCTTCCCCGACCAGCAGCACCACCCGGCCACCGACCACGGCGACTTCGTCAACGGCATGCCCGACGAGCTGATGGACGCGGTCGTCGAGTGCCTGAACGAGGGGCTGCAGTGCTAGGCCGTGTCCCAACCCGCGACACCGCCGCGCCCACCCGCCCGTGGGTGCCCGTCGGGCCGGTCGGCGGGTGGGCCGGGGCCGCGGCGGGCGCCACCGCCGCAGGTGTGCTGCTGGCCGCGGCCGCCGACGGCCTGCTGCCCGGCGCCACGGCGATCGGCGTCACGGTGAGCCGCACGGCGATGGACGTGGCGGGCGTGGCGGTCGTCGGCCTCGCGCTGCTCGAGGTCCTCCTCCCGCCCGGGGACCGCAGGGCGGCGCCGGTGCTCGCCCGGACGGGGCGGGCCGCGCTCGCCGCCGCGGGCGCGTGGCTGGTGGCCGTCCTGTTCGCGATCGTCTTCGGCGCCGCCGCCGCGTTCGCCCGCCCGGTCACCGCGGTCGCACCGGACGAGCTGGCCACATGGGCCACCCGGCTCGGCGCGGGCCAGGGCATGCTGCTCGTCGCGTGCGCCACCACGGTCGTCGTCGGCTGCGCCGTCGTCCGCGTGCGCAGGCCCGCGCTCGTGCCGGCGCGGGTGGTGCTCGCCGCCGCCCTCTTCGCGGTGATCACGCCGGCCGTCACGGGCCACGCGGGCGCGGCGCACACCTACCAGCTGGTCGCCGTCGTCGGCGTCGGGATCCACGTGGCGGCCGCGGCCGCGTGGGTCGGGGGTCTGGGCACGATCCTCGTGCTGGTCGCGCCCCGGCGCGGCCTGCTCGTCGCCGTGTTGCCCCGCTTCTCCCGGCTCGCCGCGGTGTGCATCGCCGCCGTGGCGACCACGGGCGTGCTCACCGCCGCCGTGCGGCTGCCGCCCGCGCTGGCGCACGTCCGGTGGGAGGCCGCCGTACAGCTCTACCTCGCCACCGGCACCGGCCAGCTGCTGGTGGCGAAGACCGCGGCGCTGGGCGTGATCGGGTGGCTCGGCTGGCTCACCCGCCGCCGGCTGGCCGCGAGCCGGATGCCGCTGCTGCTCTGGGCCGGGCACGAGGTCACGCTCATGGCCGTGGCCGTCGGCCTGGCCGCCGCCCTGACGCAGACGGGCAGCGCCCACTGACCCCTCCCGCGCGCGGACCGTCCCGGTGGACCAGCGCCCTTGACCTGTACCTGACTTCAACTCCTACCGTCGCTCGCGACCGCCCCGTGGCGAGATCCGACGAGAACTGTCGGACCCCTTCGCCACACTGACCGCGCCCGACCGATGAGTTCCACCGGCCGGAGCGGTCGTACTGGCGGCGGGCCGGACGGCGACGGACAGGAGCAGCACGTGAGCATGGAGATGGTGGCGTGGCAGTCGATGTACCAGGCCGCCCACGCCCAGGAGGAGAGACGGCCGTTCTCGATGGCCACGCTCCGCCGGATCGCGGCCTTCGCCCGGCCCCACCGCCGGCGCATCACGGCGTTCGTGCTGGTCAGCGTCATCGGTGCGGCGCTCGCGGTGGCCACTCCCGTCCTCGCGGGGCGGGTGTTCGACACGATCAACGCCGGGGGTCCGCTCGGTGTGGTCGTGTGGCTCGCCGTCCTGATCGCCGTGATCGCCGTCGCCGAGGCGGGCGGTGGCATCCTCCAGCGCTGGCTGTCCGCGTCGCTCGGTGAGGGGCTCATCCTCGACCTGCGGGCCGCCGTGTTCGACCACGTCCAGCGCCAGCCCGTCGCGTTCTTCACCCGCACCCGCACCGGTGCGCTGGTGAGCCGCCTCAACAACGACGTCATCGGGGCGCAGCGGGCCTTCAGCGACACGCTGTCCGGGGTGGTCGGCAACCTGGTCCAGCTCGCGCTCACGCTCGGCGTGATGCTCAGCCTGTCGTGGCAGGTCACGGTGCTCGCGCTCGTCCTGCTGCCGCTGTTCGTGCTGCCGGCGCGGCGGATGGGCCGCAGGCTCGCCTCGCTCGAGCGGGAGGCGGCCGACCACAACGCCGCGATGGGCACGCAGATGACCGAGCGCTTCTCGGCGCCGGGCGCCACGCTCATCAAGCTGTTCGGCCGCCCCGCAGAGGAGACGCGCGAGTTCGTCACCCGCGCTGCGCGTGTCCGCGACATCGGCGTGCGCACCGCCATGGTGCAGTGGGTGTTCGTCTCGGCGCTCACACTCGTGTCCGCGCTGGCGCTCGCGCTCGTCTACGGCGTGGGCGGCTGGATGGCGCTGTCCGGCGGCGTCACCTCGGGCGACGTCGTGGCGCTCGCGCTGCTGCTCACCCGGCTGTACGCGCCGCTCACGGCCCTCGCCAGCGCCCGGGTCGAGGTGATGAGCGCGCTGGTGAGCTTCGAGCGCGTGTTCGAGGTGCTCGACCTGCCGCCGCTGGTCGCCGAGCCGGAGCACCCGGTGCCGCTCCCCGACGGCCCGCTGGCGGTCGAGTTCGGCGCGGTCCGCTTCGCCTACCCGTCCGCCGACAAGGTGTCGCTCGCGTCGCTGGAGGAGGTCGCCCGCCTCGACACGCGCGGCGGCGAGCAGGTGCTGCACGACGTCTCGTTCCGGGCCGAGCCGGGCCAGATGATCGCGCTGGTCGGGTCGTCGGGCGCGGGCAAGTCCACGATCGCGCAGCTGCTCCCCCGGCTCTACGACGTCGACTCGGGCTCGATCGAGCTCGGCGGGGTCGACGTGCGCGACCTGTCGTTCGACTCGATCCGCGGGGCGCTGGGGCTCGTCACGCAGGACGGGCACCTGTTCCACGAGTCGATCCGCGCCAACCTGCTGCTCGCCGCCCCGGGGGCGAGCGATGCGGAGATCTGGGACGCGCTGGAGCGCGCCCGGCTGGGCGAGCTCGTCGCCTCCCTCCCCGACGGCCTCGACACGATCGTGGGCGAGCGCGGCTACCGCCTGTCCGGCGGCGAGCGCCAGCGGTTGACGATCGCCCGCCTGCTGCTCGCCAAGCCGCGGGTCGTGGTGCTCGACGAGGCCACCGCCCACCTCGACTCCACATCCGAGGCCGCGGTGCAGGAGGCGCTCGGCGAGGCGCTGGAGGGCCGCACGGCGATCGTGATCGCCCACCGCCTCTCCACCATCCGCGCCGCCGACCAGATCCTGGTCCTCGAGGCCGGCCGCATCGTCGAACGCGGCACCCACACCGAACTCCTCGCGCGCGGCGGCCGCTACGCCGAGCTGCACCACACGCAGTTCGACCAGCCCGCCACCCCGACCCCGGTCGCGCTGGCCGGCAGCTGACCGGAGGCCGCCCGGCCGAGCTGAGGGGTCTCGGCCGGGCGGGAATGTTCGCGCGATGGTCGCCGGTGGTGGTGGGGGCGGAAGTAGGCTCGATCTGTCGCTCCCGGACCATTTCCGGAGTCACCCGGCGTGCGCGGCGTGGCGACGAACGGCACGCTGCACGGGTGATCGGCCTCCGGCAGACTCGAGGCGTGGACTTCCGCTCCCCCTACCGGCACGGGTTCCTCCGTGTCTCCGCCTGCACCATCAGCACCTCGATCGCCCAACCCGCAGCGAACGCGGACGCCGTGCTGCAGCTGGCCCGGGAGTGCCATGACGACGGGGTCGGGCTCGCGGTCTTCCCGGAGCTCGCCCTCTCCGGGTACTCGATCGAGGACGTCCTGATGCAGGACACCCTGCTCGACGCCGTCGAGGAGGCCGTGCAGCAGGTGGTGGCGGGCTCGGCCGACCTGCTCCCGGTGCTCGTCGTCGGGGCACCGCTCAGGTACCGGCACCGGGTCTACAACACCGCGGTCGTCATCCACCGCGGGCGGGTGCTCGGGGTGGCGCCGAAGTCGTACCTGCCGACGTACCGGGAGTTCTACGAGCGGCGGCAGATGGCGCCGGGCGACGACGTGCGCGGCACGCTGCGGATCGGCGACGCGGAGGTGCCGTTCGGGCCGGACCTGCTGTTCGCGGCCGAGGACGTGCCGGGGTTCGTGCTGCACGTCGAGGTGTGCGAGGACATGTGGGTCCCGATCCCACCCAGCGCGGAGGCCGCGCTCGCCGGCGCGACGGTGCTCGCCAACATCTCCGGCAGCCCGATCACCGTGGGCCGCGCCGAGGACCGGTGCCTGTACGCGCGGTCGGCGTCGTCGCGCTGCCTGGCCGCATACGTCTACGCGGCGGCGGGCGAGGGCGAGTCCACCACGGACCTGTCCTGGGACGGCCAGACGATGATCTGGGAGAACGGGCTGCTGCTCGCCGACACCGAGCGGTTCCCGAAGGGGCCTCGGCGATCGGTGGCCGACGTGGACCTGGACCTGTTGCGGGCCGAGCGGGCGCGGATGGGCACGTTCGACGACAACCGCCGCCACCACGCCGCCCGCGTCGACGCCTTCCGGCGGGTCGAGTTCCGGCTGGAGCCGCCCGGCGGCGACATCGGCTTCCACCGGGAGGTCGAGCGGTTCCCGTTCGTGCCGTCCGACGAGTCCCGGCTCGAGCAGGACTGCTACGAGGCATACAGCATCCAGGTCTCCGGGCTGGAGCAGCGGATGCGGGCGATCGGGCGGCCGAAGGTCGTGATCGGTGTGTCCGGCGGGCTGGACTCCACGCACGCGCTGATCGTCGCGGCGAAGGCGATGGACCGGGAGGGCCGCCCGCGCAGCGACATCCTCGGGTTCACGCTGCCCGGGTTCGCCACCGGCACGCGCACCAAGGGCAACGCCACCAGGCTCGCCGAGGCGCTCGGGATCACGTTCGAGGAGCTGGACATCACCGAGACCGCTCGGCTGATGCTGAAGAACCTGGAGCACCCGTTCTCGCAGGGCGAGCCGGTGTACGACGTGACGTTCGAGAACGTCCAGGCCGGGCTGCGCACCGACTACCTGTTCCGGGCGGCCAACCAGCGCGGCGGGATCGTGCTGGGCACGGGCGACCTCTCCGAGCTGGCGCTGGGCTGGTCGACCTACGGCGTGGGCGACCAGATGTCGCACTACAACGTCAACGGCGGGGTGCCGAAGACGCTGATCCAGCACCTCATCCGCTGGGTGGTCTCGTCGAAGCAGTTCGACGAACACGTGAACGCGGTGCTCACCGACGTCCTCGACACCGAGATCACTCCCGAGCTGGTGCCCACCGGCGAGGACGAGGAGGTGCAGAGCAGCGAGGCGAAGGTCGGGCCGTACTCCCTGCAGGACTTCTCGCTGTTCCAGGTCCTGCGCTACGGCTTCCGCCCCTCGAAGATCGCCTTCCTCGCCTGGCACGCGTGGCACGACTCGCGGCACGGCGACTGGCCGGCCGGCTTTCCCGAGGACGAGCGACCCGCGTACACGCTGGCCGAGATCAAGCACTGGCTGGAGGTGTTCGCGCAGCGCTTCTACGGCTTCAGCCAGTTCAAGCGGTCCGCGTTGCCGAACGGCCCGAAGGTGTCGGCGGGCGGGTCGCTCTCGCCGCGCGGCGACTGGCGGGCGCCGTCGGACATGTCGGCCCGCATCTGGCTCGACGAGATCCACCGGGAGGTCCCGGCAGAGTGGGACGGGTGAGCCGGAAGAGCTGGGGCCTCGCGGCGCTGCTGGCGCCGGTGCTCGTCGCCACGCCGCTGGCGTGGTTCGCCGCGTCCACCGGCGGCAGGCGGACCACCGTGGAACGGGCGCAGGCACGGCCCGTCGCACTCGTGCTGGGCGCCGGCCTGCGCGCGGACGGGCGGCCGACCCTGCTGCTGGCCCGGCGGCTGGACATCGCGGCCGACCTCTACCACCGCGGCACGGTGGACGCGGTGCTGGTGAGCGGCGCGGACGACGAGCCCGCGGCGATGCGCACGTACCTGCTCGCCGCGGGCGTGCCCGACGCCAAGATCGTCTGCGACGACGCGGGCGTCCGCACCTGGGACTCGTGCGTGCGGGCGCGCGAGGTGTACGGCGTGCGCTCGGCGATCGTCGTCACGCAGGAGTTCCACCTGCCGCGGGCGGTGGTCCTCTGCGCCGCCGCCGGCATCGACGCCATCGGCGTGGGCGATGCGAGCCTGGGCGCGCGGCGCACCGCCACGGTCTACGGGTGGCTGCGGGAGATCCCGGCTGCGGTCAAGGCGCTCGGCGACACGATCTTCCGCAGGCCGCCGCAGCACGGGGGAGAGCCGACGAGCACGCTCGCCGAGGCCGTGCGCGTTCCCCGGGCAACTGGACGTTCCTCCACCACCTGACGGGGGCACTGGAGGTTCGTCCGTCGTCGGCCGGCCGCGCCGCCGCTTGACTGGAGCGCGTGACCACCGCGACCACGCATCCCGCACTCGCCCCGGCCCGGCTCGGCGTCCACGCCCTGCGCAACCGGCTGGCGGTCTCCCCGATGACCCGGGTCTCGGCGACGCCGGACGGCGTCCCGACCCCGGACATGGCCGACTACTACGGCGCGTTCGCCGACGGCGGGTTCGGGCTGATCATCACCGAGGGCGTCCACCCGGACGCCGAGCACAGCCAGGGCTACCTGAACCAGCCCGGCCTCGTCACCGACGCGCACGTCGCAGGGTGGCGGACGATCACCCGGCGGACGCGTGCCGCGGGTGCGGTGGTGATCGCGCAGCTGATGCACGCCGGCGCGCTGTCGCAGGGCAACCCGCACCGCGCCGGCACGGTCGGTCCGTCCCCGGTCCAGCCGCGTGGGGAGATGATGCCGGAGTACGGCGGGAACGGACCGTGGCCGGTGCCGGCCGAGCTCACCGTCCGCGACCTGGAACGCATCGTCGAGGGCTTCGCCTCCGCCGCGGTGCGCGCCCGCGAGGCGGGGTTCGACGGCGTCGAGATCCACGCCGCGAACGGCTACCTGCTCGACCAGTTCCTCACCGGGTACACGAACCTGCGCACCGACGCCTACGGCGGTTCCCCCGCCAACCGGGTGCGGCTCGCCGCCGAGGTGACGGGCGCCGTCCGTGCCGCGGTCGGGTCCGAGTTCCTGGTCGGCGTCCGGCTCTCGCAGACGAAGGTCAACGACTTCGAGTACCGCTGGCCGGGCGGCCGGCGCGAGGCGGAGGTCATCTACGCGGCGCTCGCGGACGCACGGGCCGACTACCTGCACATCGCGAGCGAGGGCCGGGCGTTCCTGGAGGCCGCGCTGCTCGACGGCGGGAGCACGACCACCGCGCTGGCCCGCGGCACGACCGGGCTGCCGGTGATCGCCAACGGCGGCATGCACGACCCGCAGCAGGCCGAGCGGGTGCTCGCCGACGGCCACGCCGACCTGCTCAGCGTGGCCCGGGGGGCACTCGCGAACCCCGACCTGCCGCGCCGGCTGGCCGCTGGGGCACCGCTCGAGCCGTTCGACCGCGCGATGCTCTCCCCGAGCGTGACCCTCGACAACGCCCGGCGCTGGCGGTCGGCCCGAGCCGCCCGGTGAGGACCGGCCTACGACGCTCGCTCCGAGCCGCCGAGCAGCTGGTCCGGCCGGCTGGCGTAGACCGCCATCCACGACGGCCTCACGCGGTAGAAGACGACGTCGGACCAGTCGAACGAGTTGTCCCCGTAGAACCCGTGGAGATACCGGTGGACCTCCGGCCAGTCCGGGGCCGGCGGCCCGTCGACCGGGTTGAGCTCCTCGGCGACGCCGTGGACGAACACGCCGAGATCCTCCCCGCGCAGGTGCGCGACGCTCGCCGCGGGCCGCACGCTCAGGTGCCGTGCCTTCGCCGCGCCGCGGGCCGTGCCGAACACCCAGCGGCCGTGCAGGAGGTGGCCGTCGACGGCGCTGACCCGGGGCTCGCCCTTGGCCGTGACCGTGGACAGCACGAGGACGCACATGCCCGTGAGCACCCGCGCCAGCTGCGCCGCGGTCAGGCTGCGCTCCCCGGTGATGATCGAGCGCAGGTGGGCGGTGGACCGTCCGAGGGAGGCGTCGAGAAGGGTCTGCAGGTCCTGGAGTTCGGTTTCGGTCTCGTACACCCGACCAGTGTGACGGCAAAACCTGACAGTTCTTGTGGAGGTTCGATGGGATCTCCTCGGCAGGCGGACCGATGTGCCCGGCGGCACCGGCCGGGCGGTGCGCGTCCGGGTGCCTAGTGCCGGTGGCCGACCGGCGACCGCGGCTGCCGATGGCCCGCGGCTCCGAATGGGGCCGAATCGACCCCGGGCGGCAGTTCCTCCGAAACCGGCCCCGAGCGGCGGTGACCAAGGGCAGATGGTCGCTGTTGGAGATCAGGATCCCCGTCGCCGGCCGCCGATCTACGCACCGACCTTCCTTGACGGATCGCCAGCCGCCTCCAGGGCCAGGAAGAGGTCCACCCGGTCAGCCGTGCGGCTCACGTCGCGGCCCGTGAGCTCCGCGACGCGCGCCAGGCGGTTGCGCAACGTGTTGACGTGCACGTAGAGAGCCTCGGCGGTGGCGCCCCAGTGACCGTCGTGGTCGAGGAAGGCCCGCAGGGTGGCCTCCAGCTCCCCGCCGCGGCGGCGGTCGTGCTCGCGCAACGGGCCGAGCACGGTGTCGGCGAACCGCTGCAGCTGCCCGGGCTCCTGCAGCCCCAGCAGGAGCCGGTAGCCGCCGAGCTCGGCGAACGTGGTGACGTCCGGGCCGCCGCGCCGGGCGCGCAGCACCCGCACCGCCTCGCGGGCCTGTGCCAGCGGCCTGCGCAGCTCCGCCGCGTCGGGGGCGGTGCCGCCGATCCCCGCCACCGGTTCGCGGGTGGGGAAGCGCGCGGCCAGCGCGGCGACGAGCCGGCGGGCGAGCGCCGACAGGTCGGCCTGCGGGCGGCGCCACGGCAGCACCGCCACGACGTCCTGGCTCCCGCCCGCGACGAGGGCGGGGAGGCTCTCGGCGAGGAAGAAGTCCGTGATCGCCTCGACCACACCGGGCAGCGTCGGATCGCCCGACCGGAAGGCGACGGCGCACACGGCGAGCGGCGCGTCGGGGTCGACGCCGAAGGCCCGCAGCCTGCCCGGAACCTCCGCGGCCCTGGGCGCACCGGAGAGCACCATGTCCAGCAGCTCGCTGGCGAACCGCTGTTCGATCGCCTGCACGGTCTGCTGGCGCGCGACCTCCAGCGAGAGGAACCGCGCCGCCTGCTCCAGCGCGTCGCGCTCGACCCGGTCGAGGGCCGTGACGGGGCGCAGGCAGAGCAGTGCGGCGTCGACGTCACCGACCGCGCCGACCGGGTAGATCGTGGCCCGGCCCGCGGGGCCGAGGTCCACCTCGAGGGGCCGCGGACGGCGGGCGAGCGCACCCGCGGCCGTGGCCGCCTGCTCGGTGTCCAGCTGCGCGCCGGCCGCGCCGAGCACCCGCCCCATCCGGTCGACGACGGCGAGCGGCAGGTCGTGGTCGCGGCGCAGCACCGCGAGCACCCCGGACGCGCCCGCCCCGTGCGAGATCGCCGCGGCCAGTGCGTTGCCCCGCCGGACGAGTCCCACGAGGGCTTCCTGGCGCTCGGCCGCATAGGTCGCCGCGGCCGCCCGCGTGATCGCCGTGAACGGCACCTCGACCGAGATCTCGAGCAGCGGAAGGCCCGCGGACCGGCAGGCCTCGACCAGCCCTTCCGGGGTGCTCGCGCGTTCGGTCCGCAGCCCGAAGACGATCCCGGCGGCGCCCGCCCTCCGGACACCGGCGACGAAGCCCGCCGGCTCCGCAGCGTCCAGCCAGAGGCCGTTGGTCAGCACGAGCTCGCGCTCCCGCACGTACCGGGAGGGGTCGGCCAGCTCGGTGTTGTGCACCCACACGACCTCGGCGTCGAGCGCCCCCTCCGTTCCCGGGACGAGCAGGCGCAGCTCCAGCGCCGGGTCGGCGAGCAGCGCGCGCAGCGTGAGCACGGTGGAAATCTATACAGCCCGGCGACCAGCTGATAGACGTTCCTCCACTCCGCCGCGGTCTCGTGTACTGGCTGCCGGCCGCCGGTCGCGCCCGGCGGCCTGACGGACCTCGGCCCGTCGACGCGACAGCGTCGACGGGCCGGGTGGTGATGTGCTCAGCGGCCGATGCGCTGGGCCATCATCTGCTTGCCCTGCTCGGCCCCCTTGCGGCTCTCCCCCTGGGCGCGGCGGAAGAACTCGGCGAGCTCGTTGTCGCCGTCGCGCTCCGCGTCCTGCGCGTACTGCTCGAGCCGCAGGGCGTTGCTCAGGCACGCCTCGGTGAACCAGATGATGTTGTAGTCCTTGTCCTTGGTGCCGGTGACCTGGCCGGTCTCGGTCGTGGACATCGCGTGTGTTCCTCCTCGTCCTCGCCCACTGTCGGACCTCCGAGGGCATACCCACGGGCTGTCGCCGAACACACAGCGTCCCCCGGTAGGAGGCAAGTTAGCCTCTCCTCAATTCTGGAGAGGGAGAGCTCGATGAGGTGGATGGCGGCCAGCGCGCTGGTCCTCGCCCTGGTGGCGGCCTGCGGTGGCGCGACCGACGCGGGCTCGACCGGCCCCGGCAACACGGACGTGGCCACCGGCGGCCGGCTCTTCTCCACGGCCGACGAGGCCACCGCCGAGCTCGGGGCCGACGCCGCCCCGGGCGTCTTCCCGCGCACGGTCACGCACGCCCGCGGCACCACCCGGCTGGAGCGCAAGCCCGAGCGGGTCGTCGTGCTCGACACCGGGGAGATCGACGAGGCGCTCGCGCTGGGCGTCGTCCCGATCGGGACGGCCACCCCGAACGGCACCATCCCGTCGTACCTGCAGCCGCAGCTTTCGGGCAGCACGAACGTCGGCTCGCTCGACGGGCTGCGGCTCGAGGCGATCGCCGCGCTGAAGCCGGACCTGATACTCGGCAGCCAGCTGCGGGTCGACGACCTGTACGACGAGCTGTCCGCGATCGCCCCGACCGTGCTGAGCATCCGGCCCGGGTTCCCGTGGAAGGAGAACCTGCTGCTCGCCGGGGCGGCGCTCGGTGAGGAGACCAAGGCCACGGAGCTGCTGAACGAGTACCAGCGCCGCGCCGACGCGATCCGCGCGCGGTTCACCCAGCCGCCGACGATCTCGCTGCTGCGGTTCATGCCCGAACGCATCCGGCTGTACGGCAACCTCTCGATGATCGGCGTCGTGCTGCGCGACGTCGGGTTGCCGCGCCCGCCGAACCAGGACATCGACGAGCTGGCCACCGAGATCTCGCCGGAGCGGATCTCGGAGGCCGACGGCGACTGGATCTTCTACTCGAGCTACGGCCCGAAGGAGGGCACCGCAGAGGGCTCGGTGGTCGGCGGGGAGCTGTGGGGCCGCCTCGGCGCCGTGCAACGCGGCACGGCGCGCCCGGTGGACGACGAGGTCTGGTTCCTCGGCCTGGGCCCGATCGGCGCGTCCCGCGTGCTCGACGACCTGCAGGCCTTCCTGGGCTGACGGAACCTAGTCCGCGCCCGACCCGTCGCCGAGCGGCTCGTCGCCCGCGAGCTCCAGGTAGGTGTCGACCTCCTGCGGGGACGGGTCGGTCCCGGCCGCCTCCGCGTACTCCTCGGCCCGCTCGGGGTCGTGCTCGAAGCCCGGCTCTGCCGGGCCGGGCTCGGGATGCGCATCCGGTGCGCTCACGGCGCCTCCTCACGCTCGACGATCCTGGGGTCCCGACGCTGTACCCCGTCACGCCGCCCGTAGACGTCACCGGCCACACTTGATCGAAGGCTCCGGGGGGTGGCGTGGCAGCGGGTTGGGACCAGTCCTTGGCGGCGCGGGTCGTCGTGCGTGTCCTGGGCCGCGGCGGAGAGCCGGTCGGCGCCGGTTTCCTCGCCGGACCGGATCTCGTCGCTACGTGCGCGCATGTCGTCGCCGACGCCGTCGGGACCGACCCGTACGGGCCTGCCCCGACCACAGCGGTCCGCCTCGACCTGCCGCTCTTCGTCACCTCCGACGCCGACCGGCCGCCCGCCCTCGACGCCGATGTGCTGCGCTGGCAGCCGATCCGGGACGACGGGTCCGGCGACATCGCCATCCTGCGCGTGCGTGGCCCGCTCCCGGCCGGTGCCCGCATGCCGCCCGTCCGGCGGGTCGACCGGCTGTGGGGTCACGGGTTCCGGGTGCTCGGGTTCCCCGAGGGCCTCGCCGACGGCGTGTGGGCCACCGGACGCATCCGCGGGGAGCAGGGCACCCGGTGGTTCCAGCTGCAGGCCGCGCCGGGCGAGGAGCCGGTCGTCGAGGGGTTCAGCGGCTCTCCGGTCTGGGACGACGAGAGCGGCGCGGTGGTCGGCATGACCGTGGCCGCCGACGCCAGCGGCCGGACCACCACCGCCTACCTGCTGCCGATCGACCAGGTGCTGGGGCTGGACCCCGAGCTCCTGCCCTGCCCGTACCGCGGCCTGGAGCCCTTCGCCGAGGAGCACGCCGCCTTCTTCTTCGGCCGCGAGGGCGAGGTCGACACGCTCACCGCCGCGGTGACGCAGCACCCGCTCGTCGCCGTCGTCGGGCCGTCGGGAGCCGGGAAGTCGTCGTTGGTGCGGGCCGGGCTGCTCCCCCGGCTGCGCACCGGCGGCGCCCGGATCGCGGAGCTCGCCGGCCTGCCGGGCACGTCCGCGGCCGACGTGCTGGGCACCGCCGTCGAGACCGGGACGGGCCACGCCGAGCGCCTGGCCGACCCGGACGAGCGGCCCGCCGCGGTGCGGGACCTCGCGACGGCGCTGGCGCAGCAGCGCACCGTGCTCCTCCTCGACCAGTTCGAGGAGATCGCCGCGGCCGAGCCGGACCGCGCGCGGGAGCTGCTCACGCTCGTGGGCGAGGTGGTCTCGGCCCTCCCCCGCGACGACGACGGGTGGCCGGTGCGCGCTGTGATCACGTTGCGCTCCGCCACGATCGACGAGGTCGTTGTGCCCCGGTTCGCCACGCTCCTCGGCGCCGGCACCGTGCTGGTGCCGCCGATGGAGCGCCGGCAGCTCCGGGAGGCCGTCCTCGCACCGGCCGAGCGGGCGCCCGGGCTGACCTTCGAGCCCGGGCTCGTCGACCGCATCCTCGACGACGCCGCGGCCGAGCCCGGCGCGCTGCCGCTCGTCGAGTCGCTGCTCACCGAGCTGTGGGGACGGCGGACCGGCGGCATGCTCACCGTCGAGGCGTACGAGCGCTCCGGGGGCGTGGCCGGGGTGGTCGCCACGCATGCGGAGGAGGTCGTCGCCGGGCTCGGCGACGCGGCGATCGGCCCACTGCGCCGGTTGTTCACCTCGCTCGCCGCGCCCGACCGCGACGGCCGGTTCGCGCGCCGGCCGCAGCGCTTCGCCGACCTCGCCGCCGATCTGCACCCGCTCGTCGCACCGCTGGTGGCCGGGCGGCTGCTGGTCGTCGAGCGGGCCGGTGGTGAGGGCGACCGGATCCAGCTCGCCCACCAGGCGCTCATCGCCCACTGGCCGCGCCTGCGCGAATGGCTCACCCAGGACCGGGACTTCCTGTCCTGGCGCGACCAGCTGGAACAGCAGCGCGACCGGTGGGAGGCGGCGGGCCGGGACGACGGCGCCCTGCTGCGCGGGAGCGCGCTCGCCGTGGCCCAGGAATGGCTGCCCGCGCGCACCGGCGACGTCTCCCCCGCCGCCCGCGAGTACGTCGACCGCAGCCGTGCCCGCCAGCGGCGCGAGGTGCGGCGGTGGCGCGTCGTCACGGCGGTGCTGGCCGTGCTGGTGCTGGTCGCCGGGGGGTTCGGCGCGGTCGCGGTGTCGAGCCGCAACGAGGTGAGCGCCCAACTGCGGCTCGCCAACGCCGAGATCCTCGGCCAGTCGGTGCTCACGCGGATCGGCGCCGACCCCGCCACCGCCGCCGCACTGGCGCTCGCGGCGTGGCAGTCGGATGCTTCGAACCCGACCGTGCGGTCCGCCCTGGCCCGGCTGGCGATGGCGACGCAGTCGGTCGAGGCCGTGTACCCGGACCTGGCCGAGCAGTCCTTCGGCGTCTTCGGGGTCTCGACCGACGGCATGACGGTCGTCATCCGCGAGGACGACCGCCGCATGACCGTGTTCCACGGGATACCGGCGGGGTCGGTCGACCGGTGGGACGTACCGGATGTGCCGGCCGGATCCTCGACCGCACGACTCACCCCGGACGGGCACCTGCTGGTCGTCCCGGACCCGGCGGGCGGGTTCGCCCTCTGGGACCTCGTCGCCCGGACCGGTCCGACGCGCATCGACGACCCGGCCGTCGTCGGGCTCGATGCCGGATCCCTGAGGCTCTCCCCGGACGGTCGCCTGCTCACCGGGTTGACCCCGTGGCACGACGGCCGGTCCGACCTCGTCGTCTGGGACATAGCGCGCGGCGCGGTCGTGCCCAACCGGATCACCCCGATCCGGGATCCCACGCTCGGCGAGATCGTGCCGACCTCCGATCCGGACATCGTGCTGGAGGCGATCCAGGAGCCGGACGGCCGGATCCTCGCCCGCGCCCTGGGCGACGGGACGGTCCGCTTCGAACATCCGCAGCACAGCATGATCGCCGGCCCGTTCGTGCTCACGTGCACCCCCGACGATCCGCGCGCCGTGCTCGTGCGGGCCGCGGAGTCCGGCGCCGACCGGCAGCGCATCGGCCTGCTGGCCCCGTGCACCCGCGACTACCTGCACAACCACCTCTCCGCCGACGGGCAGCACCTCATCGAGCCCCGGACCGCGGACCGGGAGCGCGACGTCGACCTCTTCCGCATCACGAGCCTCGCCGAGGGGACCGCGTTCGAGCTCGCGGAACCCCCGGACACCCGGGCGGCGGCCACCGAGCTGAACACGATGACGCTGACGGCCGTGGTCCCCCGAGCGGACGGTGGGCGCACGGTCCTGCTGCCCAGGGCACGCTCCCTCGTCATCCTGCGCGCCGCACCGGCGCCGCGGCTCCCCGCGCCGCCGGAGACGCTGATCCTCAGCTCCGACGGGCGCTACGAGGTGGCGCTGGCGGGCGACCGGCTGACGGTGCTCGACGCGTCGACACAGGACGTACTCGCGGGGGGCACCCTTCCTGCGCTGCCGGACGGCTCGAACTTCATCCAGGTGTCCGACGCCATCGGCGTGCTCACCCGCGCACCGAGGAAGCGGGACTACGCGGAGTACGCGCTCCCCTCGCTCGCGCCGACGCTCGGCACCGACCTCGGGCCCTTCCCCGACCCGCCCATCCCGACGGAGCCGGTGGTGAAGACCACTCCGGAACGCGTCGTCCTGCTCGCCGACGGGCTCGTCTTCACCTGGGACCGCAGGACCGGGAACATCCTGGGAGATCCGATGTTCCTCGCCACGACCGTGCAGCGGACGCAACAGCTCCTCCAGAACCCGGTGATCGCCGCCCGGCCGGGGCCGGTTCCGCAGGTCGCGGTCGTCGCCGGGTCCGGGGGGATCGAGCTGTGGAACCCGGTGACCGGCGCGCAGGACGGCGCCCTGCCCATCCCGCCCGCTCGCATCCCGATCGACGCGGTCTACGACCGCACCGGAACGCGGATGATCGTCCTCGGCCAGGACCTGACCGTGCAGATCTGGGACGTCGACCGCCGCGAGCCGGTGAGCCGGCCGATCGCGGTCACGAGCCTCGGCCTCCCGCAGGGCCTCGATGCCGACGGCTACCTCGTGTTCCTGGAGCCGACCGCGGTGCCCGACGTCAACCAGCTGACGTTCTGGGACGTGTCGACCGGCCGGCAGAGCGGTTCCGTGCGCATCTCGACGGCCTACCCGGGCAGCGAACCGCTGACCGGCGACGGGACCCGGCTCCGGCTCAACGGGAAGGACGGGGCGCTCCCGGTCGCGTTCCCGCTGACGGCCGCGCAGTGGGTCCAGCACCTGTGCCGGTTCACCGACCGCCCCTTCACCGCCGAGGAGCGGAACCTGCTGCCGGCGGGAGTGGACGTCGAGCGCCCCTGCACGGGAGGGGCGAGCCCCCGCTGACGGTGCGGGATGATCAGGGATGATCGGCCCGTGGGTCTCGACCGCGCCGCCGTCAGGGAGCTGATCGACCGTCCCCGGGGCCCGGTGGACCGGCTGCGCGCCGAGGCCCTGCCCGGTGTGCTCGCCGGCATCGTGCTGGACCACCGGGAACAGTGGTGGCACCGGGCGGCGTGCGCCCGGGCACTCGACGGTCACGTCCCGGCGGAGCACGCCGCGGAGCTGCTGGCGGTCGCGGAGGACGGGCAGGTCGGCAGCGAGATCCGCAGACCGCTCCTCGACGCACTGGCCACCACCCCTGGTCCGCACCGCGCCGGCCTGCTGGCGTGGCTGCGCGCGCAGGAGGGCGTCAAGCAGCCGTACGGGATGGCCGAGGGGCTCCTGCGCGCCCGGGCCCGGCTGGGTGACCTCGACGCCGCCGAGCCGCTCGTCGCGCTCGCGGCGAGCCCGTGGACGCACCTGCGCGAGATCGGGATGGCGGCCATCGCGACGCTCGAGGCCACGCACGGGCGGGCCGCGCTCCTGGCGGCCCTCGGCGCCGACTCGCTGGACGCGCTCGCGTTCGCCGCACCCGACGAGGCGCACCGCCTCCTCGGCGTGCGGCTGCTGGACGACGACGCCGGTGACGTCACGCCCGCGCTCGCCGACCCCTCCGTCATCGTCGCCCGGGAGGCCTACGAGCGGCGGGCCGAGGACTTCGTCAGCGACGACGGGCCGCTCCTCGACCTGGTGGACCGGCGTGGGCCGGGCCACCTGTGGGCCCTCGCCGTGCTGGACGCCCTCGGGCACCCGATCCGGGAGACCTGGGAGGCGCTCGGGCCGCCCCTGATCGTGCTGCCCGGGGTGCCCGCCGACGTACGGCAGGCGATCGTGCGCCGCTACGCCCCCGGCGAGCGGCAGACCGACCCGCGCTGGCTGCTCGAGGCGGCCTGCCTGCCTCCGGTCAGCGGGCCCGACGAGCACGAGCTGCTGGGCCGGGCCGTCGATGCGCTCGCGACGGCCGGGCTGGCTCCGGGGACGCCCGAGCACGCGGGGAACCTCGGCGGGAGCGGGGGCGTGGGGACCTACCACTCGATCCCGACCCGGCCGGGCGTGGTGTCGGTGTGCGACCTCGGGCCGTTCTTCGCCGACCGGGGCGACCCGGACGTGCTCGCCGCGATGACGGGCGCGGGCTTCCGGCCCATCGCGGGGGAGCTCGCCGAGACGGTCGTGGAGGGGCTGTACGTCTACTGGTTCGGCGACCGCAAGGAGATGACCGTGCGCGAGCTGCTCTTCTACTGGCAGGACTGACTCACAGCTCCGGCAGCCGCTGCGGACGGCCGATCAGCTCGGCGAGCGGGTCACCCGCCTCCTCCACCCGGTCGAGGACGGTGCGGACCGTCCAGCGGTCGGGCCGCAGATCGGGGTCGTCGAGCTCGTCCCAGGTGATCGGGACCGAGACCGGGGCCCCGGGGGCGGGCCGCGCGCTGTACGGGGCGATCAGCGTCTTGTTGATCGCGTTCTGGGTGTAGTCGAGGCGGGCGAGGCCACGGCGGCGGTCCTTCTGCCACTCCCAACTGATCATGTCCGGCACGGTGCGGCCGATCGCCCGCGACACCTTCTCCACCCACCCCCGGGTGTCGGCGAACGTGTAGCCGGCGGCCACCGGTACCCAGATCTGCACGCCCCGCTTGCCGGTGACCTTCGGTGCCGCGGCGACGCCGAGGTGCTGCAGGGCCGTGCGGTAGAGGCGGGCGAGCACGAGCACCTCCGCGAACGAGGTGCGCTCCCCCGGGTCGACGTCGATCAGCGCCCAGGTCGGCTCGTGGACGTCGGGGAGGTGGGACGTCCACGGGTTGAGCTCGACGGCGCCCCAGTTCGCCATCCACACCAGCGCCGCGACGCTGTCGACCACCGCGTAGCAGACCGTCTCACCGGGGTCCGCCTCCTCGTTGCGCCACCGCGTGAGCCATTCAGGGGCGTAGTCGGGCACCTCCTTGTGCCAGAACCCGGGCCGGCCGGCGCCGTCGGGATAGCGGTGCAGGTTCACCGGGCGGTCGTGCAGGAACGGGAGCATGCGCGGGGCGATCTGGGCGTGGTAGCGGACGAAGTCCCGCTTGGTGACCGGCGGCTCGCCCTCGCGCGCGGGGAAGAGCACCTTGTCCAGGTTGGTGAGCGCCACCTCGAGGCCCTGGACCGTCCACCGGCCCTTGCGCCCGAGCGCCTCGAGCGCGGCGAGCTCGTCGGGCGTCGGGGGATCCCAGCTCGGTGCGGCGCGGCCGAGGGCCACGGCGGCCTCGCCCGCGGGCAGGTCACCGCGCCACAGCGCTTCCGGCTCGGCGGCCACCTCGTCGTTGGTGCGCCCGGTCTTGACCGACCGCGGGTGCTCCTCGGGGTCCCAGCCGGGCACGGCGTGCT
Source organism: Pseudonocardia adelaidensis (assembly GCF_039543345.1). Lineage (NCBI taxonomy): Bacteria > Bacillati > Actinomycetota > Actinomycetes > Pseudonocardiales > Pseudonocardiaceae > Pseudonocardia > Pseudonocardia adelaidensis. The sequence continues at coordinate 64,476 of NZ_BAABJO010000007.1, read as the reverse complement.
CGTCGTTCTTGTGCAGCATCAGCCACTGCTCCTTGCCCGACCGGTCCCTGCCGGTGCGGACCAGCACGAACCGCCCCGCGAGCTTCTCGCCCCGCACGTCGAAGTGCAGCTCGCCGTCGGCGACGGCGGCCGCCGGGTCGTCGGTGCCGGACGGCTGCCAGGTGCCCCAGTCCCAGACGACGACGTCGCCGCCGCCGTACTCGCCACGCGGGATGATCCCCTCGAAGTCGAAGTACTCGATCGGGTGGTCCTCGACGTGGACGGCCAGCTGGCGTGCCTTCGGGTTCAGCGAGGGGCCCTTCGGCACCGCCCAGCTCACCAGCACGCCGTCGATCTCGAGCCGCACGTCGTAGTGCAGCCGCCGGGCCCGGTGCCGCTGCACGACGAACCGGCCGGTGCCCGGCGCGGCGCCCGCCCCCGCGGGCTCGGGTGTCACGGCGAAGTCCCGCATGGATCGGTACCTGGCGAGTCGATCCGCCTGATCGGTCATGCGTCCGGGATACCCCCGTTCGCGGCCCGGCAGATCGCGGATCCCAGGACACATCCGTACGGGGAGCGACGCGCACGCTACCCTGCGCTCCGGCCGGGCCGCTCCGGCCGGAACTGGAGCCGGTCCTCGGGGGGCACGATGGCGGATCCGGAAGGCACCGACCGGATCGAGACCGACCTCGAGGTCGTCGCAGGCGTCACCGACCGGGGCCACACCCATGAGCGCAACGAGGACGCGATGTCGCTCGGGCGGTGGCCGGACGGGACGGTGGCGGCCGTCGTCTGCGACGGGGTGTCCACGTCGCTCGCGCCCCAGCGGGCATCCCGGACCGCGGCCGACGCCGCGCTCGACGTCCTGCTGACCAGCAGAGCTCCCGCGGAGGAGCGCGTGGAGGCCGCCGCGACCGCCGCGGCATCGGCGGTCTCCTCGCTCGGCCGGGACGGCGACCCGCACGCGCCGTCCTGCACCCTCGTCTGCGCGCTGGTGCGCCCCGACGAGATCGCCGTCGCCTGGGTCGGGGACAGCCGGGCGTACTGGCTCGCCCCGCCGGACGCCGCCGAGCCCGCGCGCGCCGTCACCTCCGACCACTCGTGGGCGGCCCAGATGGTGGCCGCCGGCGTGATCGGCGAAGCGGACGCGATGCGCGACCCGCGGGCCCACGCGATCACCCGCTGGCTGGGTGCCGGCGGAACGACCGAGCCGGAGGTCGTGACGCTGCGCCCGACGGGTCGTGGCGCGCTGCTGCTGTGCACCGACGGGCTGTGGAACTACCTGCCCGGCGCCGCCGACCTGGCCGCCGTGGCGCTCCCGGAACTGGCCGACGGCGGCGCGATCGCGGCCGCCGAGGCGTTGACGACGCTCGCGCTCGACGCCGGCGGTCGCGACAACATCACCGTGGTCGTGATCCCGGTCGGATCCGACCGGCCCATCCGGGTGATCAGCGGTCACGAGAAGTGACGAACACGCGGGTCGACGGCGTTTCCTGCCGATTCGCAGTGACCGGAAAGAGGGCGTAACCAAACGCGCAGTATTCGACTCACCCGATGGTGGTAGGAGATTTGTTTCGCCCCACCGTGGCCCGCTAGCTTTTCTCGCAGTCAGCGCGGCTCCCCGTCATGACGCTGACCATGGATGGGTTGGCTCCGGTCGACTCCGGACACTCAACAGGAGATGAACTGTGTTGAAGAAGGCTGGAATTGTCGTGGCCACGGCCGCTGCCGGGCTGCTCGCGGTCAGCCCGCTCGCCTTCGCCGGCGACGACCACGGCAAGAAGAACATCGAGGACGTCAACAGCATCGACGGCTCGAACCACGGCCTGATCAACGTCGCCGGCAACAACCTCTCCGTTCCGGCGAACGTGTGCGACAACCAGGTGCCGGTGAACGTCCTGGGCGTCCAGGTGCCGCTCAACAGCACCGACGTCGTCGCCCGGGTGACCGGCGCGCTCGGCCTGCTGTCCAGCGACACGGACGCTGACTCGGACGGCGACACCAACCTCGACGACTCCTGCAACGCGGCCGCCAAGACCGGCGACAAGGCCGAGATCGACGACTGATCTGCGGGCAGTTCGCAAGAACGGCGCCGGGCCTTGCCCGGCGCCGTTCTTCGTGTTCGGTCGAAAGGGTGCGGCGAACGGCCGGCGCCGGGAAACGCCGTTCGGATCAGCCCGTCACCGCGGTTCCCGGCACGGCCTCGTTCCCGCCGTCGACCGGCGGGGCCGGCGGGCAGGACCACCCGTGGCTGCTGCGTGGCCTGCCGACCGCCGTCCCGGCCGGCCGCCACCCCCTCAGCTCGCGCTCCGCGCACTCCACCGTCGGGAACGTCGAGAACTCCGCGAGGGCGGCCGTGATGGCCTCGGGCAACAGCGGCTCCCGCGCGCTCGCGCCCGCCAGGTGCAGCCGGACCCCTGCGGCGCGCGCGCCGTCCCGCGCCCGGCGCAGTGCGCCGAAGTCGTCCGTGGCGAAGAAGCTCACCTCGCCGAGGTCGACGACCAGGTGCCCGGAGCTGCCGGTCCGGGCGACCTGCGTGGCCACCAGCCCCGCCAGCCGCCCGACGGTCATCCAGTCGAGCACCCCCGCCACCCGTACGACACGCAGACCGGGGGAGCACACCTCCACGGACAGCTGCGCCCCGTCGTAACGCACCACCGCACCTCCCGCCCCGCTCGGACCGCTCGGCTCAGCGGTACCCCATGGGGTGGGTGGCCACACGGTGGCTCAGCTCACCCGATCGGGGGCGGCGTGTTCGGCGACGAGCAGGTCGTGGGCATAGGTGATCTTGATGTTGCGTTCGTCCCCCGGCACCCAGCCGATCGGCACGTCGGGCGCGAAGCGCTCCATGCAGGAGGCGGTGTCGGTGCCCACGAAGCCGCACCGGGCCGCCTCCTCGTAGGCCGCGAGCAACGGCGCGGCCCGGAAGCCCTGCGGCGTCTGCACCGCGACGAGCCCCTCGGGCGATGGCCCGGCGAGCCCCGACCCGTCGGGCCCGGCGGCCGCGAGGTCGTCGCGCCACAGCCCCGGGACCGCGCCGCCGGTGGCCCGCGCAGCGGCCAGCACCGCCGCCGCGAGCTCCCGGCCGGCGAGCGGGCGCGCGGCGTCGTGGACGAGCACCGCGTCGATCGCACCGCCCTCGATCCGCCCGGCGAGATGCCGCAGGCCGGCCAGCTCGGACGCCTGCCGGGTGCTCCCGCCGACGACGACCTCGACCCCCGGGGCGTGCTCGGCCAGTATCCGGTCGGCGAGCGGCCGGTCCGCCGCGCGCACCACCAGCACGACGGCGCCGACCTCCGGCATGCCGGTGAACGTCGCGAGCGACCAGGCGAGCACCGGCCGCCCGCGCAGGGGCAGGTACACCTTGTTCCGCTCGGCGCCGAGACGCGTGCCGCTGCCGCCCGCCAGCACGACGGCGGCCGCAGCCGGGCCCGGCGATGGCGGTTCCACGGACCCCAGTCTGCCGGACCGGCGGCGCACCGCCCGCGCGGTCCGTATCGTCTTCACGAGTGACAGCGACGTCCGTGACCACTGCAGACACCGGCGAGGGACGGGGAGAAACGCTCGAATCCCCCACCTGACGAGGTGCGTCGCCGGGCCTGCGATCACTCGCAGTAGGCTCCGGCGGACTCGTCGTCCCGCCGTCCCGGATGACCGACCGCAGGAGGGGGTGCGCATGACGGACGACCGACGGCGCGTGCCCGGCAACTCCCGGGCGACGCCTCCGCCGCGGCAGTCGCCCCGCCAGCAGCCACCACCCCGCCAGCAGCCGCCCCGGCAACCCCAGCAGCCTCCCCGGCAGCAGCCCCCGCGCCAGCCGCCGCCCGCCGCCCGCAGGTCCGACCGCGGGAACCGGGCCGTGCCGCCCTCGCGCCACCAGCAGCCCCCGCGCCGCCCCGTGGCGCCATCCGACGCCACGCGCGCCATGCCGACGACGCACCGCCCGCCGCGGCCGCGCGAAGCCGAGCCCCCCACCAGTCCGGTTCCCCGCCCGGGGCCGGGCAACGGGCCCCCGGGCGGGCCGCCGCGCGGGGCACACCGCAGATCCGCCGCAGCAGCCCGCGCCGCCGTCACCACGGCGCTGCCCACCGCCCCGCCGGTGGCGCCCCTGCACGACGACCCCGAGCCCCCCACCGTCCGCAACGGGGCGCTCCCCCCTCCGCGCACCTCCGTCGCGCGCCCGGCCCGCCGCCGGCGCCCGGACCCGCCGGTCCCCGAGGTGGCGGACGAGGCCGCGGAGGGCGAGCCGCAGCCGCAGCGCTCCTTCGGCAAGGCGCTCGCCGCCGCCGCGGCGTCCACCGTGGCCCCCGGCTCGGGCCACCTGATGCTGCACCGCACCCGCACCGGAGCCGTGATCCTCGGCACGTTCCTCCTGGTGATCGCCGTGCTGGTGATCCTGGTGCTCACGTCGGACACCGCACAGCTGCTCAAGACGGCCCTGTCGTCGAACGTGCTCGTCATGGCCACCGTCGGCTGCATCGCGGCGGCGCTCGCCTGGGTGGCGGTGATCGTCCGGGCCTACCTGCTCGCCCGGCCGCCGGGGCTCGGCGCCGCCCGGCAGACCATCGGCGTGGCCACGGTCGTCGCACTGTGCCTCGTGGTGGCCGCGCCGCTCGGGTTCGGCGCCAACCTGGCCAACTCGCAGCGGTCGCTGCTGAACGACCTCTTCTCCGGCGGTGGGGGCACCTCGGCGGCCGAGGCGATCGCGAAGCCGAAGCTGAACATCCTGCTCGTCGGCAGCGACGCCGGGCCGGACCGCAAAGGCGCGCGGACCGACACGATGATGGTGGCCAACATCGACACGAAGTCCGGCCGCACCGTCCTGTTCGCCCTCCCCCGCAACATCCAGCGCGCCCAGTTCCCGCCGGACTCCCCGATGGGAGAGGACTTCCCGGACGGCTTCCACAACCCGGACGACCCGCTGTCGGGCGACTACCTGCTCAACGCCGTCTACGCGTGGGGGCTCACGCACCCGAACGTCGTCCCGGCGGGCCCGACCCGGGACCCGGGCCTGAACCTGCTCCACGAGACCGTCTCCTACATGCTGGGCGTGCAGCTCGACTACTACGTCGAGGTCAACATGGCCGGGTTCGCGTCGATCATCGACGCGCTCGGCGGCCTCACCGTCGACGTCGGCCCCGAGCGCATCCCGATCGGGGGGATCACGCCCAGCGGGCGCCACGTGCGCCCCGACGGCTACATCGAGCCGGGCGTGCAGCAGCTGTCCGGCGAGCAGGCGCTGGCGTTCGCCCGGTCGCGCACGAACTCGTCCGACTACGAACGCATGGGCCGCCAGCGCTGCCTGCTGCAGACGATCCTCCGCCAGAAGAGCCCCACCGACATGCTCACCAACTTCCAGAGCGTCGCCGCGGCCACCACCAACAGCGTGTCCACCAACATCCCGCAGGCCGTCCTGCCCGCACTCGCGGCCCTCGCCGGCAACGGGATCTCGCTGGAGAGCGTGTCGTTCGACCCGAGCCTCCCCGACCCGTCCACGAGGGACGGCCACTTCAGCACCGGCGACCCGAACTTCTCCTACATGCGCCAGGTGGTGCAGGACGCGATCAACCGTCCCCCGGCCCCGCCCGCTCCCCCCACCAGCGCGGCCGCCCCCACCACCCGCGCCGACGACGCCGGGAAGGCCACCACCAAGAAGGTGAAGGAGGACGACGCGGTCGCCCCCACGTCACTGGCGGACTCCTGCTGACGGCGGTGCGCCCCCGTCAGCCGCCGACCCCGCGCGGCCGCCACCGGTACTCCGCCTGCGGCCGGCCGGCGGGCCCGTAGCGGGCGGTCCGCTCGGCGAGGCCGGTCTCCACGAGGTACTCCAGGTAGCGCCGGGCCGTCACCCGGGAGGCCCCGATCGCGGTGGCCACCTCGGCGGCGGTGGCGCCACCGGTGCTCTCGAGCGCCGCCCGGACGGCGTCGAGCGACTCCCGGCTCACCCCCTTGGGGAGCCCACCGGCCTCCGCGGGCGCGCGCAGCCGCCCGAACAGCTCGTCGACGTCGTCCTGCGCCACGACGGGGCCCGCGCCGAGCCGCTCCCGGTACTCGAGGTAGCCCTCCAGCTTGCGGCGCACCGCGCTGAACGTGAACGGCTTGACCAGGTACTGGGTGGCACCGAACGCGACGGCGGCCTGCACCACCGCGACGTCCCGCGCCCGCGTCACCATGATCACGTCCGTGGTGTGGCCCGCGGCCCGCATCCGGCGCAGCACCTCGAGCCCGTTGGTGTCGGGCAGGTGGACGTCGAGCAGGACGAGGTCGACGGCGGTGGTCGCCAGCGCGCGCAGCGCCTCGGCTCCGGACGCGGCGCTCGCGGCGACCGTGAAGCCCCGCACGCGCTCGACGTAGGCGGCGTGGGCGGCGGCGGCCACGGGGTCGTCCTCGACGACGAGCGTGCGGATCACGCCCGCACCAGCGGTAGCCGCACCGTGAACTCCGCCTTCCCCGCGAGGCGCACGGCACCGCCGTGGCGCTGGGCAGCGCGCCGCACCAGGGCGAGCCCCAGCCCGCGCCCCATGCCGTCGGCGGGCTTGGTGCTGTAACCCCGCTCGAAGGCCCGCTCGGCGTCCTCCGGCGCGATCCCGGGGCCGCTGTCGCTGACCCGCAGCTCGACCGCGTCGTCGTCGACACCTGCGCCGAACCGCACCCACCGCGGCTCCGGACCCTCCTGCGCGGCGTCGATCGCGTTGTCGAGCAGGTTGCCGACGATGGTGACGAGGTCCCGCGGATCGGCGAGCCCCGCCGGCATGCGGGCACCGTCCTCCAGGCGCAGCTCGACGCCGCGCTCGCCCGCCGCGGCCGCCTTCCCGACGACGAGCGCGGCCACCTCGGGCACCGCGATCCCGGCGACGACGGCGTCGGTGAGCTGCTGGGCGGTCTCGAGCTCGGCGGTCGCGAACTCGAGCGCCTCGTCGGCGCGCCCGAGCTCGATCAGCGAGACGACGGTGTGCAGCTGGTTCGCGGCCTCGTGCGCCTGGGCGTGCAGCGAGTCGGCGAACCCGCGCACGGTCTGCAGCTCGCTGACCAGCTGCCGCAGCTCCGTGTGGTCCCGCAGGGTGACGACGGTGCCGAGGTGGCGCCCCGCCCAGCGGGCGTCCCCCTGGCTCACCACCACGATCCGGTCCGACGTCAGGTGGATCTCGTCGTCGAACGCCCGTCCCTCCGCGAGCGCCACGCCCAGCGGCGCCGGCAGCCCGATCTCGTCCACCCGGCGACCGCCCACGTCGTCCGGGAGCGCCAGCAGCCTGCGCGCCTCGTCGTTCACCAGCTGCACCCGGCCCTCCCGGTCGAGCAGCAGCAGCCCTTCCCGCACGGCGTGCAGCACGGCGTCGTAGTACTCGTACATCCGGGCCAGCTCGGCCGGGCCGAGGTCGTGGGTGGAGCGCCGCAGCCACCGGCTCACCAGCCACGAGCCCGCGGCGGCCAGCAGCAGCGCCGCCGCGACGGCGGCGAGCACGAGCGGCACCTGCCGCTGCAGGTCCCGGGCCACGGCCGTGATCGTCCGGCCGACGGAGACGAGGGCCACGACGCGAGCACCGTCGAACACCGGCACGACCGCGCGCACCGAGGGGCCGAGCGTGCCCGTGTAGGTCTCGGTGAAATCGTTCTCCCCGGCGGCCGCGGGCTCGATCATCCCGATGAACCTGCGGCCGATCTCGCTGGGCGTGGGGTGGGAGTAGCGGATCCCGTCCGGCGTCATGACGACGACGAAGTCGGTGGCGGTGTCCAGCCGCACCCGCTCGGCGAGCGGCTGCAGCACCGCGGTGGGGTCGGGGTCGTCGAGCGCGGCGAGCACCTCGGGCGATGCGGCCAGGGTGTGGGCGATGCCGAGCATCTCCTCGGCGGTGGCCTCGCGCCCGGCTTCCCGCAGCTGGAACCAGCTGGCCGTCGCCAGCGCGACCAGCACGACGCCGGCGATCGCGGCCTGCAGCGCGAACAGCTGCCGGGCGAGGCTCCACCCGCCTGCGCGCCGCATCCCAGCTCCGCTCGTCGTTCGAAATGAACAGAAGCGCGACGATATCCAGGTCCCGCCGGATGATTCGCCGCGATGGTCGCCGGTCTACCGGTACCTGCGCAATCGCCACCACCGTCGTCGGCTCCGGAGGAACCCGTGACAGCCACCAGCGCACCACCACGCAGGCGGGATCACACCCACTACCTGTACGCCGCGGTGATCGTCGCCGTCCTCCTGGGGGTCGTGGTCGGGCTCGTCGCCCCCACCGTCGGGGAGGCGCTCAAGCCGCTGGGCACCGCGTTCGTCAACCTGATCAAGATGATGATCTCGCCGATCATCTTCTGCACGATCGTGCTCGGCATCGGGTCGATCCGGCAGGCGGCGAAGGTGGGCCGCGTCGGCGGGCTCGCGATCGGCTACTTCCTCGTGATGTCCACGATCGCGCTGGTCATCGGGCTGGTCGTGGGCAACATCGTGCAGCCGGGCACCGGGATGAACCTCGGTGGCATCGAGGCGTACAACGCCCCCGAGGGCGAGTCGACCTCCGCGTTCCTGATGGGCATCATCCCGACCACGCTGTTCTCCCCGCTCGTCGGGGACAGCGTGCTCTCCACCCTGTTCGTCGCCCTGCTCGTCGGATTCGCGGTGCAGGCGCTGGGCCGGTCGGGCGAGCCGATCCTGCGCGGCATCAAGCACGTGGAGCGGCTCGTCTTCCGGGTGCTCGCGATGATCATGTGGGTGGCGCCGATCGGCGCGTTCGGCGCCATGGCGGCCGTGGTCGGCGAGACCGGCTGGTCGGCGATCGTGGCGCTGTTCCAGGTGATGCTCGGCTTCTACGTCACCTGCGCGCTCTTCGTCTTCGTGGTGCTCGGGCTGCTGCTGAGGTTCACCGTCGGCATCAACATCTACTCGCTGCTGCGCTACCTCGGCCGTGAGTTCCTGCTGATCGTGTCGACCTCGTCGTCGGAGTCGGCGCTGCCGCGCCTCATCGCCAAGATGGAGCACGCCGGCATCTCGCGCCCGGTCGTCGGCATCACGGTCCCCACCGGCTACTCGTTCAACCTGGACGGCACCGCCATCTACCTGACGATGGCGTCGCTCTTCATCGCGGACGCGATGGGCAAGCCGCTGGCGATCAGCGAGCAGATCGGGCTGCTGCTGTTCATGATCATCGCGTCGAAGGGCGCCGCGGGCGTCACCGGCGCCGGGCTCGCCACGCTGGCGGGCGGTCTGGCCTCGCACCGGCCCGACCTCGTCGACGGCGTCGGCATCGTCGTCGGCATCGACCGGTTCATGTCCGAGGCCCGAGCCCTCACCAACTTCGCCGGCAACGCCGTCGCGACCGTGCTGATCGGCCACTGGGTGGGCGAGTTCGACCGCGAGAAGGCGGGCCGAGTGCTGAGCGGCGAGGACCCCTTCGACGAGGCCACGATGCTCGACGACGCGCACGACGAGCAGGCCGCGCCCGAGCAGGAGAAGGCCGCCACCAGCGCCTGATCCCACGACGGGCGGCGCCCTGCCCACCGGCGGGGTGCCGCCCGTTCGCGCGCGACGGGCGCCTATCCGGGCCTGCGGGTCCCGTTGCGCCCGCGCCGCCCTTCGGCGAACTCGACGGTGAAGCCGTCCGGGTCCCGCAACTGCATCTGCCGCTCGAACCCGCGGTCGCGGGGCGCGGCGTGGATCGGCACGCCGCGCGCGACGAGATCGGCGTGGAGGCCGTCGAGGTCGTCCGTACCGAGCTCGACCTGGACGAACGTCCGGAGCTTCGGGTGCCCGGTGGCCTCGCGGGCGACCGCCTCCCCGAGATCGAGCAACCCGAGGGTGCCCGTTCCGAGGCGCATCAGCGCGAACCGACCGGTGCGGATCTCGGTCTCGAAACCCAGCGACAGGTAGAACCGGACCGACCGATCGAGGTCGCTGACCGGGATGCTCGAACCCTCGAACCAGATGTCCACCACGTCCTCCTCGACGCCTCGGCAGGGAACAGCCTGAGCGCGCCATCGAGGCCACCGCGGTGGCACACGCGGCGTTCCGACGCAGCACCACGTGCGCCGGTGACACTACCCGAACACCGGCGGGAGCGCGGGCCGCGCCGCATTGGTCTACTGGGCCCATGACTCGAGAGATCGCCGCCGAGCAGGCCACCCCCGCCGTCGCCCACCACGGCGAGGGCCCCGTCTGGAACGCGAGCCTCGGGGTGCTCGCGGCGGTGGACATGCTCCGGGGCGACCTGCTCACCATCGAGCTGCCGCACGAGGGCACCGCCGAGGTGCGCCGCAGGCACGTGGGCGACGTGCTCGCCGCGCTGCGCCCGCGGGCCCGAGGCGGCTGGGTGGTGGCCCTCGAGCGCGGGTTCGGGCTGCTCGACGAGCCGGGATCGGCCGCCGGGCCGCGGTCGCTCGGCGAGCTGTGGTCCGACGAGGGCGTCCGGATGAACGACGGCGGCTGCGACCCCTCCGGCGCGTTCTGGTGCGGCTCGATGGCCTACGACTCGACGCCGGGGCGGGGGTCGCTGTACCGGCTGGCCCCGGACGGTTCGGTCGCCACGATGCTCGCCGGCGTCACCGTCTCCAACGGCCTCTGCTGGACACCCGACGGCACCCGCGCGTACTACGTCGACTCGCACACCGGCCGCATCGACCTGCTGACCGTCGACCTCGCCGCGCCCGCGGTGACGTCCCGGGAGCGGTTCGTCGACGTCGAGGGCGGCACGCCCGACGGCCTCACCGTCGACGCCGAGGGCGGGGTCTGGGTGGCGTTGTGGGGCGGTTCCGCCGTGCACCGCTACACCCCTGACGGCGTGCTCGACACCGTCGTCCGGCTGCCGACGACCCACCCCACGGCCTGCACGTTCGCCGGCCCGGCGCTGGACGAGCTGTGGATCACCTCGTCGGAGCAGGGCGCGGGCGTGTCCGACGGCCGAGCCGGGGCGTTCTACCGCAGCCGTCCCGGGGTACGCGGGCTCCAACCGCTCACCTACGGGGGATGAACCACCCCCGACCGGGTGGGACCGTTCGGCGCCGGACCGGGGGGTGCGCGCGTGGCGCTGCGGGGTTCTGTCACCCTTGACGGCCAAGATGACCTGCGCACATCCCATCCGGGGTGGACGCACGGAGAGGAGAGAAGTCGACATGGCACTGCCCACGCTCACTCCGGAGCAGCGCGCCGAGGCCCTGAAGCAGGCCGCGGCCGCCCGCACCGCCCGCAAGGAGCTCCGCGACGCGATCGCCCGCGGCGAGCAGACGATCCCCGCGGTCCTCGACCGCGCCAAGACCGACCAGGTGGTCGGCAAGACCAAGGTCGCCGACCTGCTCAAGAGCCTGCCCGGCTACGGCCCCGCCAAGGTCTCGCAGCTGCTGGAGCAGACCGGGATCGACGCCTCGCGCCGCGCCGCCGGGCTCGGCGAGCGCCAGCGCCAGGCGCTCATCGACGCGCTCAAGTGACACCCACCGCCCGGCGCCCGGCCTAGACACGATCTGGTGCCCGGGCCCCGGGCGGGGTGGCGCCCGCCACCCGGGCACCCCCAACGATCGACACGGGCACCGGCGACCGGCAGGCTGCACGCCGTGGAACGCTTCGTCGACGCCGCGCCCGGTATCCGCCTGTGGGCCGAGGACATCGGGCCCACCGGGCCCCACCCGGGTGAGCCGTTGCTGCTCGTGATGGGCGCCAACTCGTCCGGCCTCGTGTGGCCCGACGTCCTCGTCACCCGGCTCGCCGAACACCACCGCGTCATCCGCTACGACCACCGCGACACCGGGCGCTCCACCGCGGCCTTCGAGGACGACCCCTACGGCATCACGGACCTGGCCGAGGACGCGATCGCGGTGCTCGACGCCTTCGACGTGCCGCGCGCCCACGTCGTCGGGATGTCCATGGGCGGGTACCTCGTGCAGCTGATGCTGCTCGACCACCCCGAGCGCATCGACACCGCCACCCTCTTCTGCACGGGGCCGCTCCCGTTCGCCGAGCCGTCCCCCGCCCCGGCCCTGCCCGGCCCGGACCAGGCCCTGCTGCGCCTCTGGGCGGAGATGGACGACCCGCGGGACCCCGAGGGCGAGATCGCGTGGCGGCTGGAGCACTGGCGGATGCTCAACGGCTCCGGCACCCTGTTCGACCCCGCGGAGTTCCGCGCGCTGGAGGAGCGGGTGATCGCCCACGCCGGCCAGCACGACCCGGTGGTGGCGCACGCGCGGATGGACACCGCGGGCATGGAACGCGGCGCCGAGCTGGCCACCGTCGGCGTGCCGACGCTCGTGATCGAGGCGCCGGAGGACCCCGCCTTCCCCCCGCCGAACTCCGGCGTCCTCGCGCGCTCGCTCGGGCACGGCCGGATGGTCCGGATCCCGGGCATGGGCCACGCGATCAACGGCACCGTGATCTCCCCGCTGGCCGCCGCGATCCTCACGCAGACCACCCGGGCGGCTGCCGCACCCGCCTGACAACGCGGTCGCACACCAACTTCGGCGCTCACACACGAACTGCAGTTGGTGTGCGAGCGCCGACGTTCATGTGCGACGACCGCTCGCGCCGCCGCAGCCCAGTCGCTCGGGTGGTGTGAACGATCGCCGGCCGGGGCACACTCGGCGGGCACATCCAGACGACGGAGGGACAGCATGGGCATCGAGAACCCGGACGCCGACGTGGTCGAGCAGCTGCAGAGCACCGATGACGGCGACGAGCCGGTGGAGGACCGGGGGGACGTGCCCTCGGAGGCCGATCCGGCCGACGTCGCCGAGCAGCGGGCCGCGGTCCCGGACGACGACGGCTACGACCGCTGACGGTCTGCGGCCGATCGGGTGACGCCGACCTGGATGATGTCGACGCTGCGTGATGACGATCCGCCGCTCCACACCCGCCGACTCACCCGATCGAGTGATCCTTGCCGCGGCACGTTCGGGGCGATCCGGCCCGGAGCGACGCTCCGCGGGCCCCCGCGCGAATCACTGCAGGTAGGGCACCTGAGTGATCCACTTCGTGACGGCCCCCCGGTTCCCGGTGCCGTGCGCTCGGCCCTAAAGTCTGCCCCCTCGGCCGGTGCGCCGATGCCGCCGCATGGAGCAGTCGGCAATAGCCGACTGGCCTAAATGCAGCCCTCCTCCGGGCGTATGGCATCGTTCGCGCGGCGTGCTGCGGGAGGAGAACGGGTGAAGGTCGTCGCCGTCATCAACCACAAGGGAGGGGTGGGCAAGACCACCCTCACGGCCAACCTCGGCGCCGGGTTCGCGGCCCGAGGTCAGAAGGTCCTGCTCATCGACCTGGATGGGCAGGCCAGTCTCACGATCTCGTTCTTCACCCAGAGCGAGTGGGCAGCCGAGCTGCTGCCGGAGAAAACGATCAAGCAGTGGTTCGATCGGATCGGGAGCGACAACGCCGAGAGCCCGGCGAAGCTCGTCTCGACGCCGCCCCGCGTCCAGGACAAGCTGGCGCGCGGCAGTGGTCGGCTCGACCTGATCGCGGCCCACCGCGACCTGACGGACGTGGAGACCAACCTCGCCGCCGACCTGCTCGCGCATCCGGGCCGCTTCGGCGAGCTGCACGGGAGCCTGCGCGAGATGCTCGCCCACGAGGATTTCGCCGAATACGACACGGTTCTCATCGACTGCGCCCCGAACTTCGGGCTCATCGCCAAGAACGCCGTCGCCGCCAGCGACCTGCTCCTGATCCCGACGAAGCCGGACTACCTGTCCACCAACGGGATCGACTCGCTCGGGCTGAAGATCCGCTCGTTCGTCGAGGAGTACAACGAGCACTCCTCCGCGCCTGTCGAGCGGCCCGCGGCGTCGGTCGTGTTCACGATGGTCCAGAACCAGAACGGCAGCCCGATCGAGGCGCAGCGCAGCGTGATCAGCCGGATCGAGGCCCGCGAGGTGCCCACCTTCGCCACCACGATCCGCGACAGCAAGGCCGTGTACGGCCCGGCACCCGAGCACGGCGTCCCGGTGATCCTCGGCGGGACGGGGCGGGCAGCCACCCGCGAGCTGCGCGACATGGTGTCCGAGCTGTCCGGCCGGCTGGAGAGGATCGCGGCGTGAACGTACCCGGGCGGATCGACATCGAGTCGCTCCCCAGCTCCCCGCTCCCCTCCCCGCCGCTCGCGATCGCGCTGCAGAAGGCCGTCGCGCTGCTCGAGTCCCTCAGCCGCGAGCAGCTCGAGGACATCGCCTCCGGCGAAGGCAAGCTCGTCTACCAGGCGTCGCAGGCGCGCTCGGTGCGCCGTCGCGAGGTGGCACCCCGGCCGTCGGGCGTCGACATCGACGCCGCGGTGGCCGACATCAACCGCTTCACCAAGCCCGGCGAGGTGGCCGACTACCTGCAGAGCCGCGTCGAGTTCACCGTGCCGGTGCTGAAGGAGATCGCCCGAGCCCTCGGCCCGACGGTGAACAGCACGGGCCGCACGAAGTCGCAGCTCCGCCGCGACATCGTGGAGGGCACGGCGGGCTTCCGGGTCCGCTCCGCAGCGATGTCCGAGGGTGCCTGGTCCAGGCCCTGAGCTGAACACCGCGTGAGTGGATACGAGTGCTCGGGCACTCGTATCCACTCACGACCGCGTCAGCGTCAGCCTGGGTAGGTAGCGGCCCGTCCGCGCCGCGTAGGCGACGTACTCCTCGCCGTGCAGCTGCGCCAGCACCGGTTCCCGCACCGCACGCACCTGGATCCGCACGGAGACGACCAGCAGCACGGCCGCCAGCACCCCGACCAACGTCGGCACCATCACCAGCGTGCCGGCGGTGGCCAGCACGATGCCGGTGAGGCCCGGGTTGCGCATCCGTGAGCGGAGTCCGCTGCTGGCGAGCACCGGGTCAGCTGGCCCCGCGCGCCGCAGCTCGAACTGCGAGGCGAGCACCAGAGCCACCCCGAGCAGGGCGAGGCCGGCGCCGATCACGACCACGCCGGGGTCGTCGAACACCGCGATCGGGTCGATGACGTCGGCGGCGACGAGCAGCGGCGCCACGAGACCGAGCCCGGTGGCGACGACGTGGAGGAGGCGCGCCCACCACGCGGGCGAGCCGGGCACCCGGGCCGCACGTCCCATCTCCCGGCGGGCGGGCGAGGCGTGCAGCAGGCGCCGCCCGCCGATGGCACCCAGCACCGCCACGAGCACGCCGATCGCGAGGGCGAGCCAGCCGGCGGCGTGGTGGTCCAGCACGTCCGCGAGCACCGCCCACGCGGGGCGGCCGGTGATCGCTCCCGCGGCCTCCACCGCGAGCGACCCGCCGAACAGGAAGAACAGCGCGGCGGCGCCGATCTGAACGGCGCGCTCGGGCAGCAGCCGCCCCAGCCTCCGCCCGACGACGATCGCCAGCGCGTCGGCGGCCACCATCCCGAGCGTGGACCCGAGCCACACCCCGAACCAGCCGTACTGGGTGGCGAGGGTGATCGTGGCGAGCATCGTCTTGTCACCGAGCTCGGCGAGGAAGAACGCGACCGCCGAGGTCAGGACGGCGGAGCCGGTGGCCCGCTCGGCCTTGGCCCGCTCGGCCGGGGTGAGCCGGTCGCCGCGCAGGGTCCACGCGCCGAACCCGACGAAGGCGACGGCGGCCACGAGCGCGATCCAGCCGGTGGGGAGCGCCGAGCCGAGGCTGTGCCCGACCGCCACCGAGAGCAGGTGCACCGCGGTGGTGGCGACGGTGATGCCGACGAGCACCGGCAGCGCCCGGTAGCGGGTGGCGAACGCGAGGGCCATCAGCTGGGACTTGTCGCCGAGCTCCGCGGCGAACACCACGCCGAAGCTCACGGCGAAGGCAAGCAGGAATCCGTCCATGTCGCGACCGACGCTACGAGCCCCCGGCGCAGCGGCTGGACTGCAAAATCCGGTTAGGGTGAGCTAACGACCGAGGTCGTGGGCGCTAACCGGTCGGCGCCGGTCGAGGTTCGCGTCCGATGGACCGCTGGTGTACCAATGGGCTATGAGCGCGCCGTCGACGGACACCGACAAGCAGCGGCGCCTGCGCGCACGGCTCGCCGAGCTCATCGCCGCGATGTCGCCCGGGGAGCCGCTCCCCGCCGAGCGCGACCTGGCGCGCGAGCTCGGCGTCGCCCGGATGACGCTGCGCCGCGCCGTCGACGGTCTCGTCGCCGAGGCCGTGCTCGTGCGCAGGCAGGGCGCCGGCACCTTCGTGGCGCCTGCGAAGGTGGCCCATCGGCTCGCCGCCAACTCGTTCTCCGCCGACATGCGCTCCCGCGGGCTGCGGCCGGGCAGCCGCACCCTGCGGTCCGGGCGGGCCCCGGCCGGCGTCATGCTGGCCGCGCTCCTCGAGGTGCCGACGGGCACGCCCGTCCTGCACGTGCGGCGCCTACGGCTGGCCGACGACGAGCCGATGGCGGTGGAGGACCTGCACGTCCCGGCCGACCTCGTGCCCGGGCTCACCGGCGCCGAGCTGGAGGACCGCTCCTACTACGAGCTGCTCGCCGAGCGCTACGGGCACCGGATCGCGTCGGGCACCCAGACCGCGGAGGCCGCGCTCACCAGCGCCGAGGACGCCGCGGTGCTCGGGGTCGAGCCGGGCGCGCCCGCGTTCTGCTTCGAGCGCACCTGCCGGGTGGACGGCGGACGGGTGGCCGAGTTCGTCCGGTCGATCTACCGGGGCGACCGCTACCGGATCATGGCCGACATCTTCCCGTCGTAACCGGGTTGTCGCTTGACGTCACCGGGGTGACCGACACTACAGTTCCCGGAACTAGACCTCTGGTCTCGTCGCGAAGGGAACCCCATGTGGTCGATGCCCGGATCCCGAACAGCGCGACGCGGTGGTGTCCGGCGCAGCGCCGTCGCCGTCGCCGCAGTGGCAGCACTGGGCCTCGCCGGCTGCGGCCAGGGCGATGACGCCGGCGCGGGCGCGGACCGCACGCTGACGGTCTGGATCATGGAGGGCACCAACCCGGACGCCCAGCCGTTCTTCTCGGAGCTCTCCACCGCGTTCCGGCAGCGCACCGGTGCCATGCTGGACGTGCAGTTCGTGCAGTGGGCCTCCGCGCACGACAAGTTCGTCACGGCGATCGCGGGCGGCACCACGCCGGACGTCGCGGAGATCGGCACGACGTGGGTCGGCGAGTTCGGCGACGCGGGCGCGCTGGTCGACCTCACCCCGCGCGTGCAGGAGGCGGGCCTGTCCGACGGCCTGGTCGACGGCCTGGTGGAGGCGGGCACGCTCGGCGGCTCCCTCTACGGCATGCCCTGGTACGCAGGCGTGCGCTCGATCGTCTACCGCACCGACGTGTTCACCGAGCTGGGGCTGCAGCCGCCCACCACGTGGGACGAGCTCGTGGCCGTCGGGCAGCGCATCAAGGAGGCCCGGCCGGACCTGCTGCCGCTGCCCATCGCGGGCGACAACGAGTTCGTCGTCTACCCCTTCGTGTGGGGCGCCGGCGGCCAGCTCGCCACGCAGAACGGCGACACCTGGACCAGCGGCATCGACTCCCCGCAGGCCCGCGCGGGCATCCGGTTCTACGCCGACCTGGCGCTGGAGCACGGGTTCTCCACGCCCGCGGCGGCCACGTGGCGCGAGACCGACGTGCGCGACTCCTTCACCAAGGGCCAGTCCGCGATGATCTTCGCCGGCAGCTGGACCCCCAAGGCGATCCTCGAGGCGGCACCGGACCTGCAGGGCAAGATCGGCGCGTGCCCGATCCCGGGCCCCACCGGAGGGCTCGCCCCGTCCGTGCTCGGCGGGTCGCTGCTGTCGATCTTCAACACCAGTGAGGACCAGGACCTCGCCTGGCAGCTCGTCCAGATGATGGGCACGGGCGAGTTCGCCGCCAAGTGGGCGCAGGAGTCCAGCTACTTCCCGGGCACCACCGCGCTGCTGAACGAGGCCGCGCAGTCCCCCGACCCGCTGGTGGCGCCCTTCGCCCGGCAGATGGTCGACTCCGGGCGCAGCGTGCCGGTCACCCCGGCGTTCGGCCAGATCCAGGGCAAGAAGACGATCGCGGCGATGATGCACTCCATCCTCACCGGCGAGGCCACCGTGGAGCAGGCCACCTCCACCGCGGCGGCGGAGATGAACGAGATCTTCGCCAGCGGCGCATGACGCTCGCCGAGCGCACCGACGTCGAGCCGGGCGTGGCGCCGTCCACGCACCCCGCGCGGCGCCGCGGGTCGCGGACGGCACGGCCGTGGCTGCTGCTGGCGCCCGCCCTGCTGGTGATGGGCGGGTTGCTGCTCTACCCGCTCTTCCGGGTGCTGGTGCTCTCGCTGCAGGACTTCGGGCTCCGCGAGCTCGTGTCCGGCCGCACCCACTGGGTGGGCCTGGGCAACTACGCGGAACTGCTCGGCAGCGCGGACCTGTGGACCACGGTGCTGCCCAACACCGTGGTCTTCGCGGTGGTGGCGGTGGCGCTCACGGTGGTGTTCGGCACGATCGTGGCGCTGCTGCTCGCCCGGCTCACCCCCGTCGTCCGCGGCGTGGTCACCACCGCGATCATGGTGGCGTGGGCCATGCCGGCCGTCACGGGCACGTACGTGTGGGTCTTCGCGTTCGCCCCGGGTGACGGCGTCGCGGTGCAGGCGCTCGATGCGCTCGGCCTCGTCGACGCCGCCACCGCCGACCCGTTCGCCGGCCGGCTCTCCTTCTACGCGGTGGCCGCGCTCAACGTCGTGCACCACGGCTTCCCGTTCGTCGCGCTCACCGTGCTCGCCGGCCTGCTGACGATCCCGCGGGAGCTCACGGAGGCGTCGATCGTGGACGGGGCGGGCCCGTGGCGCCGGTTCCGGTCGTTGACGTTCCCGATGCTGCGGCCGGTGTTCGCGGTGGTCACCGTTCTGTCGACGATCTGGGACTTCAAGGTGTTCACCCAGATCTACCTGATGCCCGGCGGCGACGGCGTCAACCGGGGCGTGCTCACGCTCGGCACCTGGTCGTACGTGGAGTCGTTCGCGCAGAACCGGTACGGGCTCGGCGCCGCGATCGCGGTGCTGCTCACCGCGCTGCTGCTGGTGGTCACGGTGGCCTACCTGCGGCTGCTGTTCCGGGAGGAGGAGCTGTGAGGGCGGCCGGCAAGGGGCTCGGCGTCGCGGGCGTGCTCGGCTTCACGCTGTTCCCGGTCTACCTCATGGTCGTCACCGCGTTGAACGGCGAGGCGAACGCCGGGTCGCGCACGCTGTGGCCGGCCGACTGGACGCTGAAGAACTTCGCCTACGTGGTCGGCGAGGGTGGGTTCGGGCGGTACCTGAGCAACTCGCTGCTCGTCGCCCTCGGCACCGTGCTCGCAGGCGCCCTGCTCGCGCTGCTGGCCGCGGTGGCCGTCTCCCGGTTCCGCTTCCGGTTCAGGACGTCCGTGCTGGTCATGGTGCTGATCATCCAGATGGTGCCGGTGGAGGCGCTGGTCATCCCGCTGTTCATCCAGGCTCGCACCCTGCAGATGCTCGACACGCTCGTCGGGCTCGCCGTCGTCTACCTGGCGTTCTCGCTGCCGTTCGCGATCTGGACGCTGCGCGGGTTCGTCGCCGCGGTGCCCGTCGAGCTCGAGGAGGCCGCCTACCTCGACGGCGCGTCGTGGGGCCGGATGTTCCGGTCGGTGCTGCTGCCGCTGGTGGCGCCGGGCCTGGTGGCCACGAGCGTGTTCTCGTTCATCGTGGCCTGGAACGAGTTCATCTTCGCGCTCACGTTCATGTCCGACGACCAGAACTACACGGTGGCCGTCGGGCTGCGCCGCTTCTTCGGCCAGCACGCCACCGACTGGGGCGCGGTGATGGCCGCGTCGACGCTGATCACGATCCCCGTGATGGTGTTCTTCGTGCTCGCGCAGAAGCGGCTCACCGACGGGCTCGTGGCGGGTGCGGTCAAGGGGTGACACGCGACGAGGCCCTGGTCAACGGGGTGCTGCTGCCGGGCTTCACCGGCACGACGGTGCCCGGCTGGCTGGCCCGCGCCGCCGACGCCGGGCTCGCGGGCGGCTGCCTCTTCGCCGGGAACGTCGGCCCCGGCCTGCGGGAGCTGACCGCGGACCTGCACGGACGCCGCGCGGGCTTCCTCGTCGCGTCCGACGAGGAGGGCGGCTCGGTGACGCGGCTGGACGGCCCGTGGCCCAACTCCGGATGGCCCAGCGCCGCGGCGCTCGGGCGGCTCGACGACGTGGCCGTCACCGAGGCGGTGGCGGCCGGAATCGGCGGGCGGTGCCGGAGCCTCGGGATCGACCTCGCGCTGGCGCCCGTCGCGGACGTCAACGCCGAGCCGGACAACCCGGTGATCGGGGTCCGGTCCTTCGGCGCCACCCCGGAACTCGTGGCGCGGCACACGGTGGCGTTCGTCCGCGGGGTGCAGGGTGCGGGCACCGCCGCCACGGCCAAGCACTTCCCGGGCCACGGGTGCACCACCGTCGACTCGCACCTGGCCCTGCCGGTGATCGGTGCCGACGCCGCCACGCTGCGGGCCCGGGACCTGCCGCCCTTCGCCGCCGCGGTCGCGGCCGGGGTCCGGTGCGTGCTCACCGCGCACGTGCGCTTCCCCGCGCTCGACGACCGGCCGGCCACGATGAGCCCGCCGCTCCTGCGGCTGCTGCGCCGCGAGCTGGGCTTCGACGCCGTCGTGATCAGCGATGCCGTCGACATGGCCGCGATCGCCGCCACGGTCGGGATGGGCCCGGGCGCCGTGGCGGCGGTGGCCGCCGGGGTCGACCTGGTCTGCATCGGCAACCCGCAGAACGGCTACGACGACGAGACCGGCTACCGCGAGGTCCGCGACGCGTTGCTCGCCGCGCTCGCCGACGGCACCCTGCCGCGCGAGCGGGTCGCCGAGGCCGGGCGGCGGGTCGCGCAGCTCGCCGACGGGGTACGCGCGGCACCGGCCGGACGAGGCGACGTGGACGGCACCCAGGTCGTCCGCCGCGTGGCGGAGGTGGCCGGGGACGTGCGCGTCGGGCCGGGCGCGCACGTCGTGGACCTGCGGGGCGGGCGGAACATCGCCGACGGCCGGGCCGGCGAGCCGCGCGTCGCGGAGGCGCTGCGCCGGCGGGACCCGGCGGTGACGGCGGGCCCTGCCGCGCCCGCCGGCAGGCCGCTCGTGGTGGTGGTGGACGGTCCCTCCACCGCGTTCGACGACGTACGGGCCGCTCGCCCGGACGCGGTGGCCGTGCACGTCGGGCTCCCCGGGCGGTGGCGCCCGCCGGCACCCTCGGTCACGGTGTGGGGCGACGGGCCCGCCCACGCCGCCGTTGCCGCGGAGCTTCTGCACCAATAGCCCGATCAGGGGTTTCGGCTGGTATTCCCAGGTGGTCCTCAGGACAGCCTCAGAATCCAGGCGCATCGTCGATGCCATGAGCGACGAGCAGAGGGAGCATGGCCGGGACGCGAGCGCCTCGACCGGTGACTCCCGTACCGAGCAGTACCCCGTTCCGTCGTACGCGGGCGCCCCGGGACCGGCGCACGCGCAACGTGCCGACCAGGCCGAAGCCGGTCAGCAGGGCTTTGCCGGGTACGGCCCGCCGCAGCCGCCTGCCGACGGGTTCTTCCCGCCCCCGCCGAACCACTTCCAGGGCCCTCCGACGGCCACGCTGCCGCCCCAGCCGCGCAAGCAGCGGGGCATGGCGACCGTCGTGGTCGCCGCGGTGGTCGCGGGCCTCGTCGGCGGTGGTGCCGGGTTCGGGGGCGCGTACGCGCTACTCGGCGACCGCCCCGGCGGCACCACGCTCTCGTCGGCGCCGCAGGGCCCGAACGCGGTGAACGCCGCACCCGGGTCCGTCACCGCGGCCGCCCAGACGGTGCTGCCCAGCACCGTCGACATCCGCGCCAGGGTGGCGCAGGGCGAGGCCGAGGGCAGCGGTGTCATCCTCACCGCGAACGGCGACATCCTCACCAACAACCACGTCGTCGCGGGCGCCCGGGACATCTCGGTCACCCTCTCCGACGGCAGCGCGCACCCGGCCACCGTCGTCGGCACCTCACCGAGCTACGACATCGCCGTGATCCGCCTGCAGGGCGCCTCCGGGCTCACCCCGTCGACGCTCGGCGACAGCAACTCGCTGCAGGTGGGCCAGCCGGTCGTGGCCATCGGGTCGCCGCGCGGCCTCACCGGCACCGTCACCACCGGCATCGTGAGCGCGCTCGACCGCACCGTCACCGTGCAGGGCGAGGACGGCCAGGCCGTCGTCTACAACGGCCTGCAGACCGACGCCCCGATCAACCAGGGCAACTCCGGTGGGCCGCTGGTGAACCTCGACGGCCAGGTCGTCGGCATCAACTCGGCCATCGAGACCGCGGGCCAGAACGCCGGCAGCATCGGGCTCGGCTTCGCGATCCCGATCGACCAGGCCAGGCGCGTCGCCGAGGAGATCATGAACTCCGGCACGCCCACCAAGCCGGTCCTCGGGGTGCAGGGCAGCATCGCCGCCAACAGCGCGGAGGGCGCTCAGATCGCGGCCGTCCAGCCGGGCTCACCCGCCGAGGCGGCCGGGCTGCAGGCGGGCGACGTCGTCACGAAGGTCGGCGACGACCAGGTGGCCGACTTCGCCGACCTCATGGCCCGGGTCGGGGCGCACTCCCCCGGCGACCAGGTCGCGCTGACCGTCACCAACGGCGGCGCCGAGCGCACGGTCAACGTCACGCTGGGCAGCCAGCCCGACAAGGCCGCGACCACGAGCCCGAGCGAGGGCGGCGGCAGCGGCAGCAGCCCGTTCGGCGGCCAGAACCCGTTCGGAGGCGGCGGCAACCCGTTCGGCGGAGGCAACTGACAGCCCGCCGATGTCAGCAAAGCCACTTTCATGTCACCTCGTGGCATGAAAGTGGCTTTGCTGACATTGCTGTCATTCCCGCAGGAGCCACGCCCGGATCTCGTCGCCGTCCGCCCCCAACCCCGGGGGCGGCTTGCGGTAGGACGGGGGCGTCACGGAGTACGTCACCGGGTTGCGGACGCTGGGCACGCCGCCCGGCTCGACCACCGGCTCCAGGCCGAGGCGGTCGGCGAGCGCCAGGCCCTCGTCGATCGTGTTGATCGGCCCGCACGGCACGCCCGCGGGCGCGAGGATGTCGAACCACTCCTGCGCGGTCTTCGTGGCCAGCCGCGCCAGCAGCAGCGGCCGCAGCTCGTCACGGTGGGCGTTGCGCGAGCCCATCGAGGCGAAGCGCGGGTCGTCGAGCAGCTCGGGGGCGCCGATCGCGGTGGCGAGCTTGCGGAACTGACCGTCGTTGCCGGCGATGACGATCAGCTCGCCGTCGCCGGTGGGCAGCGGCTCGTACGGGAACAGGGAGAGGTGGGCGTTGCCCAGCCTGCCGGGCACCACCCCGCCTGCGAGCACCGCCGATGTCTGGTTGACCAGGCCGGACAGGGCCGCCGACAGGAGGTTCGTCTCCAGCTTCTGCCCCGCGCCGGTGCGCTCGCGGTGGTGCAGGGCGGCGAGGATCGCGAGCGCCGCGTGCAGCCCGGTGATCACGTCGAAGACCGCGACGCCCGCGCGGTAGGGCGGGCCGTCGGCGTCGCCGGTGAGGCTCATCAGCCCCGACGTCGCCTGCACGAGCAGGTCGTAGCCGGGCAGCGAGGCCCCGCCCGCCGTGCCGAACCCGCTGATCGAGCAGTAGACGACCCGCGGGTTGGCCGCCGAGACGGTGTCGTGGTCGAGCCCGAACCGCGCGAGGCCACCCGGCTTGAAGTTCTCGATCATGACGTCGGCGCGGGCGGCGAGCCGCTGCGCGACGTCGAGGTCGGCCGGGTCGGCGAGGTCGAGCACGATCGACCGCTTGTTCCGGTTGATGGACAGGTAGTAGGTGGCCGTCCCGTCCTCGCTGGTGGGCGGCACCCAGGTGCGGGTGTCGTCCCCGGTGCCGGGGCCCTCGACCTTGATCACGGTGGCGCCGAGGTCGGCGAGCAGCATCGTGGCGTAGGGCCCGGCGAGGATGCGGGAGAAGTCGGCGACGAGCACTCCCGCGAGGGGGCCGGTGACCGGGGTCCCGTCGACGAGGTCGTTGGCATTGCTCACGCTCGGCATCGTACGAACGGCACCCCCGTCCGATGGAGCTGGACGAGAGTGCCGTTCGTTCGGCGGGGCTCACCGCTCCCTGCGCAGCACCGCCAGCGTCACCGCCCCGGCCGCCGCCACGGCCACCGCGCTCGCCCCGAAGGCCAGCTGGTAGCCGGTGGTCAGCGCGTCGAGCGGCGAGGCACCCGCGGCCGTCGCGGCGTCGGTGCGGGCCGCGGCGAGGGCGGCGAGCACCGCCGTGCCCAGCGCGCCACCGACCTGCTGGCTGGTGTTGGCCAGGCCGGACGCGAGCCCGGCGTCCTCGGGCGTGGCGTCGGACATCATCACCGTGGTGACCGCGGGGAGGGCGAGGCCGGCCCCGATGCCGAGCACGAGCATCGACGGCAGCACGTCCACCACGTAGCTGCCCACCGGCGGGCGGGTGAGCAGCAGCAGGCCGGCCACGAGCAGGATCTCGCCGGCGAGCAGCACCGCCCGGGCGCCGGAGCGCGCGATCAGCCGGCCCGACGCGGTGAGCGACACCGCCGCGATCGTGAGCGTGATCGGCAGCAGCGCGAAGCCGGTCTGCGCAGGCGCGTACCCGAGTGCGCGCTGCAGGTACAGCGCGGCCACGAACTGGAAGCCGAGCATGCCCGCCACCATGAGCAGCTGCGCCGCGTTGCCGCCGGACACCGCGCGCGACCGGAAGATCCGCAGCCGGACGAGGGGCTCCGCGGCCCGCCGCTGCCGCACGACGAAACCGGCGAGCAGGGCCACGGCGGCGGTGCCCAACCCGAGCCGCACGGCGAGCGCCGAGGTGTCGACGATCGTGAACACCGTGAGCACGAGTCCGCCCGTGACCAGCAGCCCGCCGACGACGTCCGGGCGCGCCGAACGATCGGCCGGGCGGTCGGCGGCCACGTAGCGCAGCGCGAGCAGCACCGCGGCCACCCCGATCGGCACGTTGACCAGGAAGATCCACCGCCACCCGACGGTCTCGGTGAGCACTCCGCCGAGCAGGGTGCCGATGGACGCCCCGGCCGCGCCGACGAACGCGTAGACGCCCATCGCCCGCGCCCGCTCCCCCGCCTCCGGGAAGAGCGCCACGACCATGCCGAGCACCACGGCCGAGGCCATCGCGGCCCCGACACCCTGCACGAACCGGGCCGCGATCAGCGTTCCGGCGTCGATCGCCAGCCCGCACAGCAGCGAGGCCAGCACGAACAGCGTGAGGCCGCCCAGCAGCATCCGCCGCCTGCCGTAGAGGTCGCCGAGCCGCCCGGCGAGCAGCAGCAGGCCACCCAGCGGCACGAGGTAGGCGTTGACGGTCCAGGCCAGCCCCGCGGTCGTGAAGCCCAGCTCGGCCTGCAGCACCGGCAGCGCGACGCTGGTGATCGTGCCGTCGAGAATGATCATGAGCATCGCGCCGCACAGCACGGCGAGCGCGAGCCAGCGGGATGGTGCGGAGCGCTCCGTCGGAGCGGTCGACCTCGTCATGAGATGGACCGTAGCAGATAGTTTTTTAACAGACAATCCTGATCGGGACGGTCACGCTCCCCGCTTCCGGCGCGGCGCGTGCGGGCTGGGCTCGACGGCCGACAGCGGGCCGCCGTGGGTGACCAGCGTCATCAAGGCGTCCAGGAGCGCGGCGCGCTGCGCGGCCGGCAGCACGCCGAGCACCTCGGCGTACAGGTCGTCGATCACAGCGCGGGCCTTGGCGACGGCCTCGTCGCCCGCCTCGGTGGTGCGGACGATCCGCGCGCGCCGGTCCGTGGGCGACGGCGTGCGCTGCGCCAGCCCGACCTTCTCGAGGTTGTCGCAGGTGACGACCATCGTGGTCTTGTCCAGCAGCGCCAGCTCCGCGAGCTCGCCCTGCGTCAGCTCGTGCGCACCGGCCTTGGAGAGCACGCAGTAGTCGCGCACGGTCATGCCCAGCTCGCCGAGCACGGTGCCCATCCGCGCGGAGAGCGCCTGGCTCGCCTTGTCGAACAGGTAGGAGAGGTCGGCGCGGATCTCGTCGTCGCTGCGCGTGTCCATACGGGCAGAGTACAGACGATCCCGAACGGAACCATCCCGTACGGAACGGTCAGCCCATCAGCACCTGGGCGGTCGCCTCCGGCGCACTGACCATCGCGTCGTGCCCGGCAGCGAGCTCCCGGAACTCCCAGCCCTCGCGCCGGACGATCGCGTGCGCGGAGTGGATCGCCGGGTAGGCGGGCGCGGTGCACGCGATGTACGTGACCGGCCGGCCGCCACCGAGCGGAGCGTGCAGCGGGAACGGCTCGGCGTAGGTGCGCAGCGGGTGCGGGGTGAGCCTGCGGTCGACCCAGGCGATGTCCTCGGGATCGGTCAGGCCGAACGCCGCCGCGCCGGGCGGCGGGAAGACGATGTCGCCGGAGGCCTGCGCCGCGTCCTTGCGCGCGGCCGCCGACTCCGGGGGCAGCCCGTCGAACCCGGGGGCCCCGGCCTCGACCACCAGGCCGTCGAGCAGCACGACCCGGCGCACCCGGTCCGCGGCCTCCTCGGCGACGGCCAGCGCGACGAGCGCCCCGAAGCTGTGCCCGACGAGCACGACGCCGGTCAGCTCCTCGTTGTCGAGCACACCGACGACGTCCTGGACGAGCGTGTCCGGGCCGACGTCCGCGCCGATCAGATGGGCGCGCTCGCCGAAACCCGTGAGCGTCGGCGTGAACACCTCGTGCCCCGCACCGCGCAGCAGCCGCGCCACCCGCCGCCAGCACCACCCGCCGTGCCACGCGCCGTGGACGAGCACGAAAGGATCACTCATGCGGGCGATCCTCTCATTCGGCGGCGGCGGGCACCGACTTCTGCCCGGCACTCGCGGGCTCCGGGTGGCCGAGGTGGCTCAGCCAGCCCCGCAGCACGCGGTGCAGTGCCTCCGCCCCGACGATCTCGCCGGGCGGCGGCAGCTCGGCCGGGTGCAGGAGGAAGCCCCGTGTCTGCGCCCCGCCCAGCCCGCCGTGCGAGCCCACGTGCGGCTCGAACGGGGATGCCTCGTCGCGCGCCGGGTCGTACCGGCTGTTGATCATCACGTCGCCGCAGTGCGGGAAGGTGTCGACGCGGCGCACCAGGTCGGCGGCGTGCGGGCCGTAGGGCACGAGCGGGTCGTCCCCGATGACGACGTCGGTGGCGAGCCTGCGCAGCCCGTCGCGGCCGAGCACGACCGGCCCGAACTCGGCGCTGCGCACCAGGACGAAACCCACGCCGGGGTGGTCGACGAGCGATGGCAGCAGCTCCGGGTACTCGCGCTCGATCGTCTCCAGCTCCACCCGGCCCTCGTGCTCGGTGAACGACACCATCGCGAGGTGGCCGGACCCGACGACCACGACCCCCGCCGCGACCCGCGCCACCGCGCCCGGGGCCCCACTGGGCGTGCGCGGCCGCTCGGCGGCCCCCGCGCGCTCGACCCGGGCGCGCAACCTGCGCGCGATCGGCCCGCCGCCGGACGACGCCTCGGCGAGCACGGCGTCGACCTGCCAGCCCTCGGCCGTGCGGGCCGACCCGGTGTGCGATCCGCGGCGCGGGTCCGGCTGGGGCTCCCCGCACAGCCGCCCGACCAGCGCCTCGATCGACTCGCCGAAGCGGTCGGCGAAGGCCCAGCCCTGGGTCTGGCCGTGGTCGGAGAGCGCGACGATGTGGTAGCGCCGGGGCGCGAGCTGGGTGGCGCGGTGCAGCCTGCCGATCTGCCGGTCGATGCCGCGCAGCACGGCGAGGGAGTCGAAGCGCTCCACCCCGGAGTGGTGGCCCACCTCGTCGTAGCCCATGAAGTCGGCGTAGACCACGGCCCGGCCGGCCATCATGTCCTCGATGATCGCCGAGACCACGACGTCGCGGGCGATCACCGTGGTGCCCGCCCTGGCGAGGGGGTAGAACCCTCCCCTGCTCACCCGCGGCCGCACCCCGGCCCGCCGCTGCCGGACGGCTGCCGAGATCTCCCGCGCGACGTCGACCACTGCGCCGACGACCGTGCGCAACGCGTTGGCGGGGTTGGCGAAGTAGCCGTAGTAGCCGGCCCCGACGCCGTCCCGGCCGCGCCCGCGCCGGCCCGCCCCGCTGATCAGCGGCAGTGCGCTCATCGTGAGGCTGGTGTGCGCGGCGTCGCCGGTGAAGAGGCTCGCCCGCGCGGCGCCGTCCACGGCGAGCAGCCCGCACCCGTCGGAGTGCCTGCGCTCGATCTCCGCGGCGTCCTCCGGGCTGGAGCACGCCATCACGTGGTCGCGGTCCTTCTCGTACCAGCGGAAGCCGAGGATGTCGCTGTTGTCGCCGTGCAGGATCCCGCAGACGCTCGCACCGGTCTGCGAGCTCCAGTCGGTGTGCCAGCCGGCGAGCAGGTGGCTGCCGTCGTCGAGCAGGCGGGCGAGCGCAGGCATGTCCCCGTCGCGGACGGCGCGGCGCAGCGTGTCGATGCCGAGCCCGTCGACCTGCAGGAGCAGCATCCCGGGCGGCATCGTCTCGTCACCGGACGTGTCGCCGCGGGCACCGCGGCGCGCGGTGCGCCGGAAGAACAGCTCGTCCTCGTCGAGCCCCACCACGCTGCTGACGACCGACCCGAGCGCCGCCACCGCGACGGCCACCACCACGGCGGTGCCGAAGTCGGTGATCACCACGCCGGGCACGGCGAAGGAGATCGCCAGCACCCCGGCGCCGAGCAGCAGGAACGAGCCGATCCCCAGCGTGAACACGGCCACCGGCAGCGCGACGCGCAGCACCAGCGGCCACACCACCGCGCTCAGCACGCCGAACAGGAGCGCGCAGACCGTGGGCTGCCACCACTCGGGCATCGAGAACCCGGTGAGCCAGGCGTCGAGCAGCCGCAGGGCGCCCACCGCGAGCAGCCACACGAGCAGCACGCGCGCGACCACGCGCCCACCGCGAACGAGCCGCCCGCCTCCCGTCGGCGCCATCACCGCACCGCACCCGCGCGGGCGCGCCTGCGCCGGAGCCACGCGGACACCAGCGAGCCGATCCCGGCCAGCACGAGCACCAGCAGCGCCGCCAGCGTGGTGGCGAGCACCGGGTCGTCGAACAGCCCGCCGGACAGCACTCCCAGCAGCGCGTACGCAACCGCCCAGAGGATGCACCCGAGGACCGCGGCGGGCACGAGGCGCCGCCACGGGTACTCGAGCGCACCCGCCGCGAGCAGCACCGGGATCCGGCCGGCCGGCATCAGCCGTCCGATGACGACGATCACGGCCCCCCGCCGCTCGAACTGCGCCCGCACCGCCGCCAGCCGTTCCGGCGACTGGCGCCCGGTCACCCAGCGCTGGGCGACCGAGCTGCCCGCGTGGGCGAAGGCGAACGTGACGAAGTCGCCGAGGAGCGCCCCGAGCACCGAGAGCAGGAGCACGAGGGGGAGCGACAGGGCGCCGGTGGTCACGGCGACCGCCGCGGCGGCACCCACGACGGCCCCGGTGGGGACGATCGGGATGATCGAGCCGATCAGCACACCGCCGAAGAGCGCGGAGTAGCCGAGCGCGGACGGGTCCGTCCAGCCCGCCGCCTGCGCGGTGGTCATCGCACCACCGGCTGTGCCCCGTCCGGAGCGACCGCGGCGCCCGGTTGCGTCACCAGCACCCGCGTGCGCTCCCCCGCCGCCGCCACGGCCGCGGCGAACCGCTGCGGCGGCTCGACGAGCAGCTCGCGCATCCGCGCGCCGACCCGCCCCGGGAGCCGCGGCAGGCCGCTCATGGCGAGCGTGCCCCAGTGGACCGGCACGGCCACCCGCGGCCGCAACAGCCCGACGGCCTCGGCGGCGCGCTGCGGGTCGAGGTGGCCGGGCCCCAGCGTGAGCCCCCACCCCCACACCGGCAACAACGCGGCGTGCAGGGGGCCGAACGTCGCCATGCCGGGGAACAGGTCCGTGTCGCCCGCCGCGTAGACCCGGTGGCTCGCGGACTCGATGACGTGCCCCATCGCCGCGGCCTGCGGCCCACGCGTGGAGCGCGGCCCGAACCGGTGCCCGCTGTGGACGGCGGGCACCCCGTGTACCCGCAGGCCGCCGTGCTCGAGCTCCTCGCCGGGGGCGAGCTCCTCGACGTTGCGGATGCCGCGCCCGCGCAACCACCGCCCGGCGCCCCGGGGCACCACCACGCGCGCCGTGCGCGGGAGCAGGCCCAGCGACGGCAGGTGCAGGTGGTCGCCGTGGAGGTGGGACAGCAGCACCAGGTCGGTGTCGGCGAAGTGGGCGCGATCGGGCTGCGGGTTCACCCGGCGCAGCGGGCCGACGCCGCCGGTGAGCAGCGGGTCGGTGAGCACGACCGATCCGGCCAGCTCCAGCCGCACGGTGGAGTGGCCGAGGAAGCGCATCGCGAGCCCGTGCACACCCCCAGTATCACTGCCCACCCGTGAGTGGATACGAGTGCTCCAGGCCTCGTTTCCACTCACGGGTCGGGATCAGGCGAAGCGGGCCGGCTGGCCGGTGGACTCCAGCACCGCCATCCACAGGTCGCCGTGCGGGTCGACCTGGTTGCGGCGGCTCACCGCCACGTGCATCGGGATGTGGACGAACCGGCGCCGGTAGCGGCCCACCACCATCTCGGTGCGCCCGGACATCGCCGCGTGCACCGCCGCCTGCGACAGCCGCACGCAGTACACCGAGTCGTACGGGTTGGCCGGGACGCTGCGGATCGCGTAGCTCGGGTCGATGTAGCGGATCGAGGTCTCGATGCCCGCGTCGGAGAAGTGGTCCGCGATGCGGCGGCGCAGCCAGGGCCCGATGTCGTGCAGCCGGGCGTTGCCGGACGCGTCCCGCGCGTCCTCGTCAATCCCGCCGAGCAGCTCCTGGCCGGCGCCCTCGGCGACGACCACCACCGCGTGCCCGCGCTCGGAGACCCGGCGCCGGACGTGGGCCAGCAGGCCGTGCTCGCCGTCCAGCGCGAACGGGACCTCGGGGATCAGCACGGCGTCGGCGCCGCTGCGGGCGAGCGCCGCGTAACAGGCGATGAAGCCGGAGTGCCGCCCCATCAGCTTGACGAGCCCGACGCCGCCCGCCGTGGACTTGGCCTCCACCTGCGCGGCGCGGATGGCGTCGCTGGCCAGGCTGAACGCGGTCTGGAAGCCGAAGCTCTGGTCGATGTAGGGGATGTCGTTGTCGATCGTCTTCGGGATGCCGACGACCGCGATCAGCAGGCCGCGGTCGGCGATCGTGCGCGCGATCTGCATCGCCCCGCGCATCGAGCCGTCGCCACCCACCACGAACAGGATGTTGACGTGCAGCCGCTCCAGGCAGTCGACGATCTCCTCGGGGTCCTGTGGTCCGCGAGAGGTGCCGAGCACGGTGCCGCCGTCGGTCGCGATGTCGCGCACCGACTCCGGGGTGAGGTCGACGACGTCGTGGCCGTACCGCGCCACGAACCCCTGGTAGCCGTTGCGGATGCCGACCACGCGCCGCACGCGGTAGTGGTAGGTCAGCGTGCGGACGAGGCCGGCGATCACGTCGTTGAGCCCGGGGCACAGCCCGCCGCACGTGACGATCGCGGCGCGCGTCTTGGCCGGGTCGAAGAAGATCTTCCGGCGCGGGCCGCACGGCTCCATGCCGGGCAGCTGGTCCGGCGCCACACCGCGGGAGGAGATCCCGGTGAGGGTGTCGTCGAGCAGCACGCGGTCGTGCTCGTTGATGTAGTGCTCCGTGGTCCGCGTGGCGTCCAGCAACGGCGCCATCGGGGACGTGATGCGGGCCGTTCCCAGCGTGTTGATCGTGAGGTCGGGGGGTGGCTCGAGGCGGGGCAGCTCGACGACGGTGCCCTCGTGGCCCGGGCCGTCGTGCTCGTCTGAGAAGGCGGTGCTCACGGCGCTCCCTGCGTCGACAGCAAGGTCCGACCACGCCGCGGCACTGGGGACGACGGTCTACTTGACCGTTACAGGATGCCCGCTCGTGCCGGCGCGGACCAGCCCGGCCGTCGAGGTGTTCCCCATTCCACATGCTTGCGAATGCCAACGATCCCGTGCTCATCTGATGTGGTGACCTCCCCCCGCCCGGCGCTCGTGATCACGGTGCTCGCGTCCTGCGGGTTGGCCGTCTCGCTGATGCAGACCCTGGTCGTGCCGCTGCTCCCGCAGTTCCCACAGCTGCTGTCGGCCTCGCCGGGCACGGTGGCCTGGCTGGTCACGGCCACGCTGGTGGCGGCGGCCGTCTGCGCGCCGGTCATGGGGCGGCTCGGCGACATGTACGGCAAGCGCCGGATCCTGCTCGCCGGGCTCGGGATCGTCACGGCGGGCTCGGTGCTCGGCGCGGTCGCCCCCAACGTCGGGGTGCTCATCGCCGCGCGGGCGCTGCAGGGCGTCGCGATGGGCGTGATCGCGCTCGGCATCAGCGTGATGCGCGACGTGCTCCCGCCGGAACGCGTCGGCAGCGGGATCGCGCTGATGAGCTCGTCGCTGGGGATCGGCGGGGCGGTCGGGCTGCCGCTCACCGGCATCGTGGCGCAGCAGGCGAGCTGGCGGTGGCTCTTCGTCGGGGCGGCGGTGCTCGGCGCCGTGCAGTTCGTCCTCGTGCTCCTCGTCGTGCGGGAGTCGCCCCTGCGCTCCGGCGGCCGGTTCGACCTGCTGGGGGCGCTCGGCCTGTCGGCCGCGCTCGTCTGCCTGCTGCTCGCGATCTCGAAGGGCAACGAGTGGGGCTGGGGCAGCGCGCTCGTGCTCGGCCTGCTCGGCACGGCCGCCGTCGTCTTCGCGCTGTGGGTCGCCTGGGAGCTGCGGCTCCGGCGGCCGCTCGTCGACCTGCGGGTCTCCGCCCGCCCGTCCGTGCTCTGGACGAACGTCGCGTCCATCGCGGTCGGCTTCGGGATGTTCGCGAGCTTCCTCGTGACGACGCAGATCCTGCAGGCGCCGCGCGCCACCGGGTACGGCTTCGGCATGTCCCTGGTGGCGGCGGGCGTCGCGCTGCTCCCGATCGGCGGGGCGATGACGATCTTCTCCCCGGTGTCGGCCCGGGTCTCGCGGCGCCGCGGCGCGCGCACGACGCTCGTGCTCGGCGCCACGATCCTCGCGCTGGGCAACGTGCTGATGGCGACGCTGCCGGGATCGCTCCCGCTGATCGTGGCGGCGTGCACCACCACCGCGATCGGCGCGGCGCTGGCCTACTCCGCGATCCCCCTGCTGATCATGGACTCGGTGCCGCGCGCCGAGACCGCAGCCGCCAACAGCCTCAACACGCTCATGCGGATGCTCGGCACGTCCTCGTGCAGCTCGTTCGTCGCGGCGATCGCCACCGGCCTGACGACGACCGTCGCCGGCCGGTTGCTGCCCGCGGCGGGCGCGTACACGGTGATCTACCTCGCCGCCGCGGCCGCCGCGGCGCTGGGCGCCACCATCGCCGCACTCACCCCCCGCGCCGCCGTGGCCGCCTCCCTCCGGGTGGCCGCGGAGCCGAGTACCGCGCAAGCGGCCTGAGCCGCGCCGGTTCCGCGGCTGCCGCCGGAGCGCCACACACCAACCTCGGCGCCCACACACCAACTGCAGTTGGCGTGCCAGCACCTGAGTTGGTGTGCGACCGACCTGCCGACGCCGCCCGCGAACTCAGCGGGGGTCGCGGCGGATCGGGTGGTCCTCCGGCACCTGCACCAGGACGATCCTCGTGCCGTCCGGGTCGGTGACCCACATCTCGTGCAGGCCCCACGGCTCCTGGCGCGGTTCGCGCACGACGTGGCCGGCGAGCTCGCGGTGGGCCGCCGCGAGGTCGCGGACCTGCAGCCACAGCGCCACGGCCGGGCCGGCCGGGGCATCGGCGCTCCCGGAGAGCTCCAGGTAGCCGCCGCCGAGGAAGAACACGGTGCCGCCGGGGAACTCGCGGGCGATCGCGAGCCCGAGCACGTCGCGGTAGAACGCGAGGCTGCGCTGCATGTCGACGGGCCGCAGCAACACCCGTCCCGAGAGGATCTCCATATCAGGCGGGGTGCTCGGCGAGGTGCTCGAGGACGAGGTCCGCCAGCTGGTCGGGGGCCTCGTCGGGGATCCAGTGGCTCACGCCGCGCAGCTCGGCGTAGCGGAACGGCCCGGCGACGTGGTCCCGCACCAGCTCGGTGGACTGCCGGGTGAGGGCGGTGTCGCCGTCGCTCCAGACGAACAGGGTGGGCACCCCCACCGGCGGGTCGGGGTCGCCGGGCGGTCCGGAGAACATCCCGCGGTACCAGTTCAGCGCGGCCCTGAGCGCCGCCGGGTCGGCGAGGCCGGCCGCGTCGCGCTGCGCCGCGTCCTTCGACTGGCCGGTGCGGCGCAGCGCCGCCACGAGCCGCCGGGAGAACGGGCCGCCGTTGGCGGCGAGCAGCCGCTCCGGCAGCCAGGGCAGCTGGAACGCGTAGACGTACCAGGACGCGAGCCCCTGCCGCGTGGTGACGAGCGAACGCAGGTAGGCCGCGGGCGGTGGCACCGACACGGCGGTCAGCGTGCGGACCCGCTCCCCGTGCCGCGCCGCGAGCCGCCAGGCGACGGCGGCGCCCCAGTCGTGCCCGACGATGTGGACGCGCGCGGCCCGGCCGACCAGACCGTCCACCACCGCGAGCGCATCGTCCACCATCTCGCCGAGCCGGTAGGCGTCGCGCCCGGCCGGCCGCGCCCGCGGCGAGTAGCCGCGCTGGTCCGGAGCGAGCGTGCGGTAGCCGCGTTCGGCGAGCCGGGTGGCGACGGCGTGCCATGAGTCGCCCCGCTGGGGGAACCCGTGCAGGAGCAGGACCGGATCGCCGTCCGGTGGCCCCAGCTCGCGCACGTCGAAGATCAGGCCGCCTCGCTTCGCCGTGCGCACTGAGCCGTTGAGCACCACCACATTCTGCCCGGCGTCCCCCGCCTGTCGGTTGTGCGACGCGGGTGGCGTCGAGTTGGGTGGGCGCGGCGTACGGTGCATCCGGCCACCAGCGACGGGAGTGAAGAAGATCGTGACGCAGTTCCAACGGGTCGCCATCGTCAACCGCGGCGAGCCGGCGATGCGCCTCATCCACGCGGTGCGGGAGTGGAACGCCGAGGGGAACGGCACCGCGCCGCTGCGCACGATCGCGGTCTACACCGCCGTCGACCGGCACGCCATGTTCGTCCGCGAGGCCGACGAGGCGGTGCTGATCGGTCCCGAGGACCCCGAGCAGGCGTTCGCCACGAGCCCCTACCTCGACTACGCCGAGCTCGAGAGCGGACTGCGCGCCGCCCGCGCCGACGCGGTGTGGCCCGGGTGGGGCTTCGTGTCGGAGAAGGCCGAGTTCGCCCGGCTGTGCCGCGAGCTCGGGATCGTCTTCATCGGCCCGTCGCCCGAGGTGATGGAGCGGCTCGGCGACAAGATCGCGTCGAAGGTGCTGGCCGAGGAGGTCGGCGTCCCCATGGCCGCCTGGAGCGGCGGCCCGGTGGCCGACGCCGAGGAGGCACGGGAGCACGCCGAGCGGATCGGCTTCCCACTGATGATCAAGGCAACCGCGGGCGGCGGGGGCCGCGGCATCCGCCGGGTCGACTCCCCCGACCAGCTCGCCGACGCCTTCGAGCGCGCGACCTCGGAGGCGTCGAAGACCGCGGGCGACGCCACCGTGTTCCTGGAGCGGGCGATCCCCGGTGGGCGCCACGTCGAGGTGCAGGTCGTCGCCGATGCGTCCGGCGACGTCTGGACGCTCGGCGTGCGCGACTGCTCGGTGCAGCGGCGCAACCAGAAGGTGATCGAGGAGTCGGCCTCCACCGCGCTCGACGCCGAGCAGGAGCAGCTGCTGCGCACGTCGGCCGCGGAGCTGGCCCGGGCCGCGGGCTACGTCAACGCGGGCACCGTCGAGTTCCTGTACGAGCCGCGGGAGCGGCTATTGTCGTTCCTCGAGGTCAACACGCGGCTGCAGGTCGAGCACCCGGTCACCGAGGCCACCACGGGCGTCGACATCGTCAAGCTGCAGCTGCACGTGGCCATGGGCGGCAAGCTCGCCGACATCGCACCCGAGGCCCCGCCCGCCCGCGGGCACGCGATCGAGGCGCGGCTCACCGCCGAGGACCCCGAGCAGGGCTTCGCCCCGGCGCCGGGCCGGATCGAGCACCTCGCGCTGCCCAGCGGGCCCGGCGTCCGCGTCGACACCGGGGTCGCCTCCGGGGACGTGATCCCGCCGCAGTTCGACTCCATGATCGCCAAGGTGATCGCGTGGGGCCGCGACCGCGACGAGGCGCGGGCCCGGCTCTCGCGGGCGCTCAAGCAGACCGCTGCCGTGATCGACGGCGGCACCACCAACAAGGCGTTCCTGCTCGACCTGCTCGACCGCCCCGAGGTCCGCTCCGGCGACCTCGAGACCACCTGGCTCGACCGGATGATGGCCGACGGCTACGAGCCGCCGCGGCGGCTGGACGTCGCGCTGCTCGCCACGGCCGTGGAAGCGCAGGACGCGCACGTGGCGCGCCAGCGCGAGCGGCTGTTCGCCTCCGCGGAACGCGGGCGCCCCGAGGTCGGCCACGAGACCTGGTACCAGGTGGACGTGCGGGCGGCGGGCGAGTCGTACCGGCTGCGGGTGGCCCAGTCGCGCGGCACGCGCTACCACGTGGAGCTCGACGGCAAGGCCGTCGACGTCGACGCGGAGCGCACCGGCCGGTTCGAGCGCAAGCTCACGGTGGCGGAGGAGTCCTACTCGGTGCTCTCGGTGCCGCAGGGCCCCGACTTCCTCGTCGAGGTCGACGGCGCCGTGCACCGGATCTCCGGCGGCGAGGCCGGCCTCGTCAGGGCCCCCGCGCCCGCGGTGATCGTCGCGATCCCGGTGGCGCCGGGCGACGCCGTCGAGGCGGGCGACGTCGTGGCCGTCGTGGAGAGCATGAAGTTGGAGACGGCCCTGCGCGCCCCGGTGTCGGGTCGGGTGCGTGAGGTGCTGGTGGCCGCCAACACCCAGGTCGACGGCGGCACCAAGATCGTCCGTCTCGAGCCGGAGGGCGACGCGGTCGGGACGGCCACCGGCGAGCGGGCCGACTTCAGCCAGCTGGCAGGCCCCCCGGTCACCGGCTCCGACGCGGCCGCGCGGGCCGCCGACGCGCTGCGGTCGCTGCGCTTCCTGGTACTGGGCTACGACATCGACGAACGTGACGCCCAGCCGCTCCTCGCCGCGCTCTCCGCCGCCCGCGCGGACCTCCCGCCGGACGACCCCGGCGTGCTCGCGGGCGAGACCGCCGTGCTGCGCATCTTCGCCGACCTGTGCGCGCTCTCGCGCAACCGCCGCGGCCCCGAGGACGAGACCCAGCAGGTCGACCCGGCCGGCGAGGAGGCGCGCAACCCGCAGGAGTACCTGTACGCGTTCCTGCGCTCGCGCGACGCCGACGCCGAGGGCCTGCCGGAGTCGTTCCGCGACCGGTTGCGCCGGGCGCTGGGGCACTACGACGTACCCGACCTCACGCCGTCGGACTCCGTGTCGGCCGCCGCGCTGCACAGCGCGCTGTACCGGATGTTCCTCGCCCACCGCCGCGCCACCGCGCACGTGCCGGTGGTGCTGGAGCTCCTCGAATGGCGCCTGAGCCACCCCGACTCGCTCCCGCCCACCGCGCGCACGGACTACCAGCGCATGCTCGACCGGCTCGTCACCGCCACCCAGCTGCGGCACCCGGTGGTCGGCAGCCTCGCCCGGCGGGTGCGCTACACCCTGTTCGACGCGCCGCTGATCGCTGCCGAGCGCGCCGAGGGCCAGGCGGAGGTGCGGGCGGAGCTGGACCGGCTGTCGGACGACCCCGCGGTGCGGGCGCGGCAGATGGACCGCATCGTGTCCGCGGGGGAACCCATCCTCGGGGTGTTCGGCGCGCGGCACCACGCGGCGATGCTCGAGGTGATGACGCGGCGCTACTACCGCATCCGCACCCTGCGCGACCTGCGGGTGACCGACCGCGGCGGACGCCCGCTGCTCACGGCGTACCACGAGCACGGCGGGCGGGAGCTCACGGTGCTCGCCACCACCGTGCACACCGCCCCGGACGCGCCCGCGTGGGGCGAGCCGATGACCGTGCAGGGCGACCTGCGGCGGATCATCGCGCAACTGCCCGAGGGCAGTACGGTGCTGCTCGACCTCTACATCATCGCGGGCGAGGCGCCCGACGCCGACCCGGAGCGGTCGTCGGAGAAGATCCGCGCGATGCTCGGGCGGCTCCCGGAGCGGCTCGCCCGCGTCGCGGTGGCGGTGCGCCGCCCGCGCGGGGACGAGCGGTCGGCGTGGTTCACCTTCGTCGCCGGACCGGACCGGCGACCGGTGGAGGACCGCACGCTGCGCGGCCTGCACCCGATGGTCGCCGAACGGCTCGGGCTGTGGCGACTCGCCGACTTCGAGCTCACCCGGCTGCCGTCGCCGATCGACGTGCACCTGTTCCGCGCGGTCGGCCGCAACGTGCCCGCCGACAAGCGCCTCATCGCGCTGTCGGACGTCCGTGAGCTGACCGTGCTGCGCAACGGCGAGAACGGGGAGGGCCGCATCCGCGCGCTGCCCCAGCTGGAGCAGGTCCTCGACTCCTGCCTCGACGCCGTCCGCTCGGCCCGCGCCGCCAACCGCGAGGACGCGCGCCTCGACTGGAACCGGGTGCTGCTCTACGTCTGGCCCGTCGTCGACGTGCCCTTCGAGGAGCTCGACTCCGTGGTCCGGGTACTGGCGCCCCGGTCGGAAGGGCTCGGCCTCGAGCAGGTCGTCGTCCAGTTCCGGCACGTCGGGGACGGCAGTGCTGATGCGCGCTCCGCTGACGCTCCGCGCGGTGGCGAGCCGAAGGAGTACCTGCTGCGGATGTCGCGCCCGCCGGGTGCCGGGCTCACCGTGCAGGTCACCGAGCCGCCGACGGAGCCGATGCGCGAGCTGGACGCGTACGCGCAGAAGGTGATCCGGGCCCGCAGGCGCGGCGCCGTCTACCCGTACGAGCTGGTGCCGATGCTGCAGCGCAGCCCGGACCGCGGCGGCCCGAACGGCACCTTCACCGAGTACGACCTCGGCCCGGACGGCGCTCCCGTCGTCGTGGAGCGGCCGCCGGGGCAGAACACGGCGAACATCGTGCTCGGCACCGTCACGACGCCGACGCGGCGCTACCCCGAGGGCATGACGCGCGTCGTGCTCATCGGCGATCCCACCAAGGCACTCGGCGCGCTCGCCGAGCCGGAATGCGCCCGCGTGCTCGCCGCGATCGAGCTCGCGCGCCGCCTCGACGCGCCGATCGAGTGGTTCGCGGTGTCGGCCGGCGCGAAGATCGCCATGGACTCCGGCGTGGAGAACATGGACTGGATCGCCAGGGCCCTGCGCGGGATCGTCGAGTTCACCCAGGAGGGCGGCGAGATCAACATCGTCGTCACCGGGATCAACGTCGGCGCCCAGCCGTACTGGAACGCCGAGGCCACGATGCTCATGCACACCAAGGGCATCCTCGTGATGACGCCGGACAGCGCGATGGTGCTCACCGGCAAGCAGGC
Source organism: Pseudonocardia adelaidensis (assembly GCF_039543345.1). Lineage (NCBI taxonomy): Bacteria > Bacillati > Actinomycetota > Actinomycetes > Pseudonocardiales > Pseudonocardiaceae > Pseudonocardia > Pseudonocardia adelaidensis. Next base: position 25,273 of record NZ_BAABJO010000007.1, on the reverse strand, counting down.
CCTCGACTACTCGGGTGGCGTCTCCGCCGAGGACAACTTCGGCATCGGCGGGTACGACCGGATCATGGGCCCGAACGGGCAGGCGCAGTACTGGGCGCCCGACCTGTCCGGGGCGGTGGACGTGCTGCTCGCCCACTACGAGCACACCTACCGCGCGCCCGGCGAGCGCTTCCCCCGTCCGGCGCCGACGACCGACCCGGTGGACCGCGACATCTCCGACTCGCCGCACTCGGGCCCCGGATGCGACTTCACCCGGGTCGGGGAGATCTTCTCCGCCAACCCGGAGCGCAAGAAGCCGTTCGACATCCGCTCGCTGCTGCGCGCGGTGGCCGACGCCGACCACCCCACGCTCGAACGCTGGATCGACATGATCGACGCCGACGGCGTCGTCGTGCTCGACGCGCACCTCGGCGGCCAGCCGATCTCCCTGATCGGCGTCGAGTCCCGGCCCCTGCCCCGGCGCGGGCTGCTTCCGATGGACGGGCCGACCACGTTCACGGCGGGCACGCTGTTCCCGAGGTCGTCGAAGAAGATGGCGCGCGGGATCAACGCCGCGAGCGGCAACCGCCCGCTCGTGATCCTCGCGAACCTGTCGGGCTTCGACGGCTCGCCGGAGTCGCTGCGCCAGCTGCAGCTGGAGTACGGCGCGGAGATCGGCCGGGCCGTCGTGAACTTCGACGGCCCGATCGTGTTCTGCGTGGTCTCCCGCTACCACGGGGGCGCGTACGTGGTGTTCAGCGGCACCCTCAACGACAACATGGAGGTCGCCGCCGTCGAGGGCTCGTACGCCTCGGTCATCGGCGGCGCGCCCGCCGCGGCCGTGGTGTTCGCCGGGGAGGTCAACAAGCGCACGGCCGCCGACCCGCGCGTCGCCGACCTGGAGGCCCGCATCGCCGAGGCCCGCCAGAACGGCGCGGAGGAGGAGGCCGCCCGGCTCACCAACGAGCTCGCGACCCTGCGCCCCGGCGTGCGGGCGGAGGTGCTGGGCCAGGTGGCGGACGAGTTCGACACCGCCCACAGCGTGGAACGCGCCCAGCGCGTGGACTCGGTGGACGTGATCGTGCCGGCGAAGGGCCTGCGCCCCTACCTGGCGGATGCCGTCCGCAGGGGGATGGAGCGGGCCGGCACCACGCGCCCCTGAATGCCAGCATGGTGGCTTTGCTGGCGTAACACGGCAGCATGGCCACCATGCTGGCGTCGGGATCCTCGCCGGCGCCGGGACCGCCCGCTCGTCAGGAGCACACCCGCTTGGCGCGCAGCACCCTCGTCACGGCTGTGTCCGTGGCGGCGGGGTCGAGGCCGGCATGCTCCAGGTGGTCCAGCACCGGGGTGACGCGGCCGCCGCTGGACCACAGCGCCATGTCCGCCCCCGCCTCCAGGGCGCGCTCGACGGCCTGGGGCAGGGTGAACTCGTCGGTGACGGCCTCCATGGCGCCCAGGTCGTCGGTGAGCACGAGGCCGTCGAAGCCGATCTCCTGGCGCAGGAGCGCGTACACCTCGGGGGTGAGCGAGCTGGGCAGGTCGCTGGTGAGACCGGGCACGTCCAGGTGCCCGACGAGCACGCCCGTGCGGCCGTCGGCGAGGGGGCGGCCGGGCCCGAGCAGGGCGGCATAGGGCCGCATGTCGTCGGCGCGCATGTCGGCCAACGCCGGGGTGGTGACGCGCCCCTTGTGCGAGTCGCCGTCCGCGCGCCCGTGCCCGGGGAAGTGCTTGAGCACGGTGTAGACGCCCGCAGCCCGCTGCCCCTCGGCGAACGCGGCGGCGTAGCTCGCGACCGTCTCCGGGTCGTCGCCGAAGGAGCGGTCGCCGATGGCGGGGGATCGGCCGGTCACGTCGACGGTCGGGGCGAGGTTCATCGTGATGCCCCGCGCGAGCTGCTCCCGCCCGCGCTGCTCACCCAGCTCGCGCACCTGGTCCGGGGTCCGGGTCCGGGCCATGGCGCGGGCGCTGGGCAGCTCGCCGTCGAGGGTGTCGATGCGCTGGACGCGCCCGCCCTCGTCGTCGACGGCCACGGCGAGCGGGATCCGCGCCATGGCCTGCACCCCGCGCAGCGCCTGGTCGGTGAGCAGCGCGGTGGCGTTGCCACCGACGAAGATCGCGCCCACCTGCGTGGTGCGCACGGTCTCCGCGACTGCGCGCGGATCGGTGGCCTCGACTCCGACCATCAGCCGCTGGGCGAGCTTGTCCCGCGGCGACATCGTCCGCACGACGTCCGCGCAGTGCGGGAGCCGGTCGGGCCCCAGGTGTTCCCCCGTGAGCGGCGGTGGAGGCGGCGGAGCCGGGGTCGCGGCCGCCGGGGCCGCCGCGAGGACCACCCCTGCCAGCGCCGCGAGCAGCACGACGAGCGACTTGCGAACCGTCATCCCGGCCCATCTTCCTCCGATCGACCGGCTGCCCGGATCCGGGCCTGCGCCAGAAAATGGTAGATTTCTGCCATGCGAACTACCATCGACGCGGCAGGCCGGGTGGTCATCCCGAAGCAGCTGCGTCAGGCGGCGTCGCTCGAGCCCGGGCAGGAACTCGAGATCACCGAACACGACGGACGGATCGAGATCGAGCCGGTTTCCGACCCCGTTCAGCTCGTCGAGCGCGACGGGTTCCTCGCCGCTGAGGTCGCGGACGGCGACGCCCCGGCCCTGACTGCGTCCGAGGTACGTGACCTGCTGGAACGCACGCGCAGGTGATCACGTGTGACACATCGGTGCTGATCGCCGCGTTCGCGCGATGGCACACCGACCACGGCGCAGCGGCCGCGGCAGTTCGCCGGGGGGGCGCGATCGTCGATCATGTGGCGGTCGAGACCTTCTCCGTCCTCACCCGGCTCCCGCCTCCCCGCCGGGTGCCGGCGCACCTCGTCACGGCCTTCCTCGACGGTCACTTTCCCGGCTCGGTGCCGCGACTGGCGAGTACGCCGTCGACGGACGTCCTCGACATCGCCGTGCGAGGCGGGATCGCGGGTGGGGCCATCTACGACCTCGTCGTCGCACTCGCCGCGCAACGCGGCGGCGCGGTGCTACTGAGCCTCGATCAGCGGGCGGCCAAGACGTACGAGGCAGCGGGCGTCGAGTACGAGTTGCTCGGCGGTTGAGGCCGGCTCAGGCGATCGGGGGCACCCGCTCCCCCTCCGGCGGCGGACCGGGCGGGGTGCCGTCGCCGAACGGGCGCCCGCCCAGCTCCTCGCGCCCGTGCGAGGTGAGCCAGCCGCGGGGGTCGGGGCCGAGCGGGACGATCCCGGTGGGGTTGATCTCGGCGTGCACGCCGTAGTAGTGCTGCTTGATCTGCTGGAAGTCGATCGTGTCGCCGAAGCCGGGGGTCTGGAACAGGTCCCGCGCATAGGCCCACAGCACCGGCATCTCGGCGAGCTTCTCCCGGTTGCACTTGAAGTGGCCGTGGTAGACGGCGTCGAACCGGACGAGCGTGACCCACAGCCGGATGTCGGCCTCGGTGATCGTGTCGCCGACCAGGTAGCGGCGGGCGGTCAGGCGCTCGGACAGCGCGTCGAGCCGCTCGAACAGCACCCGGTAGGCCTTCTCGTAGGCCTCCTGCCCCTTGGCGAACCCGCACTTGTAGACGCCGTTGTTGACGTCGTGGTAGACGGCGTCGTTGATCTCGTCGATCTCGGCCCGGTGCGCCTCGGGGTACAGGTCGGGGGCACCCTCGCGGTGGTACGCACGCCACTGGGTGGACAGGTCGAGCGTGAGGGCCTGGAAGTTGTTGGTCACCGCCCTGCCGCTCGCGATCTCGACGACGGTCGGGACGGTGACCCCGGCGTCGAAGCCGGGCTGGGCTGCCTCGTAGGCCTCGCGCAGGTACTCGATGCCGAGCACGGGGTCGCGGTTGTCGGGGTCGTTGTGGAACCGCCAGCTCCGCTCGTCGTGCAGCGGGCCTGCGATGCCCATCGACAGAACCGGTTCCAACCCGAGCAGCCGCCGGACGATCACACTGCGGTTCGCCCACGGGCACGCCCTGGCGACGACCAGCCGGTACCGCCCCGGCTCGACCGGCCACGCCGACGACCCGTCGGAGGTGATCCGTTCGGTGAGCGCGACGGGCTCGCGGTGGAAGGCTTCGGTGCTGGACTGGGTTGCGGTCATGACTGGAGGAATACCCAGTAACGCAGCACGAGGAATCGGCCGGCTCCGCCCAGAACGCTCGCCGCGGCGAGCGCGACGGTCTCCTGCACCGGCGTCGGCGCGTCGACGACCAGCCCGAGCAGCAACAGGACGGCCGAGCTGTAGAACGCGTAGAACAGGACGGTGCCGCCGACCTGGACGCGCGAGCGCCAGCGGTGCACGACCGTTCCACCGAACGTGAACCGGCGGTTCGCCTCCGTGCTCACTGCCGTGCTCACGAGCAGCGCGACGAGGTTCGCCGGCACCGCCTCCAGCCCGGCGGTGCGCAGCGACAGGAACGCGGCGGCGCTGACCGCGGTGCCGAGGCCTCCCACCATCATGTAGCGGACGACCTGCACGAAGAACGGGTGGCGCAGCCGGAATCGAGCCGCCACGACGAGCGGGCTCACCATCCGCACCACACCCTTCCCGGCTTCCCCCGTTGATCCTTTTTATCTCATCCGGGGGGAGGGACGCGCTGTCGCTCACCTGTGGGAACGCTCTGAACGGAGCGTCATTCCGGGCCTGACGGATGTCACGTCGGAGTCGTGACCGCCGTCGTGGGCGCCAGGGCTTCGCGGCCTGCAGTCTTCGGGGCATGGATCGCACGTCGTACCGCTCCCCCGCACCCGGCTCGGAGAAGGCCACGCCCCAGTGGTCGATGTTCCTCGGACTCTTCTGGGACATCGGGCTGAGCCTGGTGGCGTACTACGGACTGCGCGCCCTCGGCGCATCGCCGTACGTGGCGCTGCTCGGCGGCACGGTGACCGCGGGCCTGCGCATCGCGTACGTGTGGCTGCGCACCCGCCGCTTCGACGGCTTCGCCGCCTTCATGCTCGCCGAGTTCGGGGTGGGGCTCGGCTTCGCGCTGATGACCGGAGACGCCCGCTTCCTCGTGGCGAAGGAGTCGTTCAGCACCGCCGTCGCGGGGCTGATCTTCCTCGGGACCTGCGCGTTCGGCCGGCCGATGATCTGGCACGCCGCGGCGCGGTTCCGGCCCGCCCACCGCGGCGAGCTGGACCGGCTGTGGCGCCACTCGCCGGGATTCCGGCGCACGTTCCGGATGCTGACCGCCGGCTGGGGCGCCGGTATGCTGGTCGAGGCGGTGGCCCGCGTGGTCGTGGCCTACACCCTGCCCGTGGACACCGCGGCCGGGCTCTCGCAGCTGCTGCGCTTCGCCGCCATGGGGTTGCTGATCCTCTGGACGCTCGCCACCGTGAAGCGCCACCGCCCGAAGCGGTCGTAAGGTCACCGGCGTGAGTGTCGTGCAGGGCGTCGACCTCCGGGAATGGCCGGTGCGACGCCCCGAGGACCCGGCGGTCACCCGCCGGGTCCGCCGGCGCACCGTCGTCGGTGCGTCGGTGTTCCTGGTCTTCTTCGTGCGCACCGCCGCCGAGGAGTGGAACGGCGCGCCGGCGGGCAGCCACGCCGCGCTCGTCGTGATCGGTGGCGTCTACCTCGTGAGCTACCTGCTCACGCTCTACTTCGGCCAGCTGTTCGGACCGCTCCCGCGGGTGCTCGCGATCGCGTGGCTCTTCCTCGCCGGATCCGGCTTCGCGCTGGTCACCGGCGACCCCGGCAACCTGACGATGCTGGCGTACGCGGTCGCCGCCGCCATCCTGATGCTGCCGCTGCGCTGGGGAATGCTGATCGGCCTGTTCACGACCGTGGCGGTGATGGCAGGCACGTGGGAGCTGCACGGCGCGGTCGACTGGGGCGACACCTCGGCGCTGATCATGCTGACCGTCGGCATGGTGACGCTCACCCAGCTGATCCGCACGATCAACCAGCTCCGGGCCGCCCAGGACCGGATCGCGGCGCTCGCCGTGGCCGACGAGCGGGCCCGGGTGGCGCGGGACCTGCACGACGTGCTCGGCCACAGCCTCACCACGATCACCGTGAAGACCGGGCTGGCCCGGCGGATCCTGGAGAGCGGGGCGGAGCCCGCCCGGGCGCTGGCCGAGCTGCACGACGCCGAGCGGCTGTCCCGGCAGGCGCTCACCGAGATCCGCGCCACCGTGTCCGGGTACCGGCGGCCGTCGCTGGCGGCCGAACTCGCCGGTGCGCACGAGGCGCTGCGGGCAGCCGGCATCGACTCGGTGTTCCCGCAGGCCGTGGACGACGTCGCGGACGAGCTGCAGGAGCCGTTCGCGTACGTGCTGCGCGAGGGTGTCACCAACGTGATCCGGCACAGCGGGGCCACCCGCTGCGAGGTCCGGCTGGGCGAGCGCTGGGTGGAGATCCGCGACGACGGGCGGTCCGCCGCCGGGCAGCCCGCCGCCGGCAACGGCCTGGCCGGGCTCGCCGAACGGATGGCCGCGGTGGGCGGCCGGCTGACCGCGGAACCGTTGCCCGGCAAGGGTTTCCGCGTGTACGCGGAGGCGTGATGATCAGGGTGCTCCTCGCCGACGACCAGGCGCTCGTCCGCGGCGCGCTGGCCGCGATGCTCGATCTCGAGCCGGACGTCGAGGTGGTGGCAGCGGTCGGGGACGGGGACGAGGTGCTGGACGCGGCGCGCCGCACCACGCCCGACGTCGCGCTCCTGGACGTCCAGATGCCCGGCACCGACGGGCTGACGGCGGCGGCGCAGCTGCACGCCGCCCTGCCGGCCTGCCGCATCCTCATGTGCACGACGTTCGGCAGGCCCGGCTACTTCGCCCGGGCGATGGCGGCGGGCGCAGCGGGCTTCGTGGTGAAGGACTCCCCGCCGGAGCAGCTGGTGGAGGCGATCCGCAAGGTGTACGCCGGGCTCCGCGTGGTCGACCCGGGCCTGGCCGCGGAGTCGCTCGCCCGCGGCGTCAGCCCGTTCACCGAGCGGGAACGCGACGTGCTGCGCGCCGCGAAGGACGGCGCGAGCGTGGCCGACATCGCCCGCGCCGTGCACCTGTCGGGCGGCACGGTGCGCAACCACCTGTCCGCGGTGATCGGCAAGACGGGGGCGGCCAACCGCGCCGAAGCCGCCCGCATCGCGGAGGAGAACGGCTGGCTCTAGCCTCGCCGGTCCTGCGGGGCGTCGCCGTCAGACCTGCAGGAAGACCGTCTCCCCCTCACCCTGCAACCGGATGTCGAAGCGGAGCTCGCCCTCGTCCGCCTGCTCGGCCACCAGCGTGACCGCGCGCTCGGGTGGCAGCGAGGACAGCAGGGGGTCGGCCGCGTTCGCCTCGGCCTCGTCCGGGAAGTAGATGCGCGTGGTGAGGTGCTGGAGCAGGCCGCGGGCGAGCACCGTGACGTCGATGTGGGGCGCCTGGCCGTCGCCGAGCGCACCCGGCTTCACGGTGACGATCCGGAAGCGGCCCTCGTCGTCGGTCATGCAGCGGCCGAAGCCGCCGAAGCCGGATCCGGAGGCGCCCCGCGGGTCGTCGGGGTGGTCGAAGCGGCCGTCGGCGTCGGCCTGCCAGGTCTCCACCACGCCGTCGGGGACGGGGGCACCGGCGCCGTCGAGCAGCACGCCCGAGATCCTGATCGCTCCCGGGCTCCCCTCCGGGACGACGAGGTGGCCGTCGGTCCAGGTCAGCCCGAGGGAGAGGAACGGTCCGACGGTCTGCGACGGGGTGATCAGGTCACTCATGGGGCTCCTCGAACGGGGTCTGCTCGCGGCCGCGCAGCACGATGTCCCATCGGTAGGCGAGCGCCCAGTCCGGCCGGGTGGCCTCGAGGTCGAACGTCGAGATCATGCGCTGGCGGGCCTTCGGGTCCGGAACCGAGTTGAAGATCGGGTCCTGGCCGAACAGCGGGTCGTCCGGGAAGTACATCTGCGTGACGAGCCGCTGCGTGAACGCGCGGCCGAAGAGCGAGAAGTGGATGTGCGCCGGGCGCCACGCGTTGTGGTGGTTGCCCCACGGGTATGCGCCCGGCTTGATCGTGGTGAACGAGTACTCGCCCTTGGAGTTGGTGAGCACCCGCCCGCCACCGGTGAAGTTCGGGTCGAGCGCCCCCGCCCAGTTGTCGTTCTTGTGCGGGTAGCGGCCGGACGCGTTGGCCTGCCACACCTCGACGAGCGTGTCGGGCACGGCGCGGCCGTCGCTGTCGAGCACCCGGCCGAACACGATGATCCGCTGGCCGATCGGCTCGCCGGCGTGCTGGGTGGTGAGGTCGTGGTCGCTGGGGCCGATCAGGTCGCTGTGCCCTGCCGTCAGCAGCGGGCCGGTGACCTCGGTGAGCCGGTTCGGCAGCACGATCGGCGCCTGCGAGGGCGCCCGCAGGGCGGTGCTCTTGTAGCCGGGGTAGTCGAGCGGCGGGTGCGTGCCCTCCGGGGGCGGCCGGTACCCGGCGGGATGGGCGAGCGTCACAGTGATCCTCCTCGGTGAGGTAGGCCGGTGTAGTTCTCGGCGAGGCTGGTGGCCGCGGCCCGCGAGGCCACGGTGTAGTGCAGCTGGGAGAGCTGGAGGCGTCGGGTGAACGGGTCCCCGTCCGGCGCGTTGTGCAGCATCGACGTCATCCACCACGAGAAGTGCTCCGCCCGCCAGACGCGGCGCAGGCACGTGTCGGAGTAGGAGTCGAGGCCGGATTCGTCGCCGCGGGCGAAGAAGCCGGTGAGGGCCTCGGCGAGCACCCGGACGTCGGCGATGGCGAGGTTCATGCCCTTGGCCCCGGTGGGCGGCACGATGTGCGCCGCGTCGCCTGCCAGGAAGAGCCGCCCGTGCCGCATCGGCTCGGCCACGAAGCTGCGCATGCCGGTGACGCCCTTCTCCAGGATCGGGCCCTCGTTCAGGGTGAACCCCTCGGCGGCCAGGCGCGTGCCCAGCTCGTCCCAGATCCGGTTGTCCGGCCAGTCGGCGAGGTCGGTGTCCGGCGGCACCTGCAGGTAGAGCCGCGTGATCTCGGGGCTGCGCATCGAGTACAGCGCGAACCCGTTCGCGTGGTTGGCGTACGCCAGCTCGTGCTGGGTGGGCGCGGCCTTGGCGAGGATCCCGAGCCACGCGTACGGGTACTCGCGGTCGAACACCTCGGGTGCGTACGCGCCGCGGCTGATCCCGTGGAAGCCGTCGCAGCCCGCGACGACGTCGCAGTGCAGCTCCTGGCGCCGCCCATCGGGGTCGGTGAAGGGGATCACCGGCGCCCCGGCGAGGCCGTCGAGCGTGACGTCGGAGACCTCGAAGCGCAGGTCACCGCCGTCGGCGAGGCGCCTGGCGATCAGGTCCTTCACGACCTCCTGCTGCCCGTACACGGTGATCCCGCGGCCGACGAGGTCGGTGAAGTCGATGCGGTGGTCAACCCCCTCGAACCGCAGCGAGACCCCCTCGTGCGGCATGCCCTCGCGGTCGAGCCGGTCGGCGAGCCCGACCTCGCGCAGCAGCTCCACGGTGGGGTGCTCCAGCACGCCCGCCCGCACGCGCTGCTCCACGTACTCCCGGCTGCGGGCTTCGAGCACCACGGAGTCCACGCCGGCACGGGCGAGCAGGTGGGACAGCAGCAGACCGGCGGGTCCCGCTCCCACGATGCCGACCTGGGTGCGCATGACCGGAAGCGTGACGCACGCCGGCCGCTCCCTCGACTCCGCTTCCGGTCAGCGGAAGATGCAGGGCACACTGACCTGATGGCGGAGACGGTGACCGGGCGTGTGCTGCGGGTGCTCGCCGCGTTCACCGCCGAGCGTCCCGACCTCGGGCTCACCGAGCTCTCCCGCCGGGCGAAACTGCCGCTCAGCACCGCCCACCGGCTGGTGGGCGAGCTCGCCGAATGGGGAGCACTCGAACGCGGCGCGGACGGGCGCTACCGCGTCGGGCTGCGGTTGTGGGAGGTCGGTGCGCTGGCGCCGCGCGGGCTGGGACTGCGCGAGTCGGCCATGCCGTTCCTCGAGGACCTCTTCGAGGTCACCCGGCAGAACGTCCAGCTCGCGGTGCTCGACGGCACCGAGGTCGTGTTCGTCGAGCGGATCTCCGGCCGCGGGGCCGTCAACGTGATCACCCGCGTCGGCGGGCGGCTGCCGCTGCACGCCACCGGGGTCGGGCTGGTCCTGCTCGCCAACGCCGAGCCGGAACTGCAGGAACAGGTGCTCGCCTCCCCGCTCAGGCGCTACACGGAGCGGACCATGTGCGACCCCGACGAGCTGCGGCGCGTGCTCGCCGAGGTCCGGCGCACGGGCGTGGCCGTGAGCGACCGGCAGATCGAGCTGATCTCCCTCTCGGTTGCCGCCCCCGTCCACGGCGCCCGCGGCGAGGTGGTGGCGGCGCTCTCGGTGGTGGTGCCCGCGGAGACGTCCGACGCGCGGGCGTACGTCCCGGTGGTTCGGGCGGCGGCCCGCGGCATCTCGCGCACGCTGGGCGCGCCCGAGCCCCGGCGCCGCTGATTGCAGGAAAGCCACTTTCACGCAACCAGATGGCATGAAAGTGGCTTTACTGCAATCCAGGGCAGCCCTTGCGCATGTGCCCTGCGAGCCCGACGATCTGCCGCGTGGACGTCCTGGAGTTCCGGCCCGAGCCCGACCAGTACGCGTGGACGTTCGGGGGCGTCGCGCCGACGCACCGGATCACCCCCGGCACCGTGCTGAAGCTGTGGACCGAGGACGCCTTCTCGGGGCGGCTGCAGCGCACCACCGACAAGCCGTCGCAGGTGCTGAACATGGCCGAGGTGAACCCGCAGACGGGGCCGTTCTTCGTCGAGGGCGCGGAGCCGGGCGACACGCTCGCCCTGCACATCGTCGACCTCACCCCGGCCCGCGACTGGGCCGCGTCGACCACGATCCCGTTCTTCGGTGCGCTCACCGGCACCGATCGCACCGCGCTGCTGAACGATCCGCTGCCGGAACAGACGTGGATCTACGAGCTGGACCGCGCCCGCGGCATCGTGCGGTTCGAGGCGCAGCGCAGCTCGTTCAGCCTGGAGCTGCCGGTCGCGCCGATGCTGGGCACGGTCGGCGTGGCGCCACCGGGCCGTGAGGTGCGTTCGAGCCTCGTGCCGGACACGTTCGGCGGCAACATGGACACCCCCGAGATGCGCGCGGGCACCACCTGCTTCCTCGGCGTGAACGTCGAGGGCGCGCTGTTCTCCGTCGGCGACGGGCATTACCGCCAGGGCGAGGGCGAGAGCTGTGGCACCGCCGTCGAAGGCGCGATGGACGTCACGCTGATCGTGGAGCTGGTCAAGGGCGGGGCGCCCGCGTGGCCGCGCCTCGAGCACGACGACGACTACGTCGTGGTGGGGTCGGCGCGCCCCCTCGAGGACGCGTGGCGGGCCAGCCAGATCGCCATGATCGCCTGGCTCGGCGAGCTGTACGGGCTCGACCGGCTCGACGCCTACCAGTTGCTCACCCAAGTCAGCCGCTCGCCGCTCGCCAACGTCTGCGACACGAACTACAGCGCGGTCACCAAGATCGAGAAGTCCTTCCTGCCTGCCGCCGACGCCTTCGGCGGCATGCACCGTCACCTGCGCGAGCAGGCCGCAACCCGGTAGGAGACACCGTGGATCTGCAGCTCACCGGCCGCACGGCGCTCGTCACCGGCGGCTCGCGGGGGATCGGGCGCGCCATCGTCGACGGGCTCGCGGCGGAGGGCACGAAGGTCGCCTTCTGCGCCCGCACCGGCGTCGACGTCGCGAAGGCCGAGGACGAGCTCCGCGCCGCGGGCCACGACGTCGCCGGCACCGCGCTCGACGTCGCCGACGGGGCCGCGGTCCGGGCGTGGGTCGAGGCGTCGGCCGAGCGGTTCGGTGGCATCGACATCGTCGTCGCCAACGTGTCGGCGCTCGCGATCGGCCCGGGCGAGGCGAACTGGCGGGCGAGCTTCGAGGTCGACCTCATGCACACCGTCCACATGGTCGAGGCCGCGCTGCCCCACCTCGAGCGCAGCGACGCACCGTCGATCATCACGGTGTCGAGCGTGTCCGGCCGGGAGATCGACTTCGCGGCCGGGTCGTACGGTGTGATGAAGGCCGCGCTCGTGCACTACGTGTCCGGCCTGGCGTACGACCTGGCCGCGAAGGGCATCCGGGCCAACGCCGTCTCGCCCGGCAACGTCTACTTCGACGGCGGCGTCTGGCAGAACATCGAGCAGAACAACCGCGAGCTCTACGACCTGGCGCTCGGGCTCAACCCGACCGGCCGGATGGGCACGCCGGAGGAGACGGCGTACGCGGTGGTCATGCTCGCCAGCCCGCGCGCGTCCCGCATCACCGGCACCAACCTCGTCGTGGACGGCGCCCTGACCAGAGGAGTGCAGTTGTAGTGCGGGAGTTCCGCATCGAGATCCCCGAGCCGGAGCTGGACGACCTGCGCGAGCGGCTCGCGCGCACCCGCTGGCCCGACCCGGGCACCGCGCCGGGCTGGACGCAGGGCGTGCCGCTGGACTACGCGCGTGAGCTGTGCGACCACTGGGCCCGCCGGTACGACTGGCGCCGCTGCGAGGCCGAGATCAACGCCTACCCCCAGTTCCGCACCGGGCTGGACGGCGGGGGCGACGACACGGTCGAGGTGCAGCTGCTGCACGTGCGGTCGCCGCACCGGGGCGCGCTGCCGCTGCTGCTCACCCACGGCTGGCCGGGCTCGATCGTCGAGTTCCTCGGCATCATCCCGGCGCTCACCGACCCGCCGGACCCGGCCGACGCGTTCCACCTCGTGATCCCCTCGCTCCCCGGTTACGGGTTCAGCGGCAAACCGACGGTCCCCGGATGGGGCGTGGAGCGGATCGCCACCGCGTGGGCACAGCTGATGGACCGGCTCGGCTACGACCGCTACGGGGCCCACGGCGGCGACTGGGGTTCGATGATCTCGACGGCGCTGGGCACCGGAGCTCCCGAGAACGTCGTCGGCATCCACCTGACCATGCCGATCGCGGCCCCGCCGCCCCAGGACGAGCGGCAGCCGCTCAGCCCGGAGGAGGCGCAGGCGCTCACGGCGCGGGAGAACTTCCTGAAGGTCGGCACCGGGTACTCGCGCGAGCAGGCCACGCGCCCGCAGACGCTCGGGTACGGCCTCGCCGACTCGCCGTCCGGGCAGTGCATGTGGATCGTCGAGAAGTTCTGGGACTGGACCGACTGCGCGGGCCACCCGGAGAACGTCATCTCCCGCGACCGGCTGCTGGACAACGTGATGTTCTACTGGCTGCCCGGCACCGGCGCGTCGTCGGCGCGGCTGTACTGGGAGAGTTACGACCGCCGCCGCGCGGACGAGGTCCCGGTGCCGACGGGCGTCACGCTGTTCCCGCAGGAGCTGATCCGCCTGCCCCGTCACTGGCTCGAGCGTCGCTACACCGACCTGCGGCACTGGCACGAGCCCGCCGTGGGCGGCCACTTCGCGGCACTCGAGCAACCGGACGTGCTGGTGGACGAGCTGCGCACCTTCTTCCGCAAGCTGCGCTGATCATCCACCCGGGTGCGTCACGCGCCCGCGGGGAGCTCGGCCTCTACTGTCCCGTGCGTGGACGGGATCGCCCTCAACATCGGCCTGGTACTGCTGTTCGTCCTGATCGGCGGCTACTTCTCCGCCTCGGAGCTGGCGCTGGTGTCGCTCCGGGCGGGCCAGGTCTCCCGGCTCTCGACGGGCAGCCGGCGCGGGGTCACCGTGGCCCGGCTGCGGGAGGACCCGAACCGGTTCCTCGCCGCGGTGCAGATCGGTGTGACGCTGGCCGGGTTCTTCTCCGCCGCCTACGGCGGGTCCACCCTCGCCGAACCGCTCGGCGTCCTGCTCACCACGTGGGGCCTGCCGGCCGGCCTCGCGGGCACGCTCGCGCTGATCGTCGTCACGGCGCTGATCTCGTTCGTCTCCCTCGTCCTCGGCGAGCTGGTACCCAAGCGGCTGGCCCTGCAGCGCGCCGAGGGGGTGTCGCTGTTCGTCGCGCCCGTGCTCGACCGCATCGCGACGCTGGCGCGGCCGGTCATCTGGCTCCTGTCGCGGACGACCAACGCCGTCGTCCGGCTGCTCGGGCTCGACCCCCGCGCCGGTGGCGACCAGGTCACCGAGGAGGAGCTGCGCGACATGGTCGCCGGCCACGAGCAGCTCGACCGCGAGGAGCGCCGCCTGCTCGCGGATGTGTTCGACGCCGCGGACCGGCACCTGCGGGAGGTGATGCTGCCGCGAACCGAGGTCGACTTCCTGCCGGCGACCACCGACCTGGAGACGGCGACCCGCACGATCGTGGGCAAGCCGCACTCCCGCTACCCCGTGGTCGGGGAGGGCGTCGACGACGTCGTCGGCGTGGTCCACGTGCGCGACCTGCTCACCACCGCCCTGCTGGAGGGGCCCGACGGGCGCACCGTCGCCGACGTCATGCGCCCGGTCCACGCCGTGCCGGAGAACAAACCGATGTTCGTCGCGATGTCGGAGATGCGGGCCAACCGGGTGCACCTCGCCGTCGTCATCGACGAGTACGGCGGCACCGCCGGCATCGTCACGCTGGAGGACCTCATCGAGGAGATCGTCGGCGACATCGACGACGAGTTCGATGCGCCCCGGCGCGCGGCGCCGGACCGGGCCACGGCGGCGGGTGCCGACCAGGAGGTGCTCCTCGACGGGCTCCTCCACCGGGACGAGGTGCGCGACCGGACCGGAGTCGAGCTGCCGGACGGGGAGTTCGACACCCTCGGCGGCTACGTCCAGGACGCCCTCGGCCGGATCCCGGTGGTCGGCGACCGCGTGCCACTGGGCGACGGGACGCTGGTCGTGACGGAGATGGACGGCCGTCGCGTCGCGACCGCGCGCCTCGAGCGGGACGGGAGCTAACCCCCGAACTCGTCGGGTCCCTGGTCGTGGCCCGGGGCGTGCTCGCTGCACCAACCCAGGTGCACGGGGTGGTTGCGGCAGCCGGTCTCCGCGCAGGTGGTGAGCCACAGCCAGAACCGCGCGATCGGCGGGTCGTCCGAGGGCAGCCGGGCGCTGCGACGGCCCCGCGCGATCGCCATCAGCAGCAGCGCCACCGCGATCGGGGCGATGCCGACCACCGCCAGTACGACGACGTCGCCCCTGGCGATGCCGGTCAGCGTGCCGGTCGCCCCGACCACCGACAACCCGAGCGCGGTCAGCCGCGCGGGGACGACCGCGGTGGCCGGTGGGACCGGAGGCTCCTGCAGGTCGGGCGCCGCCTCGTCGTGGTCGAGCCGGCGAGCGATCTCGTCGAACCGGCGTCGCTCGTCGCGGCTGAGCGCGCGACCACCCTCGTCGGAGCGCGCCCGACCGGGCCACCCGAACCGTCTCCCCATGTGCTTCCCCCCGCCACGCTGCGCGCGCGACCCCCGTCGGGATAAACGCTCCCGGGCGTTCGGGAGTTACACACCCGGGTTCAGGAGCGGCGGGCGGCGCGCAGCAGCAGGTGCATGCCCACGTCCGTGGAGCGTTCCCTGATGTCGGTGCGGCCACCCGGGAGGCGGGGATCCCTGGCCAGCACCTGGCCGTCCGCCGTGGTCACGCAGAAGCAGACGTAGCCGACGGGCTTGGCCTCCGTGCCGCCGCCGGGACCGGCGACGCCGGTGATCCCGATGCCGACGTCGGCGCCGAACCGCTCCCTGGCCCCGTCGGCCAGTGCCCGCGCCACCTCCGGCGACACGGCGCCGTGCGTGGCGATCATGTCGGCCGGCACGCCGAGCAGGCCGGTCTTGGCGGCGTTCGAGTAGGCGACGACCCCGCCGGCCACGTAGTCGGACGATCCCGCGACGTCCACCAGCCGCGAGGCGAGCATGCCCCCGGTGCACGACTCCCCGGTGGCGACCGTCCACCCGCGCTCGCGCAGGGCGCCGGCCAGCAGCTCGTCGGTGCTGGTGCCGTCGGTGCTCACCAGGTGCCGGGCGTGCCGGCGGGCCAGCTCGGCGTGCAGCGCCGCGGCGACGTCGTCCGCGCCGGGCCGGGGGCGCAGGTCCACCTCCAGCTCCGAGCGGCGCAGGCAGGTGGTGATCTCGACGCCGGACAGGTCGCGCTCCGCTTCGATCTCGCGCAGGGTCGCGGCGATCTCGGACTCCGGCAGGCCGAAGAAGCGCAGGGACCGGGCATCGAGCGCGGGCACCCTGGCCAGCAGGTCCCGCACCGGCTCGGTGACCAGCGCGGTCGGCCACATGCCCTGCAGCTCGCGGGGCGGGCCGGGCAGCACCACGACCAGCGGCCCGCCGGGCCGGGGCACCACGAGCCCGGGCGCCGTCCCGACCGGGTCCAGCGCCGTCGCGCCCCGCGGCACCATCGCCTCCTTGCGGTTCGCCTCGTCCAGCGCGGGGCCGCCGAATCCGGTGCGGGCGGCGAACCCGGCCAGTATCGTCGCGATCCGCTCGTACATCGCCTCGTCCAGCTCGAGCGGCGCCCCCGCGAACGCGGCCACGACCTCGGCGGTCAGATCGTCGGCCGTGGGGCCGAGCCCGCCGCTGGTGACGACCAGCTCGCAGCCCTCCTCGGCGGCGAGGTCGAGTGCGCGGGCGAGGTCGGCGGGCCGGTCGCCGACGAGCTGCACGTACGCCACCTCGAGGCCGAGCCCGGTGAGCTCGCGGGAGAGCCACGGGCCGTTGCGGTCGGAGATCGCGCCCGTCAGCAGCTCGCTCCCGGTGACGACGACGGCTGCCCGTGGCCTGGCAGCAGCGCTCATCAGGCGGCCACCGCGTCCAGCGCCGCCACCGCCGACTCGTCGCCGATCTGCACTGCCTCGCCCACCCGCAGCGGGTCGACGCACAGGGAGCCCATGCCCGCGGAGCGCGCGGGTCCGATGGCGGCCAGGTGGCCCGGCCCGCGGTCGGGGTGCGCCGCGTCGGTGACCAGGCGCAGGTCGGCGCCGTAGCGGCGGGAGCCCTGGGCGAGCGAGCCGAGCCCGGGGACGAGCCGGTCGAGCGCGCGGGCCCACAGCGAGAGCCCGGCATCGGGGTCCCCGTGCAGGTCCTCGCTCCCCCGGCACAGCAGCACGAGCACGTGGGTGGCACCGCCGCGAAGTGCCCGCGCCATGGCGAGCGGTTCGGCCACCGAGCCGTCCACCCATCGCCGTCCGCCCCACGGGATCGGCGGCCCGGCCAGCAGCGGGATCGCCGCGCTCGCGCGCAGCGCCTGCTGCCAGTCGGAGACCGTCTGCATGCCCTCCAGGGTGTGGGCGGTCAGGTCCGCGGCGTCGGTGGCCACCACGCGCAGCGGCGCGGGGGTGCGCCCCAGTTCGTGCCATGCGAGGGGCTTGCGATCGCCGAGCACGTCGTGCACGAGGTGGTCGAGGGCGACGACGGGCCGCCTGCTGCCGAGCCTTCGCATGTTGATGAAGACGTCGGTGCAGAGGTCCTCGGGGTAGCTCGCGGCGCAGGCGGCGGCGTCGCCGGTGAGGAAGGCCGCCCCGCTGAAGCCGCCCGAGGACGCCCCGTACACCTCGTCGAACGCGGGAACGAGGCCGGCCCGGTCGAGCGCGCGCAGCATCCCGGCCACGTACGCGCCGCGCATCCCGCCGCCGCCGATGACCAGGGCGACCCGGTGCTCGTCGTCGCGGGATCCGGGCGTGGTGCGCGCAGCCCTCCGCGCGTGCAGGACGTCGATGACCTCCCGGTCACCGTGCAGGAAGGGGACGGGAGACTCCATCGACACCCGCGCAGGGTAACCGGCCGGGCCGGGCGGACGACCGGGAAGCCACGCCGGGTGCGCGGGCGATGACGGCGGGCAGCGTTCACCGCGGCTAGGCTGACGGTCGCCGCGGCGGTCGGCGAGCGTCTCCGGTTCCCCGCCCGAGCGGACGATCCCGCAGGTCGGCGCGCCAGTGGCCCGTAGGAGTGGCGGTTCGCCCGCGTGGGGCAGCGGCGAGGAGCACGGTGAGTGACCGCCCGCGATCATCGCTGTCCGTGCCGAACGAGCAGCCCGCGTCGGGGTTGCGCTCCGGATGTCCGCGCGCGCCGAACGGCGACCACCACGCGCCCATTGTCGAGCAGTGGCGCCGAGCGGTTATGGAGAACCGTCGAACGGTACCGGGGGAAACGTTACCGTTATTCGGCGAAGCACCGCCGAATTCCTCCGAGCGAGTGATTCCGGAAGTGACGGAGGTCACAGGCAATGGTTACAAAGCGCTGTGATCCTCTCAGGTTGCTCACACCACTGGATGACGTCGGCGGCAGGCACCCTGTGGGCGACCTGGGGAAACCCGGGCATTCGGGTGGCCGCACCCGGCGTTGCGGTTGCGGTGCGTGACGAAGGACCTGGGCGATCGGGGATCGGGCGAATGCGAAACCATCGTCCGTCAGAGAGGCGACCCGAACGGTCGTCATGAATTTGGAGGGGCATTCCATGCAGTCGTCGAGGATCTTCATCGTCGGATCGGGCGTCGTGGGAGCAGCCACGGGTGGCGGCTTCCGGGATGCCGGCCATGACGTGACGTTCATCGACATCAACGAGGCCCGGGTGCGCGAGCTGCGCGACCGCGGCTGGGACGTCCGTACCGAGATCGACCTGTCCGACGAGCCCGAGTCGATCATCTTCCTGACGCTGCCGACCCCGCACGAGGGTCACCGCTACGACCTGTCGGCGTTCAGCGCGGGCACCGCCTCGGTGGGCAAGGCGCTGGCCGGCTCCGCCGCCCGGCACACCGTCGTGGTGCGCTCGACCGTGCCCCCGGGCACCACCGAGGGCCTGGTCAAGACCACCCTGGAGGAGAACTCCGGCATGGTCGCCAACGAGGGCTTCGGGCTCGCGTCGAACCCGGAGTTCCTGCGCGCGGTCTCCGCGGCCGAGGACTTCGCCAACCCGTGGATGACCATCATCGCCAGCCGCGACCCGCAGAACGTGGAGCGGCTGCGCGAGCTGCTCTCCCCCTTCGGTGGCGAGCTGCGCACCTTCACCAACCCGGCCGAGGCCGAGTTCATCAAGTGCGCGCACAACATCTACAACGCCACCAAGATCAGCTTCTGGAACGAGATGTGGCTGGTCGCCCAGAAGCTCGGCCTGGACCTGGACCCGATCGCCGCCACCGTCGCCCGCTCCGCCGAAGGCTCGATCAACCCCGAGTACGGCATCCGCGGCGGCGCCCCCTACGGCGGCGTCTGCCTGCCCAAGGACACCTGCGGCTTCCTCGGCTTCGCCAAGACGGTGGACGTCGACATGCCCCTGCTGTCGGCCGTGGTTGAAACGAACGACCGCCTCGCGGCGATCGTTTCAGAAGAGGTCGACACCGCCACGCACGCTGCTTCGCACGCCCAGCTGCGCCAGGCGGCCAGTGGAAAGGAGACGGCTGCTGTCGCCGCGACGAGCGGGCAGCAGCAGCACGAGCCGGCATGAACCTACCTGCGTACTACTACGTGCTGGGCACCCCGCTCGGGGTCCTCGGCCTCATCCGGTGGGCCACGTGGCTCGTGCGCCGCATCCCCGCGGTGCTGTACAAGCCGGTGGTCAACAACTACCGGCTCCCGATGAGCATCGTGGTCCCCACCTACCAGGAGGACCCGCAGATCTTCGCCATGGCGATCGAGTCCTGGCTGGCCAACGACGTCGAGGAGGTCATCCTCGTCATCGACGCCTCGGACACGGTCTGCCAGGAGATCGCTCGCCGTTACCCGGTGCGGATCGTGATCACCGACGTCCCGGGCAAACGCGACGCGCTGCGCCGCGGATGGCGCGCCGCACGCACGGAGCTCGTCGCGCTCGTCGACTCCGACACGATCTGGGCCCCCGACGTGGCCACCGAGGTGTTCAAGCCGTTCGCCGACCCCCGCATCGGCGGGGTCGGCACCCGGCAGAGCGTCTACGGCACCAAGGGGTTCCTGGCGCGGATCACCGACATGTTCCTGGACAACAGGTACTTCGACGAGAACGCCAGCCAGACCCTGCTGGGTCAGGCCGTCGCATGCCTGTCCGGCCGCACCGCGATCTACCGCCGCAGCCTGCTGCTGGAGATCGAGGCGGAGTTCATGGAGGAGAAGTTCTGGGGCATCCCCTGCCTGTCGGGGGACGACAAGCGCCTCACCACGCTCACGCTCGAGCACGGCTACCTCACCTACATGCAGCGCACGGCGGTGGTGTGGTCGACGTTCCCCGACAAGTGGCGCATCTTCTTCAAGCAGCGCGTGCGGTGGGCGCGCAACACCTGGCGCTCGGACATGCGCGCGCTGTCGAAGCCGTGGGTCTGGAAGCACCCGTTCCTCGCCTACACGATGATCGACAAGGCCGTGTCGGGGTTCACGGTGCTGCTCGGTCCGATCTTCCTCGTCACGGCGTTGATCGCGCAGGAGTGGATGGTGGCGCTCATCCTCGTGGCGTGGTGGCAGATCAGCCGTGCGGCGAAGTTCCTGCCCCACATCGTGCGCCGGCCGTCGAGCTTCTTCTTCGTGCTGGGCTACGTGGTCGTCTCGTGGCTCATGGCGCTCATCAAGATCCGCGCCCTGATGACCATCCGGTACCAGAAGTGGGGCACCCGCCAGGTCGCCGTGGAGAACGGGCAGGTCGTCCGCACCGCGGGCGCAGGCGGCGGCATCCAGGACGACGCGACGATCCCGATGCGTGCGGTCGGGGTTGGGAGGGCAGCATGACCAGCTCCCGCACCCGCAGGCGGGGCTTCGCCAGGATCGTCCTGGCGAGCCTCGCCATCGGCGCGCTCACCCTTCCCGTCACGGCGGGCTCCGCCGCGGCGGCCGTCGACGCGGTGGCGGCCCAGGCCACCCCGCCGGACGGTGGCAGCACCGGCGGCGACACCGCCGGCAGTACCGACCCCGGCGGCGACGACGGCGGGAGCAACAGCGGCGGCAGCAACAGCGGCGGCAGCAGCGACCCCGGCGACGACGGCGGCAGCAACGGCGGCGGGAGCAACGGCGGCGGCAGCAACGGTGGCAACACCGGCAACCCCGACCCCGATCCCACCCCCGGTGGAGGCGTCACGAGGCCGAGGCCCACCGGGCCGTCCCCGCAGGAGCTCGAGGCGAAGCGCCAGGCCGAGGAGCAGCGCAAGGCGGAGGAGAAGGCCGCCAAGGAGGCTGCCGAAGCGGCTCGCAAGGCCGAGGAGAAGCGGCAGAAGGAGATCCTCCGGCAGCAGCGGGAGGCCGCCGAGCGGGCCGAGCAGGCGGCGAAGGCACGCGCGTCGTGGGACGAGCGCGGTCGCCCCCGCCAGATGGTCACCATCCGCACCGACCGCGTCGAGGTCGTCGACAACGGACGGCTCACCACGCTCGTGCCCCGGCGCCCCGGCGCGCTGGACATCAAGGACCTCGACCGCATGCTCCCGGGCGACTGGATCGCCATCGACGGCGACACCGCCACGGTGAACACCGCCATCGTCCTGACGCCCGGCGTCACGTTCGAGATCTCCGACATCCCCACCGTCAAGCTGACCGGTGGCCCCGATGTGGCGGACGCCTGCCCGATCTACACCGGCAGCGGCCGGCTGACGCTGAAGAACACCACTCTGAACGGGGTCGACCGCAACGGGCAGCAGCTGCCGTTCGACTCGGTCGGCAGGCCCTTCCTCGAGGCCTCCGGCGGCGGCGAGATCAACGCCACCGACGTCACCATCACGGACATGGGCGTGCCCGAGCACGGCCAGGCCACCGCGGAACCCGCCGTGGGCTTCAACCCGGGCAGCAGCGGCTCGCTCGTGCGCACCACGCTGCAGCGCAACAACATCGGTGTGGAGGTCTCGAAGGCCCAGGGCGTGCAGCTCGACGGGCTCACGGTCACCGAGTCGGAGTCCGACGGCATCGTCCTCAACGGTGACCAGGGCACCCGGATGGCCAACCTCCGCGCCGAGAGGAACGGCGGCAACGGGATGTTCGTCGGCGGGGAGAACTCCGACCGGCCGATCAGCGGGCTCACCACACTCAACAACAAGCTCTACGGCCTGGTCGTCACCCAGCAGACGGGCACGCAGGTCAGCGGCATCAGCACCGAGGCGGACGAGGCGGGCGGCCTGCGGCTGAACCAGGCCACGGACGTCACGGTCACGGACTTCACCGCCACCGACCAGCCCATCGGCATCTTCACCCACGTCGGCAGCACCGGGATCGTGCTCGACGACGTCCACGCGACCGGCGGGCGCCGCGGCGTGGTCGTCGAGAAGAGCACCTCCAAGCTGGAGCTGAGGAACTCCACGATCGAGGGCACCCGCGTCGCGGGCGTCAACATCGGCGGCAAGGAGATCCAGGTCAACGGCGTGCACGTCGGGGACGCGAAGGCGGGCGTCCGCATCGAGCGCGGCGCGGGGCACATCAAGCTCGCGGGCCTGACGATCGACGGCGGCCGCGACGGGATCGTCTCGTCGGCCGGTGCCACGGACGTCACGATCGCCGACCTCACGGCCAACCACGTCGAGGACGGCGCGATCCGCACCGCCACCCCGGCCGCCGTCATCAGCGGCGGCACGATCAACGGCGGTTCCACGGGCATCGACGTCACCGGGTCCGCCACCATCACGGAGACCGCGATCAACGGCGCCGGCGAGGGCCTGCGGGTGCGCTCCCCCGAGCCGGTGCGCGCCGAGAACGTGGCGATCGACGCCACCGACCTGGGGCTCAACGTCGCGCCCGGCAGCCAGATGGTGCTGGCCAACTCGAGCGTGCACGCGCTGGAGGCGGTGCGCGGGGTGTTCGCCGCCGAGGGTGTGAACAACATCAGCCTGCCGCCGCTCAACCTGCTGGCCGCCATGGGCGTGCCGCTGATCCTGCTGGCCATCGTGCTCGAGCAGGTGCACTCCTTCCGGCAGCGCCGGGTGGGTGGCAACAAGAAGCGCCTGCCCCCGGCGGTCCCGGTGGGAGTCGGCGGCTGAACGCCCGCGCATCATGACCACCGGCGGCGACGTCGATGCAGACCCGAGGATGACCCAGACGATGTCTCGACCGACCGACTCCCGCGCTGCCCGCTCCCGTGGCCGAGCCATCGTGCTCGGGGTGCTCCTCGCCGTCACCGCACTGCTGGCGGGCGCGTGCGCGAACCCGACGCCGGACCCGCTCACGCGCAAGGAGGCCGCGCCCGACGAGAAGGTCGACCCGGCGAAGCCGTGCACCCGGGAGGCCTCGGGGGACAGCGGCGGCGGGCAGCCGGGCGGCGCGCCGAAGGCGGCCTTCGACGCCGGGTCGAACACGATCAACCTCACCGGCGGCGACGGGGTCACCCTGGCGTCGCTGGCCCAGAAGGTGAGCGGCAACGCCCTGCGGAACGCGGGCGACGGCGTGTGGGAGCTGCGCGCCGACATCGCCGTGACGAACGGGGCCTCGCTGCGGATCGCCGCGCCCGAGGTGAAGTGGCTCAAGCTGATCAGCGAGAACGGCAAGTTCGCGTCGCTGAAGCCCTCCGGTGGGGGCCTCGAGGTCGTCGGAACCTGCATCACGTCGTGGGAGCCGGGGGCCAACGCGGCCGACACCAACCTCGACGACGGCCGGGGCTACCTCCTGGCCCGCGACGGCGCGCAGATGAACATCGACCACGCCGAGATCCGGTTCCTCGGCAACAGCACCGTCGAGTCCTACGGGCTGTCATGGCGCACCGAGGGCACGACCGGGAAGATCACCAACAGCGTCGTGTCCAACAACTACTTCGGCCTCTACAGCTACGACGTCGGCGGACTCGTCATCTCCGACAACGAGTTCCACGACAACAAGCTGTACGGCGTCGACCCGCACACGGGGTCGCACAACCTGACCATCGAGCGCAACGTCGTGCACGACAACGGCAAGCACGGCATCATCCTCGCCGAGGACTGCACCGACAGCGTCATCCGCGACAACACGGTGTACCGCAACAACCACCACGGCATCGTGCTCTACCTGCGGTCGGACCGGAACACGATCGAAGGCAACGACTCGTTCGCCAACGCAGCCCAGGGCATCAACATCAACGAGTCCAACGACAGCATCATCCGTGGCAACCGGGTCTACGACAACAACGAGTCCGGCATCGGGGTCACCCAGACCTCCGAGAACAACCTCCTCGAGAACAACCAGGCTCGCGGCAACAAGCAGGACGGCGTGCGCGTCGTGAGCGAGTCCGCGCGGAACACGGTCCGCGCCAACACCGTCGGCGAGAACGGCCGCTACGGCGTGTACGTGGACATCGACGGCGACGTGGACATCGCGGACAACGTCATCTTCGCCAACCGCTCGGGGATCATGCTGAAGGGCTCGGCCGCCGTGCCCGACGGCGACAACGAGATCTTCGACAACCAGCAGGCCGCGATCCTCAACGACTGAGCGGCCGTCACCGCGGCTCACCGCGGACTGCGCCGCCCGCTGCTCCTCGGCGGGGTCGAACACTCCGCGTGAGCGGGTGCGCACCGCGAGGCCGGGCGGCAAACGCCGTCCCCGCCGTCCGGGTGCGCCCGACCGGGCGACCGAGCGCCGAACGGTCGCACGCAGGGTCACTCGTGCGCCGGGCGGTGGGCCACGGCCACCCGAACGGCTGTTTCCGGGATGGATACGGGCGCCCGGACAATTGCTCCGGATTCACTGGACCAGGTGTATTCGCTCGTGACCCACGTCACAGTCCTGGTTACTGGTGGTTGAACGGCGACGATCGAGGCCGTCGCCCACGGGGCCCTCATAGGGCCCATTACGCCTCCCTGAGCTGCCCGGACAGGCTATCGGCGCCCCAATAGCCCACCGTGTGCGCATACGCACGGTAATCGCTGGCTACACGATCGTGGAGCCGCTCGATTGCGGAACCATCTCCCTGACGCGACAGGTTCGGCCGGTCAGAAATAGGGGAAGGTGCAATTCCATGCAGTCGTCGAGGATCTTCATCGTGGGCTCGGGGGTCGTGGGAACTGCGACGGGTGAGGGCTTCCTGGCGGCGGGTCACGAGGTCACGTTCGTCGACATCGCCCCGGACCGGGTGCGCGAGCTGCGCGAGCGCGGCCTGGACGTGCGCACCGAGATCGACCTGTCGGGCGAGCCGGAATCGTTGATCTTCCTCACCCTGCCGACCCCCAACGACGGGCACCGCTACGACCTGGCCGCGTTCACGGCAGGCACCGCCTCGGTGGGCACGGCCCTGGCGACGGCACCCGCGCACCACACCGTGGTCGTGCGTTCCACGGTGCCGCCCGGCACCACCGAGGGCCTGGTCCGCACGGTGCTGGAGGAGCGGTCCGGTCGCACCGCGGGCGAGGGCTTCGGGCTGGCCTCGAACCCGGAGTTCCTGCGGGCGGCGTCGGCCACCGAGGACTTCGCCAACCCGTGGATGACGGTGATCGCGAGCCGCGACCCCCAGACCGTGGAGCGGCTGCGCGAGCTGCTCTCCCCCTTCGGCGGCGAGCTGCGCACCTTCACCAACCCGGCCGAGGCCGAGTTCATCAAGTGCGCGCACAACATCTTCAACGCCA